>SPJP01000253.1 GCA_006844665.1 Paracoccaceae bacterium
AACTCTGCCTTGCATCTGACAGACACCGAAATCACAGCGGGCCTGTCTTCGGTCAGTGGCAAGACGATCATCGCGCCTTCGCCATCGGCCGTGGAAATCACAAAGGGCGAAGGGGGCACCCCGATCTCTGTCAATGTGACCGAAGCCTATGAGGCGCTTCAGCGGGGTGCTGCTGACGGTATGATCATCCCATTTTCCGCCTTCCCGGCGTTCCGGTTGGACGAAGTGCTGAACCACCATTACATCGCGCCTTTGGGCGGCATGCTGGGCGCTGTGTTTATGGCCAAGGACGCCTACGAAGCCCTGTCGGACGAAGCTAAAGCAGCGCTGGATGCCCATTCCACCTGTGAAGACACCCACGAATTTGGCATCTTTATGGACGAGTGGAACAATGGAGCGATCGAGATGGTCAAAGCCCAAGAAGGCCACACATTCTCGGAAATGTCTGCCGAGGAAATCGATGGTGTTATTGAGGCGGTCGGTGATGATATCCTGGCAAGCTTTGCCGAGGCATTTCCGGGCGGAAAGCCTTTGATCGACGAGATGATCATGCAACTGGACGCCGCTAAGTAGTCGAGCACCAACCGCGCCTTCGGCGTGTGCAGAAAAGTATGAAGCGCGGACCACCTTGGTGGTTCGCGTCTCTTTTTTGCGCAATATAATTGCAGGTAATTTCTAGAAAAAATTTTCGCGAAATTATAAGCAACATTATTGACTAAATAATTGGTGTGACCTATAGATACGCAGACATTTTGAACGCCTGGGAGGAGAATCAGTTGCTCAAAATATTGGATGACGACCTTGTGGCCGCACAGGTCATCAAGGG
>SPJP01000254.1 GCA_006844665.1 Paracoccaceae bacterium
CCGCTCGGTCGCAAAAGACCTGATAAAGAACGGTCACGCATGAACGAGCCGCAGTTTCCTCCGCTGTTCACCGGTCAGAATGCCAAAGGCCGCGATCCATTCGCTGCGGCCTGTGCTGCGGCGGACACCGGCTGCGACGCTGGGCTGGTTGTCTACGATCTGCGCCCGGACCAGCTTTGCGCGGCCATCGTGTTTGCTCCAGATGTCGCCTTGTCGAAAGCTGCTACAATGCTTCCCCTTTGCGGTGTCGGGTTTCAGAACGCGTTGGGGTCTATAGGCCCGCCCGAGGTTTCGGTCCATTTGGGTTGGGACGGCACTATCTATGTCAACGGCGGTCGCTGTGGCGCGCTGCGAATGGCCGCAGAAAGCGCACCAGATCAGGACCCCGACTGGCTGGTCATTGACCTGACCCTGCAACTATGGCCCTCTAGCGAAGAAACCGGCCTCACCCCGGATGACACGGCCCTGTACGCTGAAGGCTGCGCCGAGGTTAACGCGGTAGAACTGCTGGAGGCCTGGATCCGACATACATTGGTTGGGATCAACGCCTGGACCGAGGCCGGCACGGCCCAACTGCACCGCGAATGGATTGGCCTTGCCCATGACCTGGAAGGCGAGATCACCTTTGGCGGCCAGACCGGCACTTACATTGGCTTGGACGAAGACCTTGGCTTGCTCTTGAAAACCGACGACACTACCGTTCACGTTCCCCTTACCGCAAATTTGACGAGGCCAACATGTAGCTCGCCCGTGCAATCCATTTTGACGAAAGCGACACACGCGTGTTTCACAAC
>SPJP01000173.1 GCA_006844665.1 Paracoccaceae bacterium
GGTTGAAGAAGAAGCAAATCGCAAATTCGAAGGCACCGGCTTGGGCCTAGCGATCACCCGCAAGCTAATCGAGCTTATGGGCGGCGAAATTTGGGTGGAATCAGAGGTAGGGCAAGGATCCTGTTTTGGGGTCCGGTTGCCTTTGGCCATCCATGACCAGGCGCAAACCACTGTGCCAGCGGTCCCCAGTTATCTGCAAACGGCCGTGATCGTCGACGAATCCGAGATCAACCGCATTACAATCGAAAAACAGCTGATCGCTTGTGGCGTCGCGGTGCATGGCTACGACAATGCTCAAGACGCGATTGCATTCTTCGATGACGGGCATTCCGCAAACATATTGATCACGGATTGCCGGGCAGGTGGCATGTCGGGAACGGACTTGGCCCAAGCCATCCAACAAACAAAATCGCCCCCGCCCATTGTTCTGCTGAGCTCGGATTCCTTGAGCAGCATGTCCACATCTGACCTAGATTTGTTCGACGCGGCCCTGGCTAAACCTGTGCTGCGGCGAGAGCTTTTTGAAACACTGGCTAAACTGGGCCCCCGTGTTGGAAAAGCCAAAGCGCCAAGAAAAAAGCCAGCAAAAGGGGCCCGGAAGGTAAGTACAAAGCCTGTGAAAACCGGCAGCGCGAAGCCAAAACCACCGGTTGAGGCCCCAATTGCGGCAAGAAGGATGAAAGTCCTTACAGCGGAAGACAACAAGACCAACCGGCTGGTTTTTCGCAAAATGGTCAAGGATTTGGACATTGACCTACGCTTTGCAGGAAACGGGTTAGAGGCTGTCGAAGCGTTTCGCGAGGACCGCCCCGATTTGATTTTCATGGACATCTCGATGCCCGAAATGGATGGGATGGAGGCAACCCAAACCATCCGGAAGATCGAGGCCGAACAAGGTGTAGAGCCTTTGACGATCGTCGCGTTGACCGCCCATGCCATGGCGGGAGATCAGGAAAGGATTCTGTCCGCTGGGCTAAGCGAATATTTGACCAAGCCGCTTCGCAAAGCTGAAATCCACGGAAAAATCACCCAACACGCCCCTGAAGGAACATCACCATTGGGGGTTGAAACCCGGCCGAAAGCTCAGCGCGCAGGCGCAGGATAAGCGCGGCGGAACACGGGCTTATCCTCGGTCGATGCGTCTGGGTCGTAGCCATAGCCTTCAAAATCAAAGCCTTTTAGATCGCTGATCGCTTTGGCGCGGGTCTCGACCACATAGCGCGCCATCGCACCCCGCGCTTTTTTGGCAAAAAAGCTGACCGTCTTGGCGGTTCCGTTCTTTTCTTCCAAAAACACAGGGGTGATCACCTGCAGCTTCAGCGCTTTCAAATCCACCGCGCCGAAATACTCATTCGAGGCGCAGTTCACCAAAAAATCCGTGTCGATGTCTTTGGCTTGCGCATTCAACGCCTTGGAAAGCTGATCCCCCCAATAGGCATAAAGGTTCGCGCCACGACGGGTTTTCAGCCGACTGCCCATTTCCAAACGATAGGGCTGGATCAGATCCAAGGGGCGCAACACGCCGTAAAGCCCGGACAGAATTCGCAGGTGGTCTTGGGCATAGCTGAAAGCTTCAGGCGATAGGCTGCCAGCATCCAGCCCAACGTAGGTGTCGCCCGCAAATGCCAGTGCGGCAGGTTTGTCTGTGGCAGTGTTCGGCTCGGGCGCGAAGGCAGCAAAGCGATCCCGATTTAGTCGCGCCAGATCATCGCTTAGATGCATCAATGCCTTCAGTTTTTGCAAAGACAACTGCTTGGCAGTCGTCGCAAGGCGTCGGGCATCGTCTTGAAACTGGGGCAAAGTCGGCGACAAGGCGCTTTCGACGTCCCAGTTTAGACGTTTGGCGGGCGAGATTACTGCAAGCATCAGTGTTTCCTTTTCACAGATTGCTACATAGCAATAGATGCGGGTGGGTCCAGCTTTGACTAGTCCGTGGCGTGCAAAACATCCAAAAAGGCATGCCCAAACCGATCAACCCGGCGTTCATCCAACAGCCGTGCAATGGCCGCAATGTCGTTTGGTTTTTGTTCCGCCAATTTGCGCAGATCCGAGGTCGAGCAGCTAAGCGGCTTGTCGGTGCCCATGGGCCCACGGGCGAGTTCTGACTGGACGCGTTGTAGTTCGTCAAACAAGGTGCCTGCCTGGCGTCCGGCCAATTTGCGCCGGGTGGGGTGGACATTTTCTGCATCCGAACCGGTGATCACCGACAGAAAGGCGGCGCCGTATTTTTCCAGCTTGGTTGCGCCGACCCCGTTGATCCGGGCGAAACCATCCAATGTTGTGGGTTTTGTTTCCGCCATTTCGATCAGCGCTTTGTCGGCAAAGATCATGTAGGCGGGCAGGCTTGCCTCTTCCGCCAAAGCGCGGCGCTTGGCCTTAAGCGCCGATAGCAACGGGGCATCTTCTTCGCTGACCAGGGCTTTTGGCGTCGGGCGTCTGTCTGCTTTGACAATCAGGTCGCGCCGCAAATCTATCGAGGCTTCGCCGCGTAGAATGGGACGCGCAGCCTCGGTCATGACAAGGGCACCGTGCCGCGACGCGTCCGGTCGCATCAAATCGCGGCCCATCATTTGCCGGAACACGGCTTGCCAGGTTTTGCGGTCCAGCTCTTTTCCGACACCGAAGGTGGGTAAGCCATCATGGCCGCGCTGGCGCACTTTTTCTGTGTCAGCACCGACAAGGATGTCGATCAAATGTCCCGCACCAAAGCTTTCGCCGGTGCGCAGCGCGGCCGACAGCGCCTTGCGCACCGCAAGGGTGCCGTCAAATGTATCCGGCGGGCGGTCGCACAGATCGCAATTTCCGCAATCGGTTGCTTCTTCCCCGAAATAGCCAAGCAATTGCTTGCGCCTACAGCCCAGCGCTTCGGCCAAACCCAGCAGCGCATTCAGGCGGCCATGGTCTGCGCCTTTGCGGTCCGGCGGCGCGATGCCTTCGTCAATTTGCGCGCGACGCAAGCGAATGTCGTCTGCACCGAACAATGTAAGCGTTTCGGCCGGGGCGCCATCTCGGCCCGCGCGACCGATTTCCTGGTAATAAGCCTCGATCGATTTGGGCAAATCGGCATGGGCCACCCAGCGAATATCTGGCTTATCAACGCCCATCCCAAAGGCGACGGTCGCGACCACAATCAGGCCGTCTTCACGGGAAAAGCGGGCCTCGACCTCGCGGCGCGGGTCCGCTTGCATGCCACCGTGATAGGCGACCGCATTATGCCCGGCTTCGCGCAGGCCTTGGGCCAGGGTTTCGGTTTTGGCACGGGTGCCGCAATACACGATCCCGGATTGCCCTTTGCGAGCGGCGGCAAAAGCAAGGATCTGTTTGCGAGGCTGGTCTTTTGGTTGAAACTCCAAGTGAATGTTGGGGCGATCAAATCCACGCAGAAATGCTGTTGGTGGGACGCCGCCGAACAGCTTTTGAACGATCTCGCCCTGAGTTTCCGTGTCTGCTGTTGCGGTAAACGCGGCCAGAGGCACGTCCAGCGCGTCGCGCAGCGCTCCGATCCGCAGGTAGTCAGGGCGGAAATCATGGCCCCATTGGCTGACGCAATGGGCTTCATCCACCGCGATTAGGCTGATGCCCGCGCGGCGCAAAAGACCCTCGGTCGCGGAAGACGCCAGGCGTTCCGGCGCCATGTACAGCAGCCGTAAGGACCCATTTCGCAGACCGTCTAGAACCGCGTCGGTTTCTTCTTCGGTGTTGCCGCTGGTCAATGCGCCTGCCGCAACGCCAAGTTCCCGCAGCGACCGGACCTGATCCCGCATCAATGCGATCAAAGGAGAGATCACAACGGTGACCCCTTCACGACACAAGGCAGGCAATTGAAAGCACAAAGATTTGCCGCCACCGGTCGGCATGATCGCCAACACGTTTTCGCCGTTGATCACAGCTTGTGCGATTTCCTCTTGGCCCGGACGAAATGCGTCAAAGCCAAAGACGGTGCGCAACACCTTATGGGGGTCAGACATGGAAAAGCACACCACATATGGCTACGGGTTGGCCCGCAACATCCCATAGCTGTGTTGCCAGAACAAGCGGTCCGCGTGCGATTTAATAGAAGTATTGAGCGTTGTTTACCAAGATGATCCGCGCGGCATAGACGCCGATTAGCGCGATCAGAGGGGCAAGATCCAAACTGCCGGTCGCAGGCAAAAAGCTGCGAATGCGCGAATACAACGGTTCCAGCAGACGGTTCACACCATCCCAGATTTGATAAACCAAAGGCTGGCGCAAATTAAGCACCTGAAAGTTGATCAGCCAGCTCATAACGATGTGAACGATCATGACGAACCAGACGACATCAAGGATCAGTAGCAAAATCTGTAAAATCGAAGTCATAGCAAGGCCTTTTCAAACGCTGAAACAGACCTAAGCGTCCTTTGCCAAAGGTTCAATCCCCTGCCGTTACGTTTGGCTTGACGCTAATGCGCTTAGCAAGGATCACAGCGGCGGAAGGAACGCCTATGTACCCTATTATTCGCATGACCAAAGAGTGGCTTATTCACCGAAATGCGCCTGCCTTGCAAACCTTTGACACCCATATCAGCCACCATATTTGCTGGCCGTGGGACATTGATCTGTGGCTAGAGCTGAACAATGGCCGCACGTTAACCTTGTATGATTTAGGTCGCATCGTCATGCTAAAACGCACCGGAATTCTGGCAGCAATGGCCCCGCAGAAATGGGCGGGCACGGTTGCTGGGGCTTCAATTCGGTACCGCAAACGCGTGCGCGTGTTTGACCGGTTAGAGCTGCGCAGTAGAACATTGGGCTGGGATCACCGGTTTGCTTATGTAGAACAATCCCTGTGGAAGGGGGATGACTGCTGTTCCCATGGCCTGCTGCGCATCGCCTTGACCGACAAGAATGGCCTGGTCCCCGCCCCGAGGCTGGCCGAGGTTTTGGACATCCCAAGCTCGCCGCCATTGCCGGATTGGGTTCAGGCATGGTCTGATGCAGACGCGCTAAGGCCCTGGCCGCCGCATTCATAGGTATTTTCCGTTGCACCTGACGGTCTTGCCTGTCTAACTGATGGCAAAACTTGGGAACTGGTTATGGCAACATCGGCACGCAAACGCATTTGGGGTTGGTTCTTTTTCGATTGGGCCAGCCAACCGTATAACACCCTGATCCTGACCTTTATCTTTGGTCCTTATATAAACGAACTGCTGGGCAACGGATCAGACGCCCAAAGCGCATGGGGCTTTGGTGTTGCGGCGGCCGGGGTCATCATTGCGGTCTTTGCGCCAATCCTGGGGGCCATGGCCGATACTGGCGGCAGCCGCTTGCGCTGGATTTGGCTGTTCTCGGCGCTTTACGTCATAGGATCTGCAGGGATTTGGATCGCAGACCCCAACGACTTTAACCTTGTCCTTGTGCTGTTTTTCTTTGGCATTGGCCTGATAGGGATGGAATTTGCGACGATCTTCACAAACTCGATGCTGCCCGACCTGGGCCCCGAGGATGAGATCGGCCGCATTTCCGGAAATGGCTGGGCGTTTGGCTATATAGGCGGCTTGGTGTCTTTGGTCGTGATGCTGTTCTTCTTTGCAGAAAGTGCCGCGACCGGCAAAACTTTCATCGGGCTGGACCCTGTCTTTGGCCTGGATGCTGCGGCCCGCGAAGGCACCCGTTTTGTCGGACCCCTTTCAGCAATTTGGTTTGCTGTCTTTATGATCCCCTTCTTTCTTTGGGTCCGGGATCCAAAGGCCACGAAAGCCCCCAAAGGCGCTGTCGCCAAGGCCTTGAAGGATCTGGGCAAGACCATCGTCAGTCTGCCAACGCGCAAATCGTTGTTTGCTTATCTTATGTCATCAATGCTGTACCGCGATGCGCTGAACGGGATGTATGTGTTTGGCGGTATCTACGCAGCAGGCGTTCTGGGGTGGAGCGTTGTCGACACAGGAATATTCGGCATCCTTGCGATCATTACGGGTGCTGTTTTCGCTTGGATCGGTGGGCGGGCAGATTCCAAATTCGGACCAAAACCCGTGATCACGGCCAGTATTCTGGTGCTGACATGCGTGGCCATTTCCATCGTTATGATATCCCGAGACAGCGTTTTTGGGGTGTATGTCGGCGCAGACTCGAACCTTCCTGACATCGCATTCTACGTCATGGGCGCATTGATCGGTGCGGCCGGGGGCACGATCCAATCGGCCAGCCGTACGATGATGGTCCGCCAAAGCGACCCAGACCGTATGACCGAAGGCTTTGGCTTATATGCGCTGGCGGGCAAAGCGACGTCTTTCATCGCGCCCGCATTGATCGGCACCGCGACGGCGCTAAGCGGGTCACAACAGATCGGGGTTTCTCCTTTGATCGGGTTGTTTCTGCTGGGCCTGATCCTGTTGATCTGGGTAAAGCCCAATGGCGACGAGGCATCCCAATGATCCGCGCGATTGCTTTATGTCTGGCGGTCACTCTTTCTGCCCCGGCCTTAGCCCAGACCAAAGCGAACCAGCTGTTCGGCGCGGTGGGTACCGGGTCACAGCAATCGGCCCAAGCAATTGGAAGCTATGCCAAAGGGTGTTTGGCAGGTGGGGTAGAGCTGCCAGAAACCGGGCCGACATGGCAAGCCATGCGCCTAAGCCGGGGCCGCAATTGGGGCCATCCGGATCTGATCGCGTTTATCGAACGCCTTAGCCAAGCCGCGGTGACCGAGGCCGGGTGGCCAGGGATATATGTTGGCGACCTTAGCCAGCCCCGGGGCGGCCCGATGACCAGCGGACATCAAAGCCATCAAATGGGCCTGGACGCAGATATCTGGATGCTGCCGCCGAAACGGCTGAACCTGACCCGGGCGGAACGTGAATCGCTCAGCTCGATCTCGGTCCGGTCGTCGGATCAATCTCGTGTAACTGAAAACTTTACCTACGGGCATATGGCCCTGCTGCGCGCCGCCGCCCAGGACCCTGCCGTTGACCGCATTTTTGTGACGCCACCGGTGAAAATCGCGATGTGCAATGCGGAAACCGGCAACAAAGATTGGTTGCAGCGCATACGCCCCCTGCAAGGGCATCATTATCATTTCCATGTGCGGTTGAAATGCCCGCGCGGTGACCGGAATTGCGAAACCCAAAGGCCCACGGTGGCGCAGCTGTCCGATGGCGGCAATGGGTGTGACGAAAGCTTAAACTGGTGGGTTACGACCTATCTGGAAGCGCTGCGTAACCCGCCCCCCCGTGATCCGAACGCACCGAAACCGGTGCCCAAACGCGGCGCGCGGGACTACACGATGGATGATTTGCCCGCGCAATGTGCTCAGGTATTGGCGTCTCAATGATAAGACTGGCCTTGGTATTCTGCCTGCTGCTTCCCGCGGCGGGCCTTGCTCAGGCCAGCTTTGGATCCCAGTTCGTTTGGCAATCTGATGTGGAAGGGTTCGGAGGGTTTTCGGGACTGGAGCTTGACGATAGCGGAACAAAATTTACGGCAATATCTGATCAGGCGCGCTTGGTGCAAGGGAGCCTGAGACGGGATGTAAATGGCGCGATTGTCGGGGTGGACGTGACAGGTTGGGATTGGCTGACAGATCCCAAAAGAAACCGTCTGGACCGGCGCCATCGTGACGCCGAAGGCTTGGCCCAGCGCGCTGACGGTCGGCTTTACGTTTCGTTCGAAGGTGCCTTACCTAGGATCTGGACCTATCGCGGCCTGGGATCCGAGGCCGCCTGGCTGCCCCGTGCAGACGCATTCGCCAACCTTCAGACCAATTCCGGGTTAGAGGCTTTGGCGATTGATCGAAACGGCGCGCTTTACACTCTGCCAGAACGATCCGGCCAATTGACACGACCTTTTCCGATTTGGCGCTATCGGCGTGGTGTTTGGGATCAACCGTTTTCTGTGCCGCGCCGGGATGCCCTGCTGCCCGTTGGCATGGATATTGGCCCAGACGGTAAGCTGTACCTTCTGGAGCGTAATTTCAGCGGCTTTTCGTTTGAAAACCGTATTCGCCGTTTCACGATCACCCGCAACGGCTTGCAGGATGAACAGGTTGTGTTTCACCCCCGTAAAGGCAGCTACACCAATCTGGAAGGTCTAGCGATCTGGCGCGACAAGTCTGGCGCATTGCGGGCCACAATGATTGCCGACAATAACTTTCGTGGATTTTTACCGACAGAGATTGTGGAGTACATTCTTCCCAACTGAACGCATAGCCTTGACGTCTGTAAGCGTGCTGGCTAAAGCGGCCCGTCCCTGCGTCGCAGGGCCAAGTGTCCGACTACCTTGTCAAAACGGAAGAAATTCATGACTCGTATTCATCTGCCCGGCATTCTTGCCATGGCGGCAATTGTTGTCGCTTCTAACATCCTGGTGCAATTCCTGTTCGGCCAATGGCTGACCTATGGCGCCTTCACCTACCCCCTGGCCTTCCTAGTCACCGACCTTATGAACCGCGTCTATGGCGTGACCGCCGCACGTCGTGTTGTGTTCGTTGGTTTTGCTGTTGGCGTTCTGTGTTCCTTGATCGGCACGCAGATCATGGGCGAGTTTGGCCCCCTTGTGACCTGGCGGATCGCCATTGGGTCTGGCCTGGCGTTCCTGACCGCGCAGCTGTTGGACGTCGCGATTTTTGACCGGCTTCGCGACCGTTCCTGGTGGCGTGCGCCGCTGGCCTCTACCTTGATTGGGTCCAGCATTGATACCGCGCTTTTCTTTACCATCGCGTTTTCCGGCGCGCTTAGCTTTATCGAGCCCGCGAATGATGTGTCTTGGGCCGGCGAGGTTCTGCCTTTGCTTGGATTTGGCCCAGCGGTTCCGCTGTGGGTCTCTCTTGCTGTCGCGGACTGGGGCGTCAAACTGGGACTAGCCCTAGTAGCGTTGATCCCATTCTATGTGATTGTTTTGCGACTGCGGCAAAATCCTGCATAAAATGTTTTGACTTACACAAAATCTATGGCAGGCTACCTTCAACAGCAACGTATTGAAAGGAGGTGGTCCAGTGTCTAGAGGATTATTGGAGCGAGGTGTCGGGACAGGCTTGGAGGTTTCCAGCTAGGGCAATCCTTGGCTGAAACGCCGCCAGGTCGGGCTTCCTTGACAGCAGTCTAACCGGCCCCACCTCCTAATTTCTCGAAGGGTCGTCCGTAAGGGCGACCCTTTCGATTTTGGGTCTGTCAAACCAAGATGGGGATTTCGACCCGCCCCCCTGTCTGCCAGAAAATTCAGCAATGCTTGTCGTAACACCAGAGATCACAATCCAAGACTGGGAATTGTCGGAAAGCTTTGTCCGCGCATCAGGTCCTGGCGGGCAGAACGTGAACAAAGTTGCCACCGCAGTAGAGCTGCGGTTTGAGGCAGAGCGATCGCCCAATCTGACCGGCCCGATCAAAACCCGCCTAAAGCGGTTGGCCGGGCGTCGTTGGACCCAAGACGGTGCGTTGATCCTGCAAGTGGACGAAACCCGCAGCCAAGCCCGAAACCGCGAGATTGCCCGGCAGCGTCTGGCCGAGCTTGTCCGCAAAGCGTCCGTCGCCCCCAAACGGCGGATCGCAACCAAGCCGACTTATGGTTCGCAAAAGCGCAGGTTGGCATCCAAAACCCAGCGCGGCCAAGTCAAAGCACTGCGTGGCCGGGTGAACGATTCAGAATAGAACGGTTTTGACTAGTCTGCCGCCAGCATATAGCCCGCGCCGCGCACCGTTTGCAGATATCGCGGCTGCTTTGGATCCGCCTCGATCTTGCGCCTTAGGCGGGTGATCTGAACATCGACGGCACGTTCCTGAGATTGATCCCCGTCCCGTCCAAGATCTTCGACCAACTGCATCCGGCTAAGCGCTTCACCGGGCTTGGCGGCGAAAATGCGCATCAATGCACTTTCGGTGGCCGTCAGACGCACGGGGTTCTGCCCCTGCCACATCTCGCCCTTGTCGATATCGTATTTCACCTCGCCCAGATGCAAAACCTTTGGCCCGGCGCTGATGTCAGGCTCTTTCGGGATACGGCGCAAGATCGCGTTGATGCGCAAAAGCAGCTCTTTCGGCTCGAACGGTTTTGTCAGGTAGTCATCGGCACCCGCTTCCAAACCCGCGATTTTTTCTGAAGTTTCACCTTTAGCGGTCAACAGCAAAATGGGCGTTGAAATCGAGGCTCGCAGATCGCGTGTCAGATCGATCCCCGTTTCCCCGGGCATCATCACATCCAGGACGATCAAGTCGAATTCCAACCCTTCCAGCAAACGCCGGGCCTGTGCCGCGTCTTTGGCTACGGTCGCCCAGAAGCCATTCCGCACCAGAAATTTCTGCAACAAACCGCGAATACGTTCGTCATCATCGACGATCAGCAAATGCGCTTCTGGGGCTTCTGGTGTGATCATGTCTGGTCCGTTAATCGAGAAAACTGTTCGAAACTTTTTTCATCCATCATTTGTTCTAGCACTTTGCGAAAGCCAGATACAGCCTCTGGTCCTGCAGATCGAAACGCGGCCCGCATACGCCCGCGCTGCGCTTCGCTAAGGTCTTTTTCAAGCGCTTGGCCTGTTTCGGTCAGGTGCAGGTTGCGTTCCCGCTTGTCTTTGGAGCCGACGGTTTGCTTCACAAGTCCGTCATCGATCAACGCGCGCAGCACCCGGTTTAGCGATTGCTTGGTCACCCCCAGAATCGACAACAGGGTATTCACGGTGCAACCGGGCGCGCGATTGATGAAGTGCAACGCGCGGTGATGGGCCCGTCCGTAGCCCCGTTCGCTAAGGATTCGGTCGGGGTCGGCGGTGAACCCACGATAAGCAAAGAACATCGCCTCGATGCCCTTGCGCAGCTGGTCGTCGGTTAAAAACAGCAAGCTTTCGCTAGGGGTTTTGCCACCAGACTTATCGTTCATAGAATTTGACCCTTCCTCTTCTTGGGATCATTTTATGTCAGCCTTGTTGACATTCCAAGACCCAATTGGTATCGAATCGACGATTGAGCGAAATATTATGGCTGAAACGGCCCTATTGAGCGCAATAAATGGAAACGCTAGGAAGGACGAGACCAATGGCGGGTGGATATGATGATCGGGACGGCTTCATCTGGATGGATGGCAAGATGGTGGATTGGCGTTCTGCAAACGTGCATATTCTGACCCATGCCATGCACTACGCGTCATCGGTGTTTGAAGGTGAACGAGCCTATAACGGCAAAATCTTTAAAAGCCGCCAGCACTCGGACCGCCTTCTGGCCAGCGCTAAAATGATCGACTTTGAAATCCCCTGGTCCGTTGATCAGATCGAGGCCGCGAAATACGACGTTTTGAAGGCCAACGGTCTGGAGGACGCCTATGTTCGTGCCGTTGCATGGCGTGGGTCAGGCGAAGATATGGGCGTCAGCTCGGCCAGAAACCCGGTGTCTTTGGCGATCGCGGCCTGGGGCTGGGGCAACTACTATGGCGACGCGAAAACCAAAGGCGCGAAGCTGGACATTTCCAAGTGGAAGCGCCCTTCGCCAGAAACGATCCCCGTGCACGCAAAAGCGGCCGGTCTGTACATGATCTGCACCATGTCCAAACACACAGCCGAAGCAAATGGCTGTTCGGACGCCTTGTTCATGGACTATCGCGGCTATGTTGCCGAGGCGACCGGCGCAAACATCTTTTTCGTGAAAGATGGCGAGGTTCACACCCCTCTGGCCGACGCTTTCTTGAACGGCATCACACGCCAGACAATCATCGAGATGCTGAAGGAAAAAGGCATCACCGTGCATGAACGCCACATCATGCCCGAAGAACTGGAAGGGTTCGAGCAGTGCTGGCTAACCGGCACCGCCGCCGAAGTGACCCCGGTTGGGCAAATCGGTGACTATACGTTCGAGGTCGGCGCACTGACCTGCGATGTCGTTGACAGCTACGAAAAGCTGGTCAGGACCTGAGGCACCAAGGGGGCAATCCACTGTCCGTGGATTGTCCCCAATGACGGGAAATGCCCTGCGATTCCATCCATGATGAATTCAAACGCGATGGCCGCGATGATCAGGCCCATCACCTTGTTGAATACTAGCGCGACAGAGGGCGTGAAGAACCGCGCCAAAGCGGCGGCTGCTAGAAGCGTCAGCAAAACGGTCAAGGCCACGACGCAGATCACGACCCCGACCAGAACCCTGTGACTGGATACGTCGTGATCGGCCGCGAACAGCACAACAGCGCTGATCGCACCGGGTCCCGCCAAAACTGGGATGGTCAGCGGCACGATGCCCAGCACCAAGGCTGACCCACCGGATTTTCCTTCGTCTTTAACGGCTTCTTCCGCCAATGGGTTGGACCGCATCATGTCTAGTGCGATCAGCAGTAACAGGAACCCGCCCGCCAGGCGGAACGCAGGCAAGCTGATCCCAAACACGCCAAGCACGGACGTGCCAAAGAATACAAAGACCAGCATCACGATCAGGAAGCTAAGGGATGCGACCAGTGCAGCGCCCGTCTGATCCGAACGTGACCGACCGGCCATGACCCCAAGGAACAAGGGCACAATAATGGGCGGCGGCACCAGGGCGTAAATACCCGCAAAGATTCGTGTGTATTCGGGCCAATTGGTCAGCTCATTCATGTCCATGTTTGGTCCTGGCCCTTCGTTAAAATTCTGGCGGCTTGCTAGTAGTCTAGCCCACGTTGCGCTTTGATGCCTGCCTGGAATGGGTGCTTAACCTCGGACATTTCGGTCACCAGGTCAGCGTAGGCGCATAGCTCGGGTTTGGCATCGCGCCCGGTCAGGATAACTGAACAGTTTTGCGCCCGCCCTTGCAACCCTTCGATCACTTGGTCAACGCTTAGATAGTCATAGCGCATGGCGATGTTGATCTCGTCCAAAACGATCAGGTCGTAATCGCCAGACGCCATCATATCGACCGCCTTTTGAAACGCCGCTTGAGCCGCTGCGATATCCCGGTCTTTGTCCTGGGTGTCCCAGGTAAAGCCCTCGCCCATTGTGTGCCAATCGACACCGCCCAAACGATCAAAGAACAAACGCTCGCCGGTTTTCCATTTGCCTTTGATGAACTGAACGACGCCAACGGTTTGCTTCCAACCCAAGGCACGCACTACAACGCCAAAAGCGCTAGAGGATTTGCCTTTGCCCTTGCCGGTGTGAACAAAGATCAGGCCACGGTCCGGGTCTTTCGCCTCGGACCTTTGCGCTTTTTTTTCGGCTTGCAGCTTTTGCATTTCCGCCTTGTGGTCCATGGCGTCAGTATTTTCGGTCGTCATAGGAAGATCCTTTCAAACGCCCACCAGGCGCCGACAATAGCAATGAAAACGGACACTGGGATAGCAACCACACTGCGGAACCAAGGTTTGCGCCCAAATGGCACGGCCAGCAGGATATAGGCCGCCGCAATAACCGCCAGTTGGCCAAGCTCTACCCCGATATTGAAGGCAATCAGCGCCGTGATCAGTGTGGACCCAAGCCCGAATTCTTCCAGAACACTGGCAAAGCCAAGACCGTGTAGCAAACCAAAACCAAACACCAAAGCCGTGCGCCTGATCCCAATCTTTGCATCCGGTCCACCATATAGAATGTTTTCGACCGCGACATACACGATGGAAATCGCGATCAGCGGTTCAACAACAGAACCGGGCAACGAAACGATGCCCAGCGTCGCCAAGGCCAAAGTCACAGTATGAGCGACCGTGAAGGCGGTCACTTGTGTCAGCAAAGGCCGCCACTTGAGCGAAAAGAAGAACAACCCCAACACAAACAGAATGTGGTCCAGACCTTTGGGGATGATATGATCAAAGCCACTGACGATATAACGGGCAAAGGTTTGACCTGTGCTCTCACTCGCCACTTCGGATCTGGGCAAAGGCGCGCTTTGGTCCCCATTGCTAAGCAGCACAGAATATTCTTCGTCGCCTTCGCCCTGACGCACGATCAACGACCCATATTCAGGGCCCCAGCCCACAACAACAGGCGCGTCCCCTTTAGGAAGATCGCCCTGAAGAACCAGCTTGCTGTCTCTTGGCAGCTCCAGATCAGGCTGATCCGCGACGGAAATGTCCACTATGTTCAGGTCAATAACCCGCCCGTCGGACGAAACTGCAAAGCCTTGCTTGATCTGGTCCCACTCGTTGTGAACGTCTTCGGTAAAATCTGTTGGCGGGCTGGCCCGAAGCGTGTCGTGTAACACAGCCTGCGGCGCATCATTCGTGTCAAAGACCGCGCTTTGGTCAATGCCGGCTAGGAAAGGTTCCAGAACCGCATCAAGTGTGATTGTGACCTGATCCGAAGTGACCTCGACATCCATGACCGAGGGGCGGAGTTCATGGGCGTTGGCCGCGCCAAACATCACAATCACGCAAAGCAGGCTTGACAGCCCAGCCCTTAATCCCACCCTTCGAGATATGAAACTAATTGCTCGCATCGTCGCCCCGCTCATTGCTTCCATTTCGGCCAGTGCCCTTGTGTTTCCCGCAATGGCCCACGAGTTTTGGATCTCTCCTCAATCCTATCAGGTCGAAACCGGTGACACCATATTGGCCGACCTTCGCGTAGGGCAAAATTTCAGTGGCTCTGCCTTTCCATTTGTACAACGCTCGATCGAGGTGTTTGACATCGTCACCCCCAGCGACCGTTTGCCCGTGCCCGGCCGAATGGGCGACAGGCCTGCGGCACAAGTCCCGGCAACAGAAGATGGGCTGCATGTTCTGGTTCATGAAACCACCAACAGCATCGTGCACTACACCGGGATGGAGAAGTTTGAGGCTTTCCTAACCCACAAAGATCAGCTTTGGGTTCTGAACCAGCACGCAGCCAATGGGTTTTCGGCCGAGAAGTTTTCGGAAAGCTATCGACGCTATGGAAAATCTTTGATCGCGGTCGGCGATGGCGCAGGGGCGGACACGCGCGTTGGCCTGAATTGGGAATTGGTGGCGCTGACCAATCCCTACACTGACGATCTAAGCGGTGGGTTTTCCGCCCAGCTTTGGCGTGATGATGCGCCCGTCGCCGACACGCAGATCGAATTGTTTGCGCGGGACAGCGCGGACGAGGTGACTGTAACGCAATATCGGACCAACCAAGAAGGTGTCGTGACGCTGCCAATGAACCCGGCAACAGAGTATTTGGTCGACGCGGTAGAGCTGGTTTTGGCAGGCCCTGATTCGCCCGGCGAAGCTGTCTGGCATTCAAACTGGGCCAGCCTGACGTTCAAAACCCCGAACTAGAGCCCCTTATGGGACGCCGCCTGCCTTTGCGCGCGGCGTTCCAGCCCCAATTGCCTTTCGCGCAGAATAATGACCAAACCGGCCGCAATAACCAACCCGGCGCCGATGACCACAGGCTGGCCTGGCACCTCGGCGAAGATTAGATACCCAATAGCAACCGCGACCAGCATCGATGCATAGTCGAACGGCGCGATAATTGCGGCCTCCGCATAGCGGTAAGACAAGGTCAACATGATTTGCGCGACACCGCCGATGATGCCTGCTGCGATCAAATAGGCGGCAATTGTTGGGGAAGGCACAACCCAGCCAAAGGGCAACGTCAGCGCCGATAAGATCGTTGAGGTTAGGGAAAACCAAAACACAATTGCCGTGACGCTTTCCGTACTGACCATCCGGCGAATGAACACCTGGGCCAAAGCTGCCGCACTGGCCCCGAACAAGACAAGCATTGCGCCAAGGATCTGCGCATCAGTGGTCCCTGCCCCAATCGCACTAAGGCGCGGCCACAAGATAACCAGAACCCCGATCAGGCCCAACCCAACGGCGCCCAAGCGATAAAAGCGCACCCGTTCGCCAAGAATAAGGGCCGCAAACAGGACCACCATCAAAGGTTTGGCGTAACCAATCGCTGTAACCTCGGGCAATGGCAGAAGCCCGAGCGACGCAAACATGCAAGCCATCGCCAAAGTCCCGACAATCCCGCGCCAGGCATGCCCAATTTTGTCTTGGGTCCTGATGCCGCCTGGGAAATCGCCCTTTGCAACCAACCAACCAACAATAACCAGCAGCGCAAAGAACGACCGGAAGAAAACGGCCTCGCCCGCGGACACCTCGGCACTGCTGGCTTTCACCAGCGACGCCATGACCACGAACATCGTCACAGATGACAGTTTCAGGACGATGGCGAGCGGGACATTTTGCGGGACATGGGACATAGAATCTGGCCTATCCCAACCCTTACCAAAGGAAAACCCCGGGGGGCCGGCGCGTTTCACGTTCGGTTAGTTGGACAAACGACCGACGGCCCATCGCGCAGCATCACAAACAGCTGCGTCCGCGTCCTCGCACAACGCCATCGCTGCTGGCTTAAGTGCCGCGTTGTTCGAATTTCCAATCGCATACAGAACATTGCGGACGAAGCGATCCCGCCCAATTCGTTTAATGGGCGAGCCGGAAAAACGCGCACGGAAGCCCGTATCATCCAACCCTGAAAGCTCTGCCAGGTCCGGCGAAATCAGATCGGGACGGGCGTGGTACTTCGCCTCGGACGCCGTCACAGCGAATTTGTTCCACGGGCAGGCAGCCAGACAATCATCGCATCCGTAAATCCGGTTGCCCATTTTTTCGCGCAGGTCTGCTGCGACGGGGCCTTTATGTTCGATCGTCAGATAGGAAATGCACCGCCGCGCGTCCAACTGATAGGGCGCAGGGAATGCATCGGTCGGGCAAATATCCAAGCACGCCCGACAGGATCCGCAATTGTCATGGCCCGACTTATCAATGGGTAGATCTAAGGTCGTAAAAATCGCACCCAAAAACACCCAATTGCCCAGATCGCGCCCAACCAGATTGGTGTGCTTGCCCTGCCACCCCAGACCGGCGACTGCCGCCAATGGCTTTTCCATGACCGGCGCTGTGTCGACGAATACTTTGATTTCGCTGGGCTTTTGGTCGATCAACCAGCGCCCCAGCCGCTTGAGCTTTTTCTTCACGACATCATGGTAATCCCGGTTCATCGCGTAGACGCTGATGGCGGCCTTGTCGGTGTGGTTCAGCAAATCCAGCGGATCGAATTCCGGTGAATAGGGTTCTGCCAACATGACCACAGACCGAGCGTCGGGCCAAAGATTGGCAGGATCCCCACGCCAACCCATCCGTTCGCCCATCCAAGCCATCTGACCGTGACGGCCATTTTCAACGAAGGCTTGCAGACGTGCTGCGGCCTCTGGGATAGAATCTGGGCGGCACACTCCCATCTTTGCAAAACCCAAATTCTGCGCCTCTGACCAAAGCGCAGATTTCAGATCGCTCAAAAATCCAGATCCGCGTAGTGGGGCGGCTGCGGAAAACCTGAAACATTGTCAGCAAGGATCGACCGGAAGGCCGGGCGCGATTTTATCTTGGCGTACCAGTCTTTCACGGCGGCAGAGCGGTTCCAATCGATGTCGCGGATGTAGTCCAGGCAGGAAAAATGGGCCGCCGCTGTAAAGTCGGCCAAGGTCATCATATCACCCGCAAGCCAGCGCCGATGCTCCAGCAGTGCATCCATGTAGTCCAGATGGTATTTAATCTTTTGAGACCCGGTTTTCACATTGCGGCTGTCCGGATAGCCCTGCCCCGTCAGCTTTTTATTGACCCGTTCATACAGCAAGTTGGTCGTAACCTCGTGGTGGAACTTATCGTCAAACCATTGAACCAAGCGCCGAACCTCGTAGCGTGCGTCGGCCTCGGACGGGATCAGGTTTGGGTCGGGGACCACCTGATCAAGATATTCGCATGTGGCCTGGCTATCGGTGAAGAACTTGCCCTCATACCGCAAAATGGGGACCTGCCCAGCCGGGTTACGTCGAAGAAAATCGGGGGAAGGTTCCCAGAACCGTTCTTCGATAAGTTCAACTTCGATCTTCTTTTCGGCCAAAACCAACCGAAGTTTGCGGCAGAACGGGGAAAGTGGAACGTGGTATAGGCGGTTCATCAAAGGGTCCCAAACAATGCGATATATCCGTCTTGCCGTGTTAGCGCCGGTTTTTCAACCATCGACGCAAGCTGCACGGCCATCTGCGGCCAAGGTTTGCGCCCCACCAGCAATAGAACGCCCACGGGCTTGCAGCCTGGGGCCAGGGCGAATGGCAGACCGGTCCTTTGGATTTGGTAAAACAGCCGCCAAAGCGCTGGATTGAGCTAGGGTCAAATTGGCAGCGTCTGTGCCAAAGTACCAACTTGCCGCCGCCTGTGTCCCGAAAACACCTTCGTCAAACTCTGCTATGTTCAGGTACAGTTCCAGTATCCGATGTTTTGGCCACAGAATTTCAACTGCTGGGGTGATTGCTGCCTCTAGCCCTTTTCTAAGATAAGATCGCCCGTGCCACAGAAACATGTTTTTCACGGTTTGCTGGGTGATGGTCGATCCGCCCCGCGCGCCGCCGCCTTCGAAAGCCGCGCGCAATGCTGTTAGATCAAACCCCCAATGTTCACAGAAATTAGCGTCCTCGGCCGCCAGAACCGCTCGTCGCAGGTGGGGATTGATGTCCTGTAGCGCCACCCAGTCTTGGCGCATCTGGCCCAAACGCCGGTTTTCACTGCTGACATAGGGGGTGAAAGGCGGGTTGATCCACCGCAGCAACAAAATCAACACGACAAACCCGACAACAAACCAGCCGAAGCCACGCAATAGCAGACGTGCATAACGCAAAAAGAGAGGAGCAAGCCCCTCTCTTTTCTTATTTTCGTCTGGCTGCAAGATCACTCTGCCGGGATTGCGGTTTCTTCTTGACCAAGCGGAGCTGGCAGCTTGTCCAACATTTCACGCGGGCAAACCTGAACGAATTTTGACAGGTTCTCTGCCCAGTGTTGCAAGATCTCGGTCGCCCGCTGGCTGCCGGTTTCCTTGGCGTGCCGCTGAATTAGGTCTTTCAGCTGCGCTTCCCAATGGGCGTTGCCAACAGGGCAAGTGACGACCGTTTCATCGTTCATCAAGCTCGTTGCCACTGCGTCAGGATCAAAGAGATAGGCCATACCGCCGGTCATACCGGCGCCAAAGTTCGCGCCGATGGAACCCAATATCACAGCCGTGCCGCCGGTCATATATTCGCAACCGTTGGACCCACAACCTTCGATCACGACCTTCGCGCCAGAGTTCCGAACCGCAAAACGTTCGCCCGCACGACCTGCAGCAAACAGATAACCATCCGTTGCGCCGTACAAAACGGTGTTGCCGATGATCGTGTTTTCCGACGCCATCAAAGGCGAAGACGGATGCGGGCGGACAACAACGGTGCCGCCGGATAGGCCCTTGCCGACATAGTCGTTGGCGTCGCCTTCAACCACCAGCTTCAAGCCAGGGGCTGCAAACGCACCCAGGGACTGTCCAGCAGAGCCTTCTAACCGGATCGTTAGGTGATCTGGCTGCAGGTCATTGCGCATGCCGAAATTGGACACGATATGGCTGGATACCCGTGTGCCGATGGTCCGAAGCGTGTTCTGCACCGCGTAGTGGAGCTCCATCTTCTCGCCGTCCTTCAAGAAGCGCGCGGCGTCCTGAACGATTTTGGCGTCCAATGTATCTGGCACAGCGTTTCGGGGCTTGTTGCGATCATAGACAATCTTGTCGGCCCCATCGACCGTGATCAGCATTGGGTTCAAATCCAGATCGTCCAGATGCGCGGAGCCGCGGCTAACCTGCGCCAGCAGATCGGCACGACCGATAACCTCGTCCAGGCTCCGAGCGCCAATTGACGCAAGGATTTCCCGCACCTCTTTGGCGTAGAAGGTGATCAGATTGACGACCTTATCCGCGTTACCGGTGAACTTGTCGCGAAGCTCTTCGTCTTGGGTACAAACGCCGACCGGACAGGTGTTAGACTGGCACTGACGCACCATGATACAGCCCATCGCGATCAGCGCGGCGGTGCCGATACCGTATTCTTCCGCGCCCAGCATAGCGGCCATAACGATGTCTCGACCCGTTCGCAAACCACCATCGGTCCGCAAAGTCACGCGCCCGCGAAGGTTGTTCATGCTAAGAACCTGATGTGCTTCCGTCAGGCCCATTTCCCAAGGAAGGCCTGCATATTTGATCGAGGTCGCAGGCGACGCGCCGGTGCCACCATTGTGGCCGGAAATCAGAATAATATCTGCTTTCGCCTTGGCAACACCCGCCGCAATCGTGCCAACGCCAGATGAGCTCACCAGCTTAACGGTGACTTTACAGCGCGGGTTGATCTGCTTCAGGTCATAGATCAGCTGTGCCAAGTCTTCGATCGAGTAGATGTCGTGGTGCGGCGGGGGCGAGATCAATGTCACACCCTTGGTCGAGTGCCGCAGGCGCGCGATCAGGTCGGTGACCTTCATGCCTGGCAGCTGGCCACCCTCGCCGGGCTTGGCGCCTTGGGCAACTTTGATTTCCAGCTCTTCGCAATGGTTCAGGTATTCTGCTGTAACGCCAAACCGGCCTGACGCCACCTGCTTGATCTTTGCCGACGGGTTGTCGCCATTGGCTTCAGGCACGAAATGTGCCGGATCTTCGCCGCCTTCACCAGAATCCGACTTTGCGCCGATCCGGTTCATGGCAACGTTCAGCGTCTTGTGCGCCTCTGGCGACAAAGCGCCAAGGCTCATCCCGGGGGTGACAAAGCGTTTGCGGATCGACGTGATGCTTTCGACCTCTTCAATTGGGATCGGCTTACCCATTGGCGCAATCGCCATCAGGTCCCGCAGATGGATCGGCGGGTTGCTTTGCATGGATTTGCTATATTGCTGCCACATCTGATAGCTGCCGCGCGTACAGGCGTTTTGCAGCATATGCATGGTTTGCGCTTCCCAAGCGTGCTTTTCGCCGGACCGGCGGGATTTGTAAAAACCACCGATTGGCAAAACATCTGTGCCGGTTGCAAATGCCTGAGCATGAACCTGTTCCGCCTTGGTCTGCAGACCGCTGACGCCGATGCCGGAAATGCGGCTGATCATGCCAGGGAAATATTCCGCAACAACGGCACGCGACAGACCAACTGCTTCGAAATTCAGACCACCCCGGTAAGACGAGATTACCGAAATGCCCATCTTGGACATGATCTTCAACAAGCCTTGGTCAATCGCATTGCGGTAGCGCGCGATGGCCTCGGTCAAGGTCACATCCAGCAAGCCGCGACGGATACGATCCGCCAGGCTGTCTTCGGCCAGATAAGCGTTGACGGTTGTAGCACCAGCCCCGATCAGAACCGCGAAATAAT
>SPJP01000075.1 GCA_006844665.1 Paracoccaceae bacterium
CAACGCTCAGCTTGGCTGCCTGTTCCCCCACAAACGCAACCAAGACCCCAAAATAAGGCTATTTATTGAGTTTATGGCAGAACGGATCAAAGCCAAGCTGAACGAACATCTAAAGACGTCTCAACTGCCCCGATAGGTGCTAAAGCTGAAAGGCGAGAGCAACAGCGGCACATGATAATGGTCCTGTTCGGACATTAAAAATCGAAGCGGGATCTGATCCAGAAAATCAGATGGCATTCCGTTCGCCTGTAGATAATCGCCCGCGTGAAAAAGCAGTTCATACGCGCCTAGGGCAAACGCATCTTGCGGCAGTACGGGCCCATCCGTTCGCCCGTCCACGTTGGTTATGACATCCGCCAACAAAGACCGCCCGTCGCCGTCGAGCCCGAATAATTGTATCCGGATCCCTGCGGCGGGCCGTCCGCTTGCAGTATCCAAGACATGAGTGGTTAAGTATCCGGACATTTCGGTCTCCTGTTTCGATTATATCTTGATGCGCGATCCGCATCCAAACGGAAACGGGGACACCGCTGAAAGACTTTCAAAATTTCCTTGAAAGACTAGAATTTAATCACGCACTAAGCGAGGAATAGGGGTTCTTAGGGATTATGATGAAGCGCTACGTTCGTGATATGAGGGGTTACGGTCAAAATCCACCCCAAGTTACCTGGCCAAATAGTGCCAAGGTGGCGGTACAGTTTGTCGTCAACTACGAAGAAGGTGGTGAAAACTG
>SPJP01000073.1 GCA_006844665.1 Paracoccaceae bacterium
CGCCCACCATTTGGGTGCCGTATGCGATGGCCTGTTCCGAATGGAACGTGCCCTGGCTGCCAGTGAAGCCCTGACAGATGACTTTGGTGTTTTCGTCTACGAGGATTGCCATGTGTTTGGCTCCTTGTTGATAAGCGTATGTTTGAATTTTGATTTGGTCATTACGGGCGCAACTCGAACGCAATGGCTGATCCGTTTCCCGAGAGATCCTCGAGAACATGAAAAACCAGGGTCCCATTGTCCTGGGCAACGCGCCAAACCTCGGTGTTGTTGTAACCGGTGCCTTTGACCGCGTGTGAGAAGTTGAGATCCAGTGTGCGTGCCAACAGCGCGTGGGCACTGGCCATGCTGACCTTCTCATCCATCACAGTGCAGCCGAACTTAGGCCTTGCCGCAGAAGTCGCGACAAATGCACTGGTCTCGCCCATGTAGGCTTCGAACTCGCCGGGATCTGCGCCGAGATGAACATCCCAGCCATATCCGGTGAACGCTTCCATGGTACCACCAAGTCCGAACGGCACGAACTGCGCGCAAACATTCGCGAATGCCTGCACGAAACTCGCCTCGTCAGCCTGGGCGGTGCCCATGGTCGTCGAAGCTGAAAGGGCTGCGATCAGGAGGGCGCGTTTCACCAGACTACCCTTTCACCGCCGCCACGATCTTCTCGGCGCCGTCTTTGAGGTCGTCTGCCGCGATCACGTTAAGAC
>SPJP01000111.1 GCA_006844665.1 Paracoccaceae bacterium
CACCGCCGATGGATGATCCGAGGTTTCCAGCCCGTGCAAACAGATCAGTTTGTCCACGGATCCGGTTTCAACAGGCCAAAGAGTTTCTTCGCACAAAACACTGACATTGGGCATTCCCACAGGCCAATGCATCACCCCTTGGGGCCCGGGCATCAGCCCAACAACCCGACGGGCGGGCGCAAGATAAGGGCGCAGCATCGGCACAGCAAAGCCAAACCCCATAACCGTTTCGCCCTTGGTCGTCTCGGGCGGCCAAAGCGTGGTCACTTGCGACCGGATCGCAGCCTGCGCGGTCCGCCCCAAACGAGTGCGGTAATAGAACTGCCTTAGGTCAAGCACATCCAAGTGCATTGCAATGGTCCAATCTGTGGGCGAAGCTTCGGGCAACAATAGCCCTTTGCATCTGGAAACACTATGCCTCTGATCTTACGAACGATCCCTTGTCTAAATGACAATTACGCCTTTTTGATCCATGATCCAGACACCGAATCAACTGCATTGATCGACGCCCCTGAAGCCCCTCCAATTTTGGCCGCCCTAAAGGCCGAAGGCTGGACGCTGACCGACATCCTGCTGACCCACCACCACTACGATCATATCGACGGCGTGCCGGCTCTGATCGCCGCAACGAACGCACGCGTCACTGGCGCCAGCGCGGACGCCCACCGCCTGCCGCCACTGGACC
>SPJP01000076.1 GCA_006844665.1 Paracoccaceae bacterium
GTCATCCAAAGCTTTTCCCAGCCACCAAACGGCACGGTTACGCTGAACGGCGATGGTACGCTTCAGTATACTCCGGATCCTAATTTCAATGGTTCGGATTCTTTTACCTACACAATTGTTGACCCTGATGGCGCAACCAGCACCGCAACCGTCACAGTATCTGTTGATCCTGAAAATGACGATCCAATTGCCGTCAGCGACAGCCGCAGCCTAGACGAAGACACGTCGCTGGACATCGACGTTCTGGGCAATGACAGCGATCCGGACGGTGACACTATTGGCGTCCAAAGCTTTACTCAGCCTGAAAATGGCACTGTAACGCTGAACGGCGACGGAACGCTCAAATACACACCGACCGCGAACTACAACGGAAACGACAGCTTCACCTACACGATCACCGACGGAAACGGTGGCAGCTCGACCGCGACCGTTAACCTGACGATTGACCCACAGAATGACGATCCAATCGCGGTTGACGATGCGGTCGAATCCGAACCAGACATGTCGCTTGATATCGATGTTCTGGCCAACGACTCCGATATCGATGGCGACAACCTGACGGTCACCGGCACCGGTCAAGGCACAAACGGAAGCGTCTCGATCAACCCAGACGGCACTGTGAAATACATGCCCAATGCCGGTTTTACTGGAACCGACACCTTCACTTATAC
>SPJP01000172.1 GCA_006844665.1 Paracoccaceae bacterium
ACGCGGGAATAGTGGTTCTATTTCAAGGCTCTGTGACGCTGCCGGGCGGAAAATCCGTCAAATCCGTAAGGACGCGAAATCCTCGTCATCTCAGCGGCTCGATCCGCTTGAAAAGTGAACCACACTGCTCTGCGCAGATCAAACCCCTGAGATTTAGAGGATTTTGCGCCAGCGGCGCAGGATTAATGGGTCCTGACCCTAAGAAACGCTTAGCCTTTGGCGGGAATGATCTGCTGCAAAATCCCTGCGACCAACAGATAAGCACTGGTGATCATCAAGCCCCAATGGGCCCAGCTTTGCGGGTCAAACGCGACCCATGCGGCCCAAGCGGCAAAGAAGGTCCACCCGAGCGCCATCGGAAGGGACAGTTTGCGCCAGCGCACCGTGCGGGTTGGGTGAATGAATTTGAGCGGCAAGAACATCGCCACTGCGAGGGCAGCGATCACGATCATGCTGACCCAAGTTGGGGGCTGCAGCGCGAAGATAACCAGAACGACCATGTTCCAGCAGCCGGGAAAGCCTTGGAACGAGTTGTCTGTTGTCTTCATCCGTGTGTCTGCGAAATAGATCACGCTGGCGAAGGTGATGATCAGCAGGGCTGTCCAGCTGCCCCAGCCGTCCAATTGGCCGGAATAGAACAGGGCAAAAGCCGGGATGAACACATATGTCAGGTAGTCGATGATCAGATCCAGAAGCGCGCCATCGAACTGCGCGGCGTGGGTTTTGACGTCATATTTCCGGGCAAGGGGGCCGTCGATGCCATCTACAACAAAGGCCACAACTAACCAAACAAACATCATCGGCCAGTTTGATTGCACGGCAGCTAGCATGGCGAGCATCGCGAAGACGGCGCCGGTGGCTGTAAGGAAATGGACGGAAAGGGCACGGAGGCTAGATTTGCTCATCCGTCAGACATGACCCAAAATTTGTCCCATCGCAACCGATTAAGCCTTGGGATGAGAGGCGCGGTAGACCTCCATCAGGCGGGCGGTGTTGACGGCCGTGTAGGCTTGGGTGGTCGATAGGGATGCATGGCCCAGCAGATCCTGGATCGCCCGCAAGTCCCCGCCCGCGTTCAGCAAATGGGTCGCGAATGAATGGCGCATGGCGTGGGGGGTGGCCGTGGCGGGCAGGCCCAGCTGCATGCGGGATTTCTCCATCACACCAGACACGATGCGCGGGTTCAAAGCTTTGCCGCGTTTGCCCAGAAACAGTGGATGATTGGGGCCGGTTTCATAGGGCAGCAGGGCGATATAGTGATCCACGGCGGCGCGGGCGGCGGGCAAAACAGGCACCAAGCGGTCCTTGTCGCCTTTTCCGCGTATACGCAGCATATCCGTCAAGGGCGCGTCTTTGCGCAGCAGGCCCAACGCCTCGGATATCCGCAGGCCGCAGCCGTATAGCAAGGTGACCACCGCGGTGTCGCGGGCGGCGATCCAGGCCTCGGCCGCTTGCAGCTCGACCGTGTCGATCATGGTGCGCGCAGCATCCGGCGATAAAGGGCGCGGCAAGGGTTTGGTGAACTTGGGCGAGCGGGTCAACAGAACTGGTGTTGCGTCAAACCCGTCGCGTTCGGAAAGCCAGCGGTAGAACGCTTTGACGGCCGAAAGGGCGCGTGCCAGGGAGCGCGGGCCTAATCCTCGGCCCCTTTCCGATGCCATCCATGCCCGCATATCGGTGGTGGTGACTTGTGCCAAAGCTGCGCGGCCTTCGCGGTCGCCGTGATAGCCCGACAGAAATCCCAGAAACCCCGCCACATCCGTGCGGTAGGCGTCGATCGTGGCGTCTGATTTCGCGTCCAGTGCCTTGGCCGAGGCCAGCCAGTCTGACAAAGCGTCGGCCACACCGGGCGAGATCAGCGACATCGTTGGATCCGACATCGCGGGCGTCCTATCCCAACCAATGGCGCATGGCGCGTTCGAAGACATTGGCGAAGAAGGTCAACAGCTCGGTCCCTTGGTTGGGGCGGAACTGGTGGGGATCTTCGGCGCCCAAAACCAATAGGCCCGGCATGCGGCCAGACCCAAAGTCGAGCTTCAACAACGCCTCGGACCGGATGAAATCGGATTTCGGGCCATAGACGTCCTGTTCCACCTTCGCGACCTGGCGCAGGGTGACCTTTCGGACCGGCATATCGCGGTTTTCGGTGATATAGTTGTCAATGAAGCCGGGGCGGACCGCCAGCAACACGCCTTCCAGCGGGGCCAAAGTTGTGTCGGGGGTTGCGTCCTCGGCCTCTAGCACAAGGCGCAGACGGTCGACGCGCAGGATCTCGGCCACTTCGGTGCCGAGGCCCTGTAGGAATGGGGTGAAATCCATCGGATCCATCATGCGCAAGATCGCGCGGTGGATCTGGTTGGTTCCGGCCAGGTTTTCATAGGCGGCTGCAATGACCGAACGATGGGTGTCTTCCAGCCGGTTCAGCCGGGCTTCCATCCGTTCCATTGCGATGCCGCGCAGATCGACGATATTGCCGCCCATTGTGCGGTCATTGGCGGCGATCAGCGCCTTCATTAATTCTGAGTCTTCCAGCACCTTTTCTGGTTCCGAAAGGATTTTATCGCGCAAGTCGTCATCATTTAATGCGGCGTCGGTTGTCATGGCTGCTCTCCATCCCGATATCTTTTTTTGTGACTATAGCGGCACTTGGGTCCCAAAGGGTAGCTGATTGTTGTGACAGGTGTAAGGGACGCGCAAGGGTGGCAGATCGGCTACGGTTGCGCGATGTGGTTGACGGTGCGGTTCAAGGCATTGGATAGTCGGGGTGGTGTAACGGGCCAGTGCCCAAATGGCCCAAGTGGCGGAGACCTATTGCGTGACATTTTGCATCTGCCCCATCCCTGAACTTGTCCCAAAGGCATTTTGATGAGCTTTGAGCCAGAGTTTCCCGAAGGGGCCTTGGTCGGGGTTCTGATCACAGAACCTTTGGACCGGATGCTGGATTACAAAGCGCCAGAAGGTGGTTGTGACACCGGCGCATTTGTCGAGGTTCCGCTGGGCCCGCGCAAAGTGTTGGGTGTGGTGTGGGGCAAGGGCACGGGGGGCTATGATCTGGCCAAGGTAAGGTCGGTTTTGCGGGTGCTGGATGCAGCGCCGATGCAGCAGGACATGCGCCAGTTTCTGCGCAAATGCGCCGATTATACTCTGACCCCAATGCCCGCCATGCTGCGCCTTGCCACCCGCGCGCCGGGGTTGGGTGGGGCCGTATCGATGCGCAAGGTTTACCGTTTGGGAGGGCGCGAGCCGGATCGCATGACGAACGCAAGGGCCCGGGTGTTGGACGCGATGGAGGCCTACGGTGGGGCGGCAGTGACGATGGGCGAGCTGGCCGAGGCTGCCGGGGTAGGCAATTCGGTCGTCAAAGGCTTGGTCAAGCACGGGGCCATATATGAAGAAGACAGCCCCCGCGATCTGCCTTATCCAATCCTTGACCCTGACCGGCCCGGCAAGCCCCTGACCGAAGATCAAGCCTCCGCCGCATCTGCCTTGCGCGCCGGGGTTGCGGCCAAGGTTTACGGCACCACTTTGCTAAAGGGGGTGACCGGCGCGGGCAAAACCGAGGTGTATCTGGAAGCCGTGGCCGAATGCTTGGCCCAGGGCAGGCAGGCCTTGGTTTTACTGCCGGAAATCGCCTTGACGACTGAATTCCTGACCCGGGTCGAAGCGCGGTTTGGCGCGCGGCCTGCGGAATGGCATTCGGGCGTGACCATGACAGAACGCCGCCGCTGCTGGCGCATGGTGGGCGAGGGCAATGCGCAATTTGTTGTGGGGGCGCGGTCGGCCTTGTTCTTGCCGTTCCGAGACTTGGGCTTGATCGTCGTGGATGAAGAACATGACGGATCCTACAAGCAGGAAGACGGGGTTTTGTACAACGCGCGCGACATGGCGGTGATGCGGGCGTCGCTGTGTTCGGGCCATGTTGTTCTGGCCTCGGCTACGCCTGCACTGGAAACCTGGGTGAATGCTGAGGCGGGTAAATACAACCGTGTGAACCTGACGGCGCGGTTCGGGGCGGCCAAGATGCCCCAGATGCGGGCCATTGATATGCGGACCGAGGATTTGCCCGGTGGCAGCTGGATCTCGCCCAGTTTACAAAAGGCGGTGCGGCTAAGGTTGGAAAAGGGCGAGCAGTCCTTGCTGTTTCTGAACCGTCGCGGCTATGCGCCGGTGACTTTGTGCCGGGCCTGCGGCGAACAGATCGGCTGCGATCACTGTGACGCGCGCATGGTGGAACACCGGTTTCAAAAGAGGCTGATGTGCCACCAATGCGGGGAAACCAAACCGATCCCGGCTGCCTGCCCGTCTTGTGGGGTCGAAGGCAAACTGGCCCCGGTTGGGCCAGGGGTGGAACGTATGGCCGAGGAGGCCGCCGCCCAATTCCCCGATGCGCGGCTGGCGATCCTAAGCTCGGACCTGTTCGGATCGGCCCGGGCCTTGAAAGAACGGATCGAAACCATTGCAGCAGGCGAGGCAGATATCATCATCGGTACGCAGCTGGTCGCCAAGGGGCATAACTTTCCGTTGCTGACACTTGTTGGCGTGATTGACGCGGATCTTGGCTTACAAGGGTCTGATCTGCGGGCGGCGGAAAAAACGTTTCAACTGATGCGGCAAGTGGCCGGGCGCGCGGGCCGGGTGGAAACCCAAGGCGAGGCGTTGCTGCAAAGTTTTCAGCCCGAACACCCAGTGATCCGCGCGATCCTGACCGGCGATGAAGAAGCGTTCTGGCGGGCAGAAGCGTCGGAACGCCAAGCCGTGGGCATGCCCCCCTTTGGCCGCATGGCCGGGATCATCCTAAGTGCGCCGGATCTGGCGATGGTCTTTGATGTGGGCAATGCTTTGGCCCAGAACGACGGGCCCTTGCGGGCGATAGGCGCGCAAGTGTTTGGCCCAGCCGCTGCCCCCATTGCGCGGATACGCGGGCGGCACCGGGTGCGGTTGTTGATCAAGGCCGACAAGGGCGCGCCTTTGCAGGCGGCTTTGACGGCTTGGATCGGGCAATTGAAGCGTCCGACCCAGCTACGTCTAAGCGTTGATATCGACCCGCAAAGCTTCTTTTAAGGTCCTGTTTGACACGCTATCAGTGCATCTATGCGCAAGTCCTATCCGGTTCTGCGCGCATTTGCCAGTCGCCATTCTGCAAACACAGGCGTAGGGAAAACCCATGTCTATTGTAAAACTTGATGATGCGCACCATCTGCCGCGCTGGCGCAGACCCGAGGCGCTGTTGATCCTGATGGCATTTGCCATGCCTTTGGCTTTTGCCACATGGTCGGCCCTGCTGAACAACTTTGTGATCGAAGCCGCTGGCTTCGACGGGGTCCATATTGGCTGGCTGCATACTGTGCGGGAAATCCCGGGATTTCTGGCCTTTGGCGTGATCTATCTGATCATCTTCATCCGCGAACAGGTTCTGGGCGTTGTTTCTTTGATCCTGTTGGGGCTGGGTACGGCGATGACGGGGTATTTCCCAAGTTTGACGGGTATTCTGATCCTGACGATGATCAGCTCGATCGGGTTCCATTATTATGAAACGGTCAACCAATCCCTGCAGCTGCAATGGCTTAGCAAAGAGCGTGCGCCGCAAATGCTGGGCTGGCTGGTGTCCGTTGGGTCGGCGGCCTCGTTATTGGCCTACGGCAGCTTGGTTCTGACTTGGCAGCTATTTGAGCTAAGCTATGCCTTTGTCTACACCGTCAGCGGCGGCATCTGCATGGCCATCGCGTTGTTTTGCTTGTTTGCCTTTCCGCAGTTTGAGGCACGCGAAACTCAGGTCAAAAAGATCGTCCTGCGGCGCCGCTATTGGCTGTATTACGCGCTGCAATTCATGGCCGGTGCGCGCCGCCAAATCTTTACCGTTTTCGCTGCCTTCATGATGGTCGAGCTGTTCGGCTTTGAGGTGCACGAGATCACAGCGCTGTTCTTGATCAACTTTGTCGCCAATATGCTGGTCGCCCCGATCGTTGGTCGGTGCATCGGCGTGTACGGCGAACGGAATATGTTGGTGATCGAGTATTCCGCGCTGGCGCTGATTTTTGCAGCCTATGGGGGGATTTACTGGTTCGGCTGGGGCGCGCTTGTTGGGGCAGCTTTGTACGTGTTGGATCACATCTTCTTTGCCATGGCCTTTGCGCTGAAAACCTATTTTCAGAAAATCGCCGATCCGGGGGACATCGCGCCAACGGCGGCGGTGGCCTTTACCATCAACCATATCGCTGCGGTGTTTCTTCCCGCTTCGCTTGGCTATCTGTGGATTGTGTCGCCCAGCGGTGTCTACGTGATGGCGGCAGCGATGGCGCTGACCTCGCTTGGCCTAGCGCTGTTGATCCCGCGCCATCCGGTCAAGGGCAATGAGACGATCTTTTCTGCCCGCAATGCGGCCCTAGCGGAATAGTCAGTTTCGGCAGAGAGGTGTGATGTTGAAGGCGATGATTTGGCCTGCCAGAATGTCATAGTTCAACCGGCTGACGCAGCCATCTGCTGTACGGGCTATCCCTGTCAGCTGCGTTCCCGATCCGTCCGCATTTACGGAAGTAAACCGAATGCTGACATATGGGCGCGCGCCGGAAAATGCCTCGGCCAGTTGGTCAGGGGTGAATTCCCGCGCCAGTTCTTCGTGCAGCAGCGCGTTTGCGGCCACAAAGTCGCCGGTGCTGTTTAGCATGGCAAACTGGCGTCCGGTCTCGCGCGCCTCGGCCGTCAGGGTCAAGACCAGCGCTGTGATGGCCCCGCCCAAGACCGCCAGGCCCAAAATGACCGCGCCCACTATCTTTAGTACCTTCATCGCAGCACCCTTGCGGTTGGTAATATTTGGTCAGTCTATCTGTGCTGCAGGGGGCAGGACAAGCCGCGCGCTTGACGGCAAGCCGCGTGAGGGCTAGGCGCTGCGCAACCCAAGACATCGGAGCTGACCCATGCCAACCTTTACCGCGTTGACGACCCTGCCAGGAAAATCCCCCGCCGAGGAGCTGGGCCTTGCGATGGAAAACCTGATGCCTGAACCCCATGGTGTGGGCGTATTCGAGATCGAAGACGGATCCGGCCTGTGGGAAGTGGGTGGCTATTTCACCGATGCCCCTGATGAAACCGGCCTTGCCTTGCTGGCGGCGGCCTTCGGGGCCAAGCCTTTTGCCGTGTCCGAGCTGCCCGAAACCGATTGGGTCGCTCATGTAAAACGAGAGTTGGCCCCGGTCGAGGCTGGACGCTTCTTTGTCTACGGCAGCCATGATGCGGACAAGCTGCCCGAGGACCGCGTCGGCTTGCTGATCGAGGCGGCGATGGCTTTCGGCACCGGGCACCACGGCACGACCAAGGGCTGCTTGTTGGCTTTGGAAGATCTGATCACAGCGGGCGAGGTGAAAACCAACGTGGCCGATATCGGCTGTGGAACAGCTGTTCTGGCGATGGCTGCGGCACGAGTTTGGCCGGATGCGGCCAATTTGGCCAGTGATATCGATCCGGTCGCCGTTGAAGTGGCCGAGGCGAACCTGGCGGCCAATGATATGGTTGGTGCTTTGGTTTGCTTAGAAGCAGCAGGCGTGGATCACGCGGATATTCAGGCCGCTGCGCCATTCGATTTGTTGTTTGCCAACATCCTGAAAGGCCCGCTGATCGAACTGGCGCCAAGCCTGTGCGCCGCCGTTGCGCCCAAAGGGCACGTGATCTTGTCAGGCTTGCTGGTGGAGCAGGCCGAAGAAGTGGCCAAAGCTTACGAGGCCGAAGGCCTAGTCTTGACCGAGCGTCGGGATCTGGGCGAGTGGAGCTGCCTGACCCTGCAAAAATAGGCAGTTTGGCAGGTCTGGGCGGTTGGCCCCATGGGGTTGGGCTCATTTACGCCTAAATTTTGCCGCCGAAACGCCCCAATCCTTAACGATAACACCTGCAATTTTTATTAAAATGAGGTGTGCAATGTCTGGATATCAACACCGCGCCTTTGTCCGTCGCACGGCGCGTATTCAAAAAGCTCATCGCAAGCGGGACCGTCAGGGTGCCGGTTTGCCTTTGATTGGTCGCTTGCCGTTTTTTTCGTTGGTTGTCGCATTGGCCTTGGGCCTTGCGATGAAAGCGCTGATTTTTGCGAATGTGTCGGGGGGCAGTTACAATCAAGTTGTGCTGGATTTGTCCCAAGGCAATGTGTTTGAGCAGGCCTTGGCGTGGGCGTTAAAGCCTGATCCGATTACAGTGGAACTGTCGCGCTTTGTGAAGCCGCCAAGCTAGTCTTGGCGGGCGTCCAAAAACCAAAACACCCGCATGATCGCCTCATGCGGGTGCAAAAATCCAAGACCGTTTCTGGTCAGCGGCGGAATGTGCCGCGCGCGATGTCTTCGATATCGCCTGGGATCAGGCCCAGATCGTCAAGCTCGCGCAGGGACAGTTTGTTCAGCGATTTGCGTGTGATGCGCGCGTTGTTCCACGACACGACACCGGCCAAAGCCGAAAAATAGAAACTGACCAAAGCAGTGCCAAATGCGCGGCCGGCGCTTTGTGTGCGGGTATGTTCAAATGCAGCCATGATCGTGTTCCTTTTAATGTCGTGGCGATTGATGATTTGTTCTTGGTATGCCGCAATTATGTGCGTTTTGCGTATTCGGCAAGCAGCAAAAAAATCATGCCCCCTATGCACTGATTGCATAGCTGAATGCCTAGTTAACAGTTTGATAAATAGGCAAAAATACGACATTTCTCGTGTCGGTTTTTTGCGTTTTTCGCTACGCAATCAGGAAAACTGTCGCATTTATTGCAGTGATGTCTTGGACGGACCAGAATCCTTAAGACTTGGCAAATGTTCGCGTTTCGTGCTACTGTTGCCGAAACAACATATCCGAGGGGCAGGATGCGGATAATTGGAATTGATCCGGGCTTGCGAAGCATGGGCTGGGGCGTGATTCAGGTCGATGGCAGTCGTCTGACCCATATCGAAAATGGTCAGTGCACCACGGACAGCAGCGATTCGTTGGCAAATCGTTTGTTGGCTTTGCATTCGCAGCTGACAGCTGTGATCGCGCGGCTCGCGCCTGAAACGGCCGCTGTCGAAAAAACTTTCGTGAACCGCGACGGAGCTGGCACCCTGAAACTGGGCCAAGCCCGCGGCATCGCGATGGTTGTGCCTGCCGCGGCCGGGTTGGATGTGGCGGAATATTCCCCCAACCATGTCAAAAAGTCGGTTGTCGGTGTCGGTCATGCCGCGAAAGAGCAGGTCGAACATATGGTCAAGGTTCAGCTTAAGGGCACAGTTACGCTGGGATCAGATGCTGCGGACGCGCTGGCGATTGCGATTTGTCATGCGCACCACCAGCAGACCTCGGCCCGCTGGAAGATAGGAGCGTGACCCATGATTGGTAAACTGACAGGGATCCTGGAATACAAGGCCAAAGACCACGCGCTGATCGACGTGCGCGGCGTGGGCTACGTGGTTTATTGCGGCGACCGCACCTTGTCGGCCCTGCCAGCGCCGGGGGATCCTGTGGCGCTGTACACCGAATTGCTGGTCCGCGAAGATTTGCTGCAATTGTTCGGTTTCACCAGCTTGTTGGAACGGGAATGGCACCGTTTGCTGGTGTCGGTTCAGGGGATCGGGGCCAAGGCGGCGTTGTCTATTTTATCCTCGCTGGGGGCCGAAGGCATTGGCCGGGCGATCACGCTGGGCGACTGGAAAGCCGTCACCGCCGCCCAAGGGGTCGGGCCAAAGATCGCGCAGCGGGTTGTGTTAGAGCTGAAGAACAAAGCGCCCGAGGTTATGGCCATGGGCGGATCGCTAAGCTCGAACTTGGCGGCAATCCCAGCGGACGCGGTCCCAGACGACGCGCAGGTGATTGAACCAGTGGCGACCGCGCCAAGCGTGCCGTCGGCGGGCGCGGACCAGGCGGCGGCGCTTTCGGCGCTGGTTAATCTAGGCTACGGGCCGGGGGACGCGGCGGGCGCAGTTGCGCAGGCTGCTAGTGATGGGGCGTCGGGCGAAAACAGTTTGATCCGTGCCGCGTTGAAACTGTTGGCACCCAAGGGCTAAGATGCACCGGTAGCGCGGCCTTGTCGCAAGTTTGGATGAATTGAATGACCGAAACCGACCCAACCTTGCGCGGCGACCCCTTGCCCGAGGATGTGACCGAAGACCGGGCTTTGCGGCCTCAGAACCTGACCGACTTTATTGGCCAGGCCGAGGCGCGATCGAACCTGCGCGTCTTCGTGGAAAGCGCGCGGCAGCGTAAGGCGGCTATGGACCATGTGTTGTTCTACGGACCGCCGGGTTTAGGCAAAACGACCCTTGCCCAGATCATGGCGCGAGAACTTGGGGTGAACTTTAAGATGACCTCGGGGCCGGTGCTGGCCAAGGCGGGGGATCTGGCGGCTTTGCTGACAAACCTGGAACCAAGGGATGTTTTGTTCATCGACGAAATCCACCGGTTGAACCCTGTGGTGGAGGAGGTTCTGTACCCAGCGCTAGAGGATTTCGAGCTGGATCTTGTGATTGGTGAAGGGCCTGCGGCACGGTCTGTCCGGATCGAGCTGGCACCGTTTACCTTGGTCGGGGCGACCACGCGTCTTGGGTTGTTGACGACCCCGCTGCGCGACAGGTTCGGCATTCCGGTGCGGTTGCAGTTCTACACCGTGCCAGAGCTGGAAAACATCGTGGCCCGTGGGGCGCGGCTGTTGGGGTTGAAATCAGAAGAAGGCGGCGTGCGCGAAATTGCCCGCCGTGCCCGGGGCACGCCCAGGATCGCAGGGCGGCTGTTGCGCCGGGTTGTGGATTTCGCCTTGGTGGAAGGCGACGGCACCCTGACCCGCGCTATTGCGGATTCGGCGCTAACGCGATTGGGCGTGGATCATTTAGGTTTGGACAGCGCAGACCGGCGCTATTTGGGGGTGATCGGCGAAAACTATGCGGGCGGCCCGGTTGGGGTGGAAACTCTGTCGGCAGCTATGTCCGAAAGCCGCGACGCCGTGGAAGAGGTGATCGAGCCGTTTCTGTTGCAGCAGGGCTTGATCCAGCGCACCCCTCGGGGGCGGATGCTGGCCGCAAAAGCCTGGGCTCATCTGGGGCTAGAGCCGCCCCGTGCGCCGGGCCAAAGTGATATGTTTGAAAGCTAGGGACCAGGATTGTTGACTGACCAAGTGGTGCCGGGGATGACCCCGCAAGATATCGAAGCTTTGTTCACCCGCGCCGATGGGTCCTTTCTATGCGCGCGCTGGGGCAGGCCGATCTGCCCGATCGTGTTCGGGGTGGACGACGCGACTTTGGCTGTTGTCAAAGCGGCTTTCGAAGCCGTCTGCAAAATGGCCGGCCACGAGATGGGCGAGATGGACGCAGAGCTGGGCAGCAACCTGATGGTGTTCTTCTTTCGCGATTGGTCCGAGTTGGTCGAGACACCGAACTTGGACAAGCTGGTTCCTGATCTTGCGCCCTTGGTCGCGCGCCTGACTGCAGCGGATGCCAGCCAATACCGGTTTTTCCGTTTTGACGAAGCCGGTGCTATCAAGGCCGCCTTTGTGTTCGTGCGAATGGACGACACGATGGCCCAGCTGCCTGCGGAAACCATTGCCCTATCGCAAGCGGTGCAGACGATTTTGCTGTGGTCTGACACGGCTTTCGCAAAAAGCTCTGCCCTTGCGACAACTTCGGACGGGGCGACGGTGGTCAAACCTGACCTCGCTATGTTGACCCTTGCGGCCTATGATCCGGTCTTGCCCGCCGTGGCCCAGGATCCAACCCACGCCCTGCGCCTAAGCGCCCGGATGGCGGTGCTGTCATGATCCATCGCTTGCCGGTGCGTGTGTATTACGAAGACACCGATCTGGCCGGGATCGTTTATTATGCCAATTACCTTAAATTTATCGAGCGTGGCCGCAGCGAATGGGTTCGGGAAATGGGCATTGACCAAGCTGCGATGAAAGCGGCGGGCGAAGGGGTCTTTGCTGTCGCCCGGGTCGAGGCGGATTACATCAAACCTGCGAAATACGACGATGTGCTGAGTGTTGAAACCCGGATCTCCTCGACCTCGGCCGCGCGGGTGGTGTTTGGCCAAACCGTGTGGCGCGACGCCGTAAAATTGTTCCATGCCGAGGTAACAGTCGTGTTGATGGACGATACTGGTCGGCCCAAACGCTTGCCAAAAGTGTTGAAATTACAGGCGTCATTGGCGGAATAGCGCGAATTTGGGTGGCGGGTCTTTCAATCGGGGCCATTAACGCGTATTTTAGTGGTAAGCGAACAGCAAGTATCGCGCCACGGGTGCAGTTTTAGTTCAGGATTTCAGCTCATGCTTCTTCCTTATGTGTCCCATGTGGCGACCGCCGCAGCCGAGATAGATTTCTCGATGATGGCGCTTTTCTTGCGGGCAACCTTTACCGTCAAAATCGTGATGATCCTGCTGATCGTCATGTCGTTCTGGTGCTGGTCGATCATTGTTCAAAAGCTTCTGGCCTACCGCAAAGCCAAGACCGAGATCGCAGAGTTCGAAGCAGCGTTCTGGTCAGGCATAGCGCTGGACGAGCTGTTCGAGACCATCGGTCCTAATCCGACAGGGGCGACCCAGCGGGTTTTTGTCGGCGGGATGACCGAATGGCGGCGCTCCCAGCGGGATAATGGCGCGATGATGCCCAATGCGGCGGCGCGGATCGACCGTGTGATGGATGTGGTCATCGCCAAGCAAACCGAAACCCTGCAATCGGGCCTAAGCTTTTTGGCGACAACCGGGGCAACGGCCCCGTTCATTGGCCTGTTTGGAACAGTGTGGGGCATCAAGCACGCGTTTGAACAGATCGCGATTGCGCAGAATACCAATTTGGCCGTTGTGGCCCCCGGCATTGCCGAGGCCTTGTTGGCCACCGGTCTTGGCCTGTTGGCCGCGATTCCAGCGGTTGTCTTTTACAACAAGCTGAGCGCAGACGCAGACCGGCTAGGCGGATCTTACGACGCGTTTGCCGACGAGTTTTCGACCATCTTGTCGCGCCAGTTGGACAGCTGATCCATGGGGGCCGCGATACAGAAAAGCAGCGGCGGCGGGAAACGTCGGCGTGGTCGGGGTCGGGGGCGCGGTGCGCAACCCATGGCCGAGATCAACGTAACTCCATTCGTCGACGTCATGCTTGTGCTGCTGATCATCTTCATGGTGGCCGCCCCCTTGCTGACCGTCGGTGTCCCGGTAGAGCTGCCCAAAACAGCTGCTGCAGCCTTGCCTGAAACTGATGAAGAACCGCTGACAATCACACTGACGGCTGATGCGCGGCTGGTTATTCAAACGACCGAGGTTCCCGCCGATCAACTGATCCCGCGTCTGCGTGCTGTGGCTGTGGAACGGTCGGATGACCGGATCTTTCTGCGGGCCGATGGCACGATCCCCTATGAACGGGTGATGCAGGTCATGGGCGCGCTGAATGCCGGTGGGTTCCGCAATATTGGTCTGGTGACAGATACCGGTGGGCCGACGCTGACCGATGCCGCTACGGCTGGCGACAGGTAGGGCGCGGCCCATGAAAACGGGCACTCTGGTATCTGCGGTCGGCCATGGGGGCCTTATCGTGTGGGTGATGATTGGCGGGGTGTTCTTTCCCGCCTCGCCCCCAGATCCGATTGACCTGACCGAAGTAACCTTGATTTCTGCAGCTGAATTGGACGCGTTTAGCGCGCAATCGCCCTCGGTTGCTGATGCGCCTTCGGCCCCGGTTCAACCTGTTGTACAGCCCGATCCAGTTCAGCCCATCACGCAACCGGATGCGGCAGCTGTGCCGGATTTGGCCCAGCCAGATGCGCCTACCAGCGATCCGGCCCCGGATTTGACTGCCCTTCAGCCACCGCCCACGCCTGATGTCACGCCCGATCCCCCTGCGCCGCCGCCGGTGCCAGACCCTGTGCCCGACGCGCCGGTAACGCCTGATCCGGCCCCAACCCCAGCGCCCCGGGTGGCCCCAATTGCAGCCCCTGCGCCCGCGCCGGATGCAGCGCCATCACCCGACACTCAGGAAGCGACAACCCCGGACGCCGGGGCTGAACAAGTGCGCGAGGAAACCGAAGCCACCGCCCCAGAAGAAGCGGCTACCGAAATCGTGACTGAGGCCGAACAATCTCGCGCGCCAACCCGGTCAGTGCGCCCAGCCTCGCGCCCCGAGCGGCCCACGCGCCCTGCGGCAGATCCCATCGCCGATGCCGTGGCGGCGGCTGTTGCGGAAGCCACGCAGGCCCCAACGACCCCAGCCGCCCCCGTTGGCCCGCCTTTGACCAGCGGCGAAAAAGACGCCCTGCGCGTCGCGGTAGAGCCGTGCTGGAACACCGGCGCGCTGAGTTCCGAAGCGCTGCGCGTCACGGTCGTTGTGGGGGTCGAGCTGACACAGGACGCAAAGCCTATCCAAGGGTCAATCCGGATGGTCGGGTTTTCCGGTGGATCGGACGCGGCTGCGAATCAAGCGTTTGAAACTGCCCGCCGGGCCATCCTGCGCTGCGGTTTGCGCGACGGATTTGGCCTGCCGGCAGAGAAGTTTGCCCAGTGGCAAAACATAGAAATGACCTTTAACCCCGAAACCATGCGGACACGTTGAGATGAATTGTATGAAATTCCCCCTGCGGATCTTTGCCTATGGTGCTGGACAGTATGCCCCCGACCGAGGGATACTGTTTCCAAATCGCGCCCAGACGTGACCCCAAGTTCAGAGGACGAGCCTATTATGCGTGTCTATCGTATACTCCTGACTTTTCTTGCAGTGACCCTGTCTGCTGTGTCGGCCCAAGCCCAAAGCCAGGGCCCGTTGCGGATCGAAATCACCCAAGGTGTGATTGAACCCTTGCCAGTGGCTGTGCCGGATTTTGTGGCCGAGAGCCCAGAGGCCGCACAATTTGCCAAGGACATCGCCGATGTCGTGCGTTCGGATCTGGTGAACTCGGGCCTGTTCAGGGCAATCAGCAAGGATGCGTTTATCGGCCAGATTACAGCGTTCAATTCGCCGGTGCAGTTTTCCGATTGGAAGGCGATCAACGCCCAGGCGTTGGTAACAGGGGCCGTATCCATCGCGTCGGATGGGCGCTTGGTCGTCAAGTTCCGCCTGTTTGATGTGTTTTCCGAAGCGCCCCTTGGCCAAGGTCTGCAATTTGCGGCAACCCAAGCCACGTGGCGGCGGATGGGCCATAAGGTTGCGGATGCGGTCTACACCCGCGTGACCGGCGAGACGGGGTATTTTGACAGCCGCGTTGTTTACGTGTCGGAAAGTGGCCCGAAGAACAACCGCGCCAAGCGATTGGCGATCATGGATTACGACGGCGCGAATGTGCAGTTTTTGACCGACAGCTCTGCCATCGTTCTGGCCCCGCGTTTTTCGCCAACCGGTGACCGGGTGCTGTATACCTCCTATTCAACAGGGTTCCCGCAAGTTTATGTTCTGGATGTCGCGCGGGTGACCCAAACGCCTTTGGGCAATGCCGAAAACGAAATGACCTTTGCGCCGCGCTTTGGGCCGGATGGCCAAACGGTGGTCTATTCCAGCTCGGTCGGGGGCAATACGGATGTGTTCCGGCGCACAATTGGTGGGGCGCCACAGCGGTTGACCACAGCGCCGTCTATTGAAACGGCTCCCAGCTTTTCGCCTGACGGCAGCCAGATCGTGTTTGAAAGCGACCGCTCTGGTGCTCAGCAAATCTACGTGATGGGTGCCAGTGGCGGCGAGCCGGTGCGCATCAGCCGGGGCGAGGGCCGGTACGGCACGCCTGTCTGGTCCCCACGGGGCGACTTGATTGCCTTTACCAAGCAGCATGCCGGTCGGTTCCATATTGGTGTGATGCGGACCGACGGATCAGAAGAACGTTTGCTGACCTCTTCCTTCCTGGACGAAGGGCCAAGCTGGTCGCCAAACGGGCGAGTCATCATGTTTACCCGCGAAACGGCTGGCGCTTCGGGCGAGGCGTCGCTCTACTCGGTGGACATTACGGGCCGCAATTTGCGCCGGGTGCCGACACCGGGGGCTGCGTCTGATCCCGCTTGGTCGCCACTGCTGCGCTAAGGGCGCGGTTTTCGGATCAAGACGAACGTGATAGAGTTGTCTACAAATTGGAAACAATCCCGCGCTAAGTCGGGACCCATGGCAGAAAGAGGATACATCATGCCCAGCATGAAGATGATTTTGGCCGCAGTGGCTTTGACCGCACTTGGTGCGTGTTCCCAAGACGGGCTGTTTGACGGTGCAGGGGCTGGTGTTGGCCAAGGGGCCGATGCTGCCGCTGGCGATCCCACCAGCATCGGCTATTTCCAATCATCGGTCGGGGATCGGGTGTTGTTCCTGGTCGATCAGGCAAGCCTCACCCCAGAAGGCCAGACTGTATTGGCAGGCCAGGCGGCTTGGTTAGCCCAAAACCCTGGCTATACAGCGATCATCGAAGGCCACGCGGACGAGCAAGGCACACGGGAATATAACCTTGCCTTGGGCGCACGACGGGCCACTGCTGCGCGGGATTATCTGGTCAGCCGCGGTGTCGCCAGCGAACGCCTTCGCACTGTGACCTTCGGCAAAGAGCGCCCGATCGAGATCTGCTCGGAAGAGGCATGCTATGCCAAGAACCGCCGCGCAGTGACGATATTGCAAGCGGCCGGGGGCGTCTAAGCGATGCGGGCGGTTTGGGCAATTGCGTTCATCTGTGCGGCCAGCGCAGGGTTCGCGCAGGATCGCGATCAGACCTTGGCGGATATCCGGCAGGAACTGACCGTCCTTTCGGTAGAAATCCGGGGGCTTCAGCGCGAGCTGTCGACAACCGGGGCGCCGCAAGCCCAATCCTTGCCCAGTAATATACTTGACCGTGTGAACGCGATCGAATCCGAGCTGACGAGCCTAACCGCCCAGACTGAGGCTTTGTCTTTGCGGGTGGACCGGATCGTGTCAGACGGCACGCGCCGCATTGGTGATCTGGAATTCCGCTTGGTCGAGCTGGAAGGCGGCGATCTTAGTCAGCTGTCCAATGGCACGACTTTGGGCGGAGAAACAGGGGCTGTTCCAAGGGCTGCGCCGCAAACCACAGGGCCGCAATTGGCCCTAAGCGAGCAGTCGGATTTCGACCGGGCCAAGGCCTTGTTCGATGGGGGCCAAAACGCCGAGGCCGTGGCCGCGTTTTCCGCCTATACCCAGACCTATCCCGGCGGGGCGCTTAGCAGCGAAGCGCATTTCTTACGGGGCGAAGCGGAAAGCAAACAAGGCGCCTGGGCCCGTGCTGCGCGCGCTTATCTAGATAGCTTTTCCGGAGACCCAGGCAACGTACGCGCACCTGACGCTCTGTATAAACTTGGAATTTCCTTGGAAAAACTGGGCCAGCGGGAAGAGGCTTGTCTGACCTTGAATGAGGTCACGGTACGGTTTCCGTCCAGCGGGGCGGAGGCCAATGCGGCCACGGCGCGTTCTGAATTGGCCTGCCCCTGATATGATCACTGATGGGGTCAACCTACCCCAACGGTTCGCCGACCAGATGGGCCAATTGCTGGGCCCGGATTTCCCGCCTGCCCTTGGCTTGGCCGTGTCCGGGGGCGGGGATTCCATGGCAATGTTGGCCTTGGCGGTGCCATGGGCCAGAACCATGGGCATCGCGCTGCATGTCGCGACTGTCGATCACGGCTTGCGGGCTGAAAGCGGAGCCGAGGCCGCAATGGTGGCCGAAGAATGTGCGCTTTTGGGGGTGCCACATCAGGTTTTGCATTGGCAAGGCTGGGATGGCAGCGGCAACACGCAGATGGCTGCTCGAACGGCCCGACGGGACCTAATTGGCTCTTGGCGTGGATCGCTTACCCATGTTTTGTTCGCCCATACCCAAGATGACCAAGCTGAAACCGTTTTGATGCGTTTAGCCCGTGGGTCGGGGGTCGAAGGCTTGTCTGGGATGGAAGCGCTGGCGGATACGGGTGAAGGGTGGTCTATTGTTAGGCCCTTGCTTGGGACGACAAGGTCAGAGCTGAGGCACTATATTAAGACTTTGAAAGTCCCTTATGTGGATGATCCCAGTAACGAAGACCCTCGGTTTAACAGGGTGAAAACCCGTGCCGCTTTGGCTGAACTTGGCAAACTTGGGATTTCGCAAGACAAGCTGGTGGGGACGGCTGCAGCCATGCAATCTGCCCGTACAGCGTTGGAGGCCCGCGTGGCCGAGGTCGCGGCGCGCTGTGTTACAACAGACTACGGGCATCTTCAGATCGATCGAGATAGCTTTGCAAATGTGGAAAACGACACGCAATTGCGCCTGTTGGCGGCGGCGTTGCAATGGACGGCCCATGCATCCTACCGCCCGCGTCTGGAAAGTTTGACCCGTACACGAGACGAGGTGATGGCTGGTAAATCTGCCACCTTGCACGGCTGCCAAATCATTGTGGGCAAAGCCCATTTTCATGTCGTGCGCGAGCTGCGGGCTGTGTCCGAATTGACCGTGCCGGGGAATGATATTTGGGACGGTGTGTGGCGCGCAGAGCTGCCGCAATCCGGCACCGAGTTTCATGTCGCCTGCCTTGGCCAACAGGGCCTGTCGCAACTGATCCGGCCGGACAATGTCCCTGCCGCCGCCTTATATTCCTTGCCTGCCCTTTGGAACGAGACGCGAGTTATTGCCGCGCCCGGGCTGGAATCCGCTGAAACCCACGGAAAATCCAAGGTTTTTCGCCTTTCGGAGTGGAAACAGTATATTCATTCCTGAATATGGCGTTGAACATACCCAAGGTATCTCTATCTTATGGGGAGTTTCGGGTATAAGGCCCGGGTGTCGTCTTCCTCGAAGGAGCTCGTTTTGGGCAATCTACGTAATATCGCGTTTTGGGTCGTACTTTTCCTGCTGATCCTTGCGCTGTTTAACTTGTTCAGCGGTGGGCAGTCCTCTTCCTCGACGCAAACAATTTCTTATTCTGACTTCATCAGACGGGTGGATACCGGCAACGTGTCCAGTGTGACCTTGGATGGTGAACGTGTTTTGATCCGCGCCACAGATGGCAGCCAATATACCTCGATCCGCCCAGAAGGCGTCGATGTCGCTGACAAATTGTTGGAAGCAAAAGTTCCATTTGAGGCCCGTGCCCAAGATCAAAACGGCATCTTGTCCTATGTGGGCACGTTGCTGCCGTTCCTGATCCTGATCGGCATCTGGATTTTCTTCATGAACCGGATGCAAGGCGGCGGCAAAGGCGGCGCGATGGGCTTTGGCAAATCAAAAGCCAAGCTGCTGACGGAAAAGCATGGCCGCGTGACTTTTGACGAGGTTGCAGGCATTGACGAGGCCAAGGACGAGCTGGAAGAGATCGTGGAATTCCTGCGCAACCCGCAGAAGTTCAGCCGCCTTGGTGGTAAGATCCCAAAGGGCGCGTTGCTGGTGGGCCCTCCGGGTACTGGTAAAACGCTGCTGGCGCGCGCGATTGCGGGCGAGGCTGGCGTGCCGTTCTTCACCATTTCAGGTTCTGACTTTGTCGAGATGTTCGTCGGTGTGGGTGCATCCCGTGTCCGTGATATGTTCGAGCAGGCGAAAAAGAACGCGCCGTGCATTGTGTTTATCGACGAAATCGACGCTGTGGGTAGGTCCCGTGGGGCTGGTTACGGCGGCGGTAATGACGAACGTGAACAGACATTGAACCAGTTGCTGGTTGAAATGGACGGTTTTGAAGCCAATGAAGGCATTATCATCGTTGCGGCGACCAACCGTCCTGATGTTCTGGACCCCGCCTTGTTGCGCCCGGGTCGTTTTGACCGTCAGGTCCAAGTGCCGAACCCGGACATCAAGGGCCGCGAGAAAATCCTTGGCGTTCATGCCCGCAAGGTACCTTTGGGCCCTGACGTTGATCTGCGGATCATTGCGCGCGGAACACCTGGGTTTTCGGGTGCTGACCTGGCCAACTTGGTTAACGAAAGCGCCTTGATGGCTGCCCGCATCGGTCGTCGTTTCGTGACAATGGAAGATTTCGAACAGGCCAAAGACAAGGTCATGATGGGGTCAGAGCGGCGGTCTATGGTGATGACCGAAGACGAAAAAGCGCTGACAGCCTATCACGAAGCAGGGCACGCTGTTGTGGGCCTGCATGTGCCGCAACATGATCCGATCCACAAAGCGACGATCATTCCGCGTGGGCGCGCCCTGGGTTTGGTGATGAGCCTGCCAGAGCGGGATCAGTTGTCTGTTTCGCGGACCAAGTATACTTCTAAGATCGCGATGGCGATGGGTGGTAAAGTGGCCGAGGAGCTGAAGTTTGGCCCTGAAAACGTCACTTCTGGTGCGACGTCAGACATCCAACAGGTGTCAAAGATCGCCCGGGCCATGGTTACTCAGTTCGGTTTTTCGCCCGAACTTGGCCATGTGGACTATGCCAATGAACAGCAGTCCTATTTGGGCAGCTATGGCGGCGGAACCAACCATTCGCAGGAAACCCAAAAGATCATCGACGAGAAGGTCAAAGAGCTGATTGATCAAGGCTATGAGACCGCCAAGCGCGTTCTGACGGAACACCAGGAAGAATGGGAAAACCTGGCGCAGGGTTTGCTGGAATACGAAACGCTAACCGGGGCCGAGATCAAAAAGGTCATGGCGGGCGAGCCTTTGAACAGGGGCAGTGACGAAGACGACGATACGCCGCCAGCTGGCAACGCGCCGTCTTTGACTGCGGTTCCAAAAACCAAGCCACGGTCAAAGCCCGGCGATAGCGGGCTAGAGCCAGAGCCTACCTCGTAAGATCTAAATTTGAACAAAGGGCCCTGGTTGTTTTCAACCGGGGCCTTTTTCTTTGCGGATGCCGCTGGGTTTGTCTGGATCTTCGCTTTGCAATGGGTTTGGAATGGCACCAAGAAAAGGAGTGCCATTATGCCAGCGCTGATCCCCACAGAATATATTGCAACCGTTGAATGGCTGGGTGTCGTGGACGACCGGGAAGCCCGATTGGCCAGTAGCCCGCGCCAGTCTGTGGATCTGGGCTGGGGCGGTGTC
>SPJP01000171.1 GCA_006844665.1 Paracoccaceae bacterium
GGCTGGATTGGTACCCCATAGTGCGGGCAACCTCGGCCAGTTCCGTGTTGGAATATAGCAAAATCTGCCGCGCCGCCTTCATCCGCAGGGTCCGGTAATAATGCGACGGGCTTTTGCCGGTCGCCCCTTTGAACAGCCGTTCCAAATGGCGCGGGGTCACGTCCAGCTCTGCCGCCAAATCCGCCATGGAAATCGGGTCATGCAAATGGTCCGACATCAACCGGGTCGCGCGCTGCACCAGATCGGGCAGGTCCTCGGCAATGCTGGGTCGATGCGGCACCGGAACCGCCTGATCCACCCCGGCCCCGCGCATCATCGGATGTTGGAACCAGCACGCCACTTCGGTCGCCACCGCGTCCCCCGCCCGCGCCTGGATCAACTGCAATGCCAGATCAAACGCCGCCGCAGCGCCCGAAGCCGTGACCAATCGCGCCCCCTGTTCGATCACCTTGTCCGATGCCCCGTGGCTGGGGAAGTCTTGCTCGAACGCGGCCCGGTAGCACCAATGCACCGAAATCGGCTGCCCCGCACATAGCCCGCTGCGCACCAGGGGAAACACCCCGCCGCTGATCGCCCCCATCTGCGCCCCGTGGCGCGACAGGTTGCGCAGCTTGGCCGCCGATCCCGGCAGGGCGAAATTCGCCGTCGGTGCCGATAGCAGGATCATCATCTGCGCCCGGTCCAGATCTGCCAAAACCGCCTCGGGCTCGAACGCGATATCGGCGCTGGAACGCACCGGCCCCTTGGTTTCCGACACCAAGCCCCAGGAAAACATCCCCACGCCCAAAATCTCGTTCGCCGCCCGCAAAGGTTCAATGACCGAGGTCAAGCACGCCATCGGGAATCCGTCAAAAATCAGGAACTGCAAATGTAATTGGTCGGATTCTGTCATAAAGATACACTTACAGGAAAATTTACGCTAACAAAGGGAAACATTTGCCCGTAGAATCCAAAAGCTCTGGCCCACGAAAAGAAGAAAAACGCCCATGCCTTCTCAGCTGACCCAAAACCCCCATTCTCTGCGCGACGGCCAGGAACAAAAGCTAGAAATCGCAATCGGCCGCGAAGTCCGCGGCTTTCGCAAGCGCCAAAACATGACCGTCGCCGATCTGGCCGCCGCCACCGGGATCTCGATTGGGATGTTGTCCAAGATCGAAAACGGCAACACCTCGCCCTCGCTGACCACCTTGCAGACTCTGGCCAACACCCTGCGCGTGCCCCTGACATCCTTTTTCCGCCAATTCGAAGAAACCCGGCCCGCCGTGCACACCCTGGCCGGCCAAGGTGTTGAAACAGACCGCGAAGGCACCCGTGCGGGTCACAATTACAACCTGCTGGGCCATATCGGCAGCAATTCCAGCGGCGTGATCGTCGAACCCTATCTGATCACCTTGTCCGACAGCTCGGATACGTTCGAGACCTTCCAACATGGCGGGATCGAAACGATCTACATGCTGGAAGGCGAGGTCGACTACCGCCACGGCAACCAGATCTACAAGCTTAAACCCGGCGACACCCTGTTCTTCGACGCCGACGCCCCCCACGGCCCGGAAACTCTGGTCACTCTGCCCGCCCGCTACCTGTCGATCATCAGCTACCCGCAATCCCGCGAACAGTCGTGAAATATTGCCTAAGGTGAAAATTATTTTCCCATCAGGTTGTGTCAGCCCGTCTGACCTGATAATGTTTCTCCAAGCGGCCCCTTGCGACCTGATCGCGGCCAAACCTCGCGGAGAACAAATACAATGTGCGGAATCGTCGGACTATTTCTGAAAGACAAATCGCTGGAACCCCAGCTGGGCAGTCTGCTGACCGATATGCTGATCACCATGACAGATCGCGGCCCCGACAGCGCCGGCATCGCGATTTATGGTTCCGAAACAACCGGTAACGCCAAGCTGACCATCCAGTCAGACAGCCCCGACACCGCCTTTGCGGGCCTCGACGCCACCCTGTCCACCGCCCTGGGCACCCCTGTCACCCTGTCGGTCAAAGACACTCACGCCGTCCTGGACCTGCCCTTCGACAAGCTGGACCAAGCCCGCGCCGCCCTGCCCGGAATCGACCCCTCTCTGCGCGTCATGAGCAGGGGCGAGACGCTGGAAATCTATAAAGAGGTCGGCCTGCCCAAAAATGTGGCGGATCGCTTCGATATCCGGCAGATGAGCGGCACTCACGGCATCGGCCACACCCGCATGGCCACCGAATCGGCCGTCACCACCATGGGCGCGCACCCGTTCAACACCGGCCTCGACCAATGCCTGGTCCACAATGGCTCGCTGTCCAACCACAATTCTCTGCGCCGCAAACTGCGCCGGGACGGGGTCCATATCGAAACCGAAAACGATACCGAGGTCGGCGCCGCCTACCTGACCTGGCAAATGCAAAACGGCGCGACCTTGGGCGAAGCGCTGGAAAGCGCCCTTGATGATCTGGACGGCTTTTTCACCTTTGTCGTCGGCACCAAAGACGGGTTCGGCGTGGTCCGCGACCCCATCGCCTGCAAGCCTGCCGTCATGGCCGAAACCGAACAATATGTGGCCTTCGGCTCGGAATACCGCGCTTTGGTCAACCTGCCCGGGATCGAGGACGCCCGCGTGTGGGAACCCGAACCCGCCACCGTCTATTTCTGGAGCCACACGACACCTCCTACAGCCCAAGAGAAAGCCGCGTAGATGCAAGAATTCGATCTAGAGGCAGAAGGCCTGCGCGCCCTCAATTCTGCCCTGCACGCACAAAACAACGACACCAACCAAACCGCCTGGGAAATCCTGAACCCCAAAGGCAGCCACGCCATCGCCGTGGGCCTGGACGCCCCTATCGACGTCACCGTCAAAGGGTCCACCGGCTATTACTGCGGCGGCATGAACCAGCAGGCCAACATCCATGTGGCAGGCTCCGTCGGGCCGGGTGTGGCCGAAAACATGATGTCGGGCACCGTGGTGATCGACGGCGACGCCAGCCAATATGCCGGGGCCACCGGCCATGGCGGCACCCTGGTGATCAAGGGCAACGCGTCCTCCCGCTGCGGCATTTCCATGAAGGGCATCGACATCATCGTCCACGGCAATGTCGGCCATATGAGCGCGTTCATGGCCCAGTCCGGCAACCTGGTCGTCTGCGGTGACGCGGGCGACGCCTTGGGCGATTCGATCTACGAGGCACGGCTGTTCGTGCGCGGCTCGGTCAAATCCTTGGGCGCTGACTGTATCGAAAAGGAAATGCGCCCCGAACATCTGGCGATCCTGGCCGACCTGCTGGACCGGGGCGGCGTCGATGCCGACCCGTCCGAATTCAAGCGCTACGGCTCGGCCCGCAAACTCTATAACTTCAATATCGACAACGCATATTAAGGGGCGGACGATGACACAGAATAAAACCGACGGCCCCCCACGCACAGTTCCGATCCAGTCGGCGACCTTCTCGGGCAGCGTCAACGCCGAAATCCGCCGCGCGGCGGCCACCGGCATCTACGACATTCGCGGCGGCGGGGCGAAACGCAAGTTGCCCCATTTCGACGACCTTCTGTTTTTGGGCGCATCCATGTCGCGCTACCCTTTGGAAGGCTACCGCGAAAAATGCGAAACCAGCGTCACCCTGGGCACCCGTTATGCGGCCAAGCCGATTGAACTGGACATCCCGATCACCATCGCAGGCATGTCCTTCGGCGCCCTGTCCGGCCCCGCGAAAGAGGCCTTGGGCCGTGGCGCCACCCTTGCAGGCACCTCGACCACCACAGGCGACGGCGGCATGACCGTGGAAGAACGCGGCCATTCCAACAAGTTGGTCTATCAATACCTGCCCTCTCGCTACGGGATGAACCCGAACGATTTGCGCAAAGCCGACGCCATCGAAATCGTGGTCGGCCAGGGCGCGAAACCCGGCGGCGGCGGTATGCTGCTGGGCCAAAAGATCAGCGACCGCGTGGCCGAAATGCGCAACCTGCCCAAAGGGATCGACCAGCGCTCGGCCTGCCGCCACCCCGATTGGACCGGCCCCGATGATCTGGAAATTAAAATTCTGGAACTGCGCGAAATCACAAACTGGCAGGTCCCGATCTATATCAAAGTCGGCGGCGCACGGCCCTATTTCGACACCACCTTGGCCATCAAGGCCGGCGCAGATGTGGTTGTCCTGGACGGTATGCAGGGCGGCACGGCGGCAACCCAGGATGTGTTCATCGAACATGTGGGCCAGCCGATTCTGGCTTGCATCCGCGAAGCGGTCCGCGCGCTCCAGGATCTGGGCATGCACCGAGAGGTCCAGCTGATCGTTTCGGGCGGGGTGCGCACCGGGGCGGATGTGGCCAAATGCATGGCCCTGGGGGCCGACGCCGTGGCCATCGGCACCGCCGCTTTGATCGCGCTGGGGGATAACGATCCGCGCTGGGAAGACGAATACCAGAAACTGGGCACCACAGCCGGGGCCTATGACGATTGGCACGAAGGCCAGGACCCCGCAGGCATCACCACCCAGGACCCGGACCTGATGGCCCGGTTTGACCCGATCGAAGGCGGCCGCCGTCTGAACAACTACCTGAAGGTCATGACGCTAGAGGCCCAGACAATCGCCCGGGCCTGCGGCAAGAACCATCTGCACAATCTGGAACCAGAAGACCTCTGCGCCATCACGATGGAGGCCGCCGCCATGGCCCGCATCCCGCTGGCGGGCACCGATTGGTACCCCGGAAAACCCGGCACTTCCTACTAAATCGCGAAGGGCGCAGCGCCGATTTGGCCTGCGCCCTTCGCCCATAAAAATACCGACGCAATACCGACGTTTTACCGACGTGTTACAGCCACCACCTGACAGGGAAAACAAGATGACCACCGACCTTGCAAAATTCGCCGCAGAAAAGGGCGTAAAATACTTCATGATCTCGTTCACCGACCTCTTTGGCGGTCAACGCGCCAAGCTGGTCCCGGCCCAGGCCATCGCCGACATGCAAGAAGACGGCGCGGGCTTTGCAGGCTTTGCCACATGGCTGGATATGACCCCGGCCCACCCCGATATGTTGGCCGTGCCGGACCCCTCCAGCGTGATCCAACTGCCCTGGAAACCCGAGGTCGCCTGGGTCGCCGCCGACTGCGTGATGGAAGGCGAAGACGTGGCCCAAGCGCCTCGTAACGTATTGAGAAAGCTGATTTCTGAAGCCGCAGCCGAAGGCATGCATGTCAAAACCGGGATCGAGGCTGAATACTTTTTGCTGACCCCGGAAGGCTCTCAGATCAGCGATCCGTTCGATACAGCGGCCAAGCCCTGCTACGACCAACAAGCCGTCATGCGCCGCTACGACGTCGTGCGCGAGATCTGCGATTACATGCTGGAAATGGGCTGGGGCCCCTACCAAAACGACCACGAAGACGCCAATGGCCAGTTCGAGATGAACTGGGAATTCGACGACGCCCTGCGCACCGCCGACAAGCACAGTTTCTTCAAGTTCATGACCAAAAGCGTCGCCGAAGAATTCGGCTTCCGCGCCACCTTCATGCCCAAACCAATCGAAGGCCTAACCGGCAACGGCTGCCATGCTCATATCTCGGTTTGGGATGCACCGGGGGCGGATGCAAAGGTCAATGTTTTTGCAATGGAACCAGACACTTCCAGCCAAACGGCGGAACTGGGCCTGTCCGAAAAAGGCCGCAATTTCTTGGGCGGAATCATGAAGCACGCCAGCGCTTTGGCGGCCATCACGAACCCCACCGTGAACAGCTACAAACGCATCAACGCCCCCCGCACCATGTCCGGTGCCACATGGGCGCCCAACACCGTCACATGGACCGGCAACAACCGCACCCACATGGTCCGCGTCCCCGGTCCTGGCCGGTTCGAACTGCGTCTGCCAGACGGGGCTGCAAACCCTTACCTGCTGCAAGCCGTGATCATCGCCGCAGGCTTGTCGGGCGTACGCTCCAAGGCCGACCCGGGCCCTCGCTATGACATTGATATGTATGCAGAAGGCCACACCGTCAAAGACGCGCCAAAGCTGCCGTTGAACCTGCTGGACGCCCTGCGCGACTACGAAAAAGACACCGGCCTAACCCAGGCAATGGGGTCCGAGTTTTCGACCTCTTACGTCAAGATGAAGATGCAGGAATGGAATGACTTTACGTCCCATTTCAGCCAATGGGAAAAAGACAACACGCTGGATATCTAAGCCAGCCCAACACAGACAAAAGCCGCGCTTTCGGGCGCGGCTTTTTCTTTTGTATCAAAGGGTTTTCCCGGATTGCGCTAGTCGCGAATGCCGGAAAATCGCTGCTGCCAGTCTTCGCGCGCCTCGTCCGTGATCTTGGCAAACAGGACCTCTGGAACCTCGAACGCATGGCCCGCAGGCAGCAGGGAAAGCGCCTCGCCCACGTCAGATGGCCAAGTGTCGTCTTCGGTCTTCATCGCCGCCAAAATGCTGGCTGCCGCATCCGGGATAAAGGGCGAAGAAATAACCCCGTAGAACCGGATCAGGTTCAACGCCAAACGCACAACGGCAGCCGCCCCTTCGGGATCTGTTTTGAACTGGGTCCAAGGTGCTGCTTCCTGCAGATATTCATTGCCCGCAACCCAAAGCGCCCGCAGCTCGGCCGAGGCTTTGCGGATTTCGATATTGTCCATGTGGGTTTGGTACGCATCCAGACCCGTTTGCAGACGCACGATCAGGGCCAGTTCCGCCGGGCCATAGCTGCCGCCCTCGGGGACGACCTCGCCAAATTTGGCGCGGCAGAATTTGGTAACGCGGCTAACAAGGTTGCCCAGAACATCGGCCAAATCCTTGTTCACACCGGCTTGGAAACCTTCCCAGGTAAACTCGCTATCGCTGTTTTCCGGCACATGGCTAAGCAGCCACCAGCGCCAGTAATCGGCGGGCAGGATTTCCAGCGCCTGGTCCATAAACACACCGCGTCCTTGGCTGGTAGAAAACTGCCCGCCGTCATAGTTCAAGTAGTTGAAAGACTTGATGTAATCGACCAGCTTCCACGGCTCGCCCGACCCCATGATCGTGGCCGGAAAGCTAAGGGTGTGGAACGGCACGTTGTCCTTGCCCATGAACTGAACATAGTGCACGTCGTCAGCACCCTTGTCGGTACGCCACCAACGTTCCCAGTCGGTGCCCTTGCCCGCATCCACCCATTCCGAGGCGCTGGCGATATACTCGACCGGCGCGTCAAACCAAACGTAGAAAACCTTGCCTTCCATGCCGGGCCAGTCGTCTTCGCCCTTCTTGACAGGGATGCCCCAGTTCAGATCCCGGGTGATGCCCCGGTCCTGCAAGCCGTCCCCATCGTGCAGCCATTTCTTGGCGATCGAGGTCGTCAGAATTGGCCAGTCGGTTTTGCCTTCGATCCAGGCGTCCAGCTTGTCCTTCATCTGGGACTGGCGCAGGTACAAATGCTTGGTTTCGCGGACCTCTAGATCGGTGGATCCCGACACAGCACTGCGCGGGTCGATCAGGTCGGTCGGGTCCAGCTGTTTTGTGCAGTTTTCACACTGGTCCCCGCGCGCTTTGTCATAGCCGCAGTTTGGGCAGGTGCCTTCGATATAGCGATCAGGCAAGAACCGCCCGTCGGCATTGGAATAGACCTGCTTTTCGCTGATCTCTTCGATCAAACCGGCCTCGGCCAGTTTGCCTGCGAAATGCTGGGTCAGCTTGTGGTTCTGCGCGCTGGACGAGCGGCCAAAATGATCGAAAGACAGGCGGAACCCGTCAGCGATCTTGGCTTGGACCAAATGCATTTCAGCGCAGTAATCTTCCACCGGTTTGCCAGCCTTGGCGGCAGCCAGCTCGGCCGGCGTGCCGTGTTCGTCTGTGGCGCATAAGAACAAAACCTCGGCCCCGCGAGCGCGGTGGTAACGGGCGTAAAGATCGGCGGGCAATTGTGAACCGATCAGGTTCCCCAAATGCTTGATCCCGTTGATATAAGGAATCGCCGAGGTGATGAGAATACGTTTCATGAGCGGAGCCTATCGCAAGATTTGGCCCCGTTTACCCCATGCGCAAGCCGGGCGCTAGCGTCTGCGTTTCAACAAACGCCCAATCGTGAAACTTGTGCGGGGGGTATAGATATAAGGGGTACGGTCGGTGTTGGTATCCCGCGCGCGCATCCGGATCAGGCCAAAAACGATCAGCACGCAGTGCCCCAGCGCCAGGAACCAGAACAAAGATTGCGGCCCCACCGCGTCGATCAGGGCCGAGGCGACCAGCGGGCTGGCGATTGCGCCAATGGCAAAAAAGAACATCAGAGCGGCCGACAGTTCTACCCGTTCGCTGTCATCGGCAAAGTCATGAGCATGCGCCGACGCGACCGAGAAGATCGGGAATGTCGTGGCCCCAAACAAACCGGCTGCCAGCATGACGCCAGACGTGCCCATCCCCGCTGTAAGCACCGTCACAGCGCTGGACAGGACCGAGGCCGCAGACAGCCCGATCAGCACCCAGCGGCGGTCATATTTATCGGCCAGCCAGCCAGCAGGGTATTGAGCGAACGCGCCGCCCAGAACGAAGGCCGCCAGGAACAGGCCTATTTGATCGGCGCGCAGGCCCACCTCTTGCCCGTAGATGGGGCCAACCATGCGAAACGCGGCCCCTGTCAGGCCCGCCACGATCACGGCCGCTGCGGCTAGGGGCGACCGGGTCAAGGCCAGTTTGGGGCGCAAGCGCGGGGCTTTGGGGGTTTTGGGCGGCGTGATGGTGGTCAGGGTCAGCGGGATCAGGGCCGCGCAGCAGAAGATCGCCAGCAGATTATAGGACACGTAAGATGCCGGGGCCAAAACGCCGATTAGCAATTGCGCCGACATGGATCCGCCCAGATCGACCAGACGGTAGATGCCCATGGTACGGCCCCGGGTCTGATTGGTGACTTTGGCGTTCAACCAAGCCTCGATCACCGTGTAGCAGCCCGCGATGCACATGCCCGTGGCGACCCGCATCAGCGCCCAAGCCAGCGGATCGACCACCAGCATATGGGCCATCAAGCCAATCGCGCCCGTTGCGGTGAAGGCTGCATATGCCCGGGAATGGCCGACTGATCCCAGAATTCTTGGGGCACACCAACAGCCGATAAAGAACCCGACGAAATGGGCCGATCCCAACAAGCCGACCGATTGGGTGGAAAACCCCAGGCTAAGCCCCGACAACGCATCCAGCGGCCCAACGGCGCCTGAGGACAGTTGTTGCAGGATCACCGACAAAAAGAGGGCTGCGAAAGAGATCAGGACGCGCATGATCTGGCCTTGGTTGCTGTATCTGTCCGGGCTACGCCGCCTTTTGCCCCGGCGCTGTGCTTTATTCGCCCTTTGCAGGTCGCTTTCGGCCTTTCTTGCCTGATGCTTGGGCAAATCGCTTGGTTGCCTCTGCCCGCGTGTCGGGGTTTAGTGCGATCATGAAAAAAGTGAAGCTTAGCAAAATCGCCGAAACCCTGCCTGCAGCCGTGCCCTTTGTGGGCCCCGAGACCCAGGAGCGTCAGCGCGGATCCGCCTTTACCGCCCGGCTTGGCGCGAACGAAAACATCTTTGGCCCCTCGCCCAGCGTGATCGAGACGATGGCAGATGCGGCGCGGGATACCTGGATGTATGGCGATCCCGAAAGCTATGATCTGAAGGCTGCTTTGGCCAAGCATCACGGCATCACACCTGACTGCATCGTGGTGGGTGAAGGCATCGACGGATTGCTGGGCTATCTGGTGCGTTTGGTGATTGATCCGGGCGACGCGGTTGTGACCTCGGCCGGGGCCTATCCGACCTTCAACTACCATGTGAACGGGTTCGCCGGCGTGCTGCACAGCGTGCCTTACCGAAATGACAGCGAAGACCCGACCGCCCTGGTGGATAAAGCACGCGAGGTCGGGGCCAAGCTGGTCTATTTGGCCAATCCCGACAATCCCATGGGCAGCTGGCACCGGGCGGGCACGATCCAGGCGATGATTGACGCCCTGCCCGACGGCACATTGCTGGTTCTGGACGAGGCTTATATCGAAACAGCCCCCGACGATGCCGCGCCCCAGTTCGACACTACCGATCCAAGGGTGATCCGAATGCGCACTTTTTCCAAGGCCTACGGGATGGCGGGCGCGAGGGTTGGCTACGCCATTTGCACGCCCGATCTGGCCACCGCCTTTAACAAGGTGCGCAACCATTTCGGGATGTGCCGGGTCAGTCAGGCAGGTGCTTTGGCAGCCCTGCAGGACCAGCCCTATCTGGCCGAGGTGAAGGGCAAGATCGCGACATCCCGGGACCGGCTGGCCGATATTGCCCGGGCCAACGGGCTGACGCCCCTGCCGTCGGGCACGAACTTTGTGACGATGGATTGCGGCGCAGACGGGGATTTCGCGCGAAAGGTCCTGGCCGCGTTGGTGGACCAAGGCCTGTTCGTGCGCATGCCCTTTGTCGCTCCGCAGGACCGCTGCATCCGGGTGTCTTGCGGCCCCGAGGCCGAGATGGACAAGTTCAGCGACGCCCTGCCCCAAGCGCTGCGCACATCGCGGGAACAGGGCTAATAGCCGGTCTTAGACCTGCGAAATCACGTTCACAGCCGCCGCCACCCCACCAGGGTTGTGGGGGATGCCCACGGCTTTCATGCCCGCCTCGATCGTAGCAAGCGTGCCCAGCACCATATGTGCATTCACATGGCCCATATGGCCCACGCGAAAGAAGCCGTGCCATTCGGGATCGTCAAGTGCGGCCATGCCGACGCCAATGCCCAAAGTCACGCCTGCATTCTGTTCCACCCACTGGCGCAGCTGGGTCCCGTGGGGGGCTTTGGTGCGCAGCATGGTGACCGCGTTACTGCGTTTGCTGGGGTCTGCGATATTCAACTGCACGCCGCCCGTGGTGGACCAAGCTTCGAACGCGGCCCAGACGGCTTTGGCAAGGGTTGCTTGGCGAGCCCAGGCTGCCTCGATCCCTTCTTCGTGGACGATCATGTCTAGGGCCGTGCGCAGGCCAAAGATGTGGTGGGTCGGGGCTGTGCCGCACCAATATTGGTAAAACACGTCCGGCTCTGATCGTTTGGTCCAATCCCAGTAGTTCGACACCAGCGGCAGGCTTTTGCGAACCTCTGCCGCTTTGTCGCTAAAGAACACAAAGCTCATGCCCGGGGGGGTCATCAGGCCCTTTTGGCTGGCCGCCACCATGACATCCACGCCCCAAGCATCCATTTCAAATCGGTCAACAGCCAGGCTGGCGATGCAATCAACCATCAATAACGCAGGGTGACCAGCCGCATCCAGGGCCTGCCGCAGACCAGAGATATCGTTCAGGGCCGAGGTCGAGGTGTCTACATGCACCGCAATCACGGCCTTGTAGCTGTGGGTTTTGTCATCGCTTAGGGCTGCTGTGACCTGCGCCAGATCGATATCCGAACGGCTGTCGAATTCCAGCGTATCGACCGTAACCCCAAGGGCCGTGGCCATGGCCGCCCAGCCTTCGCCGAAATGCCCTGTGACCAGCGCCAGGATCTTGTCGCCGGCTTGCAATGTGTTGGCCAAGGACGCTTCCCACGCAGCGTGGCCATTGCCGATATACATTGCGACTTGGCCCTTGGTGCGGGCGACGGCTTTCAGATCGGTCACAATGGTACGCGTTGTTTCGACCAGATCACCTTCGTAGATATTGGGGGCTGCGCTGTGCATCGCCTGCAGAACCCGGTCGGGCATCACCGACGGGCCAGGGATTGCAAGATAGGTTCTTCCGTTAGACAGCGACATTTGGGGGGCTCCTGCTTGGTCGTTATCACTGGCGTATTCCTCGGCAAGGAAAGGGTCAATTGTGACCTTTCGGCAATTACCGATTTCCCTGGGCACCCTGTTGTGCAGCCCGAAGGGATCTATATGCATATGACAGGAACAGGAGCATCCCATGCACGTCATTTCTGCCGATATCGCCACCGACCGCAGTATTCTGAGCATCACCGGAACCGATGCGAGCCATTTCCTGCAAGGGCTGATCACCAATGATGTGGTCAAGGCGGATAACGGCTTGGTCTATGCTGCGCTGCTGTCGCCGCAAGGGAAATATCTGGCCGATTTTTTGCTGCTGAAACAGGATCACGGTTATCTGCTGGATGTGGACACAGAGCTTGCCCCCGGCCTTGCCCAGCGTCTGGGCATGTACAAGCTGCGGGCGGATGTTCAGATTGAGCAGACCGACATCAAAGTGCTGCGCGGCGTGGGCGGCGCGCCGGATGGGGCGCTGGCCGATCCGCGCCAGGAAGGTTTGGGCTGGCGGATCTATGCGGACGAGTTGCCCGAGCATTCCCCCGCAGGCACCGACTGGACCGCGTTTCAGATCGCCTTGGGCGTGCCGCAATCGGGTGTCGAGATGATCCCCAATGAAAGCTACATCCTTGAATGCGGGTTCGAACAGCTGAACGGTGTCGATTTTCGTAAGGGCTGCTTTGTCGGCCAGGAGGTCACGGCCCGGATGCACCACAAGACCACGCTAAAGAAAGGCCTGCGCAAGGTTGTCGTCGCGGGTGATGCTGCCCCCGGCACAGAGATCACGGCAAACGGCAAGGCCGTAGGCACTCTGCATTCGGTTCGGGGGGAGTTGGGTCTGGCCTATCTGCGCTTTGACCGCGCGACCGGCGAGATGACGGCCGGCGAGGCGTCTGTGACCCTCGCCGACTAGATTTTTGGCAACGCTTAGGCGCGTTCGGAATATTCCATGCTTTCGGTGTTCACGACGATGTCTTCGTCTTGACCTACGAAAGGCGGCACCATGACCTTGACGCCATTGTCCAGGATCGCCGGTTTGAAACTGTTGGCGGCGGTCTGGCCTTTTACAACGGGCTCAGTCTCGACCACTTTGCAGACGACTTTCTGCGGCAGGGTCGCGTTCAGGGCCTCTTCGTCGTAGAATTCCACAACAATTGTCATGCCGTCCTGCAAGAACGGGCGACGCTCGCCCAACAGCTCGGCTGGCAGCTCGATCTGGTCGTAGGTCTCAGAGTCCATGAACACCAGCATGCCGTCGTTTTCATACAGGAACTGCTGGTCCTTTTGTTCTAACCGGACACGCTCGACCTTGTCTGCGGACCGGAAACGTTCGTTCAGCTTCGATCCGTTGCGCAGGTTGCGCAGCTCTACCTGAGCAAACGCGCCGCCTTTTCCGGGCTTCACATGGTCCACTTTCACAGCGGCCCAAAGACCCCCGTTATGTTCCAGTACATTCCCTGGTCTGATCTCATTCCCGTTAATTTTAGGCATTTTTCGGAACCACAGCAAAAGGTTGAATTTGTGTTTTCAGTGCCTATATCCCGAGCAGACAGAAGTGACAAGGCGACCAGGATAAGCACCCGTAAAATACGGTATGCACACAGCGCATAGGTGGTATTCCGAGAACGCAATATCGAATCGGCGAGAAAACGTCATATTGCCCCTCACGCCCAAAAGACAAGAGCAATAATTAAGGATCCCATCATGGCGGATTTTGTAGACGCATCTGCGTTCAACTTCGAACAAGGCCAGCGCGCACGTAAACTTTTTGCCGCTGTGGTACTGGCTGCTTTGGATGACGCCATTGCGGACGACAAAAAATTTGGCAACGGACCAGAGCAGATCGCCCGCTGGGCGCGGTCGCGCGATGGCCGTGAAGTGCTGTCTTGCGCGGGCATTGACCCGAACGAGCGTGTTGTATCCGGCTTGATGGAATTCGTCAGTCAGGGTGTGCGGACCTCTGTCGCGCTGTCGCGTGAAGAATCCGAGCGTCGGAACCAGCAGGCTGAAGCAGCCTAAACCACCGTTACACAACAGAAATAGGCGCGCCCAATCCGGCGCGCCTTTCTTTTTGCGTTCTTGTGATGTGCAAGGGAACGGGTCGGCTTATTGCCCCATACGACCCCTGCCCCGGCAATTTCCGCCCTTAGCCCAGATCGCGGCTTTCCAGGGCGCGGTAAATTTCGCGGCGCACAAGCTTGCGCACATTGCGTGTGATCCGTTCACCTAAGGTGCCCTGCAGTTCTTGACGGACAATGCCAGACACCATTTCGCGCAGGGATTCTTCATCCAAAACCACGTCAGCTTCGGTTTCGGGCGGTGGCGCAAGTTCGTTGGCGTATTTTTCCATACTGGCCCGAACGGCCTTTTCGATCATCTCGACAGGTACCAGATTCCGGTTCTTTGCAGGCGCAGCTTGTTGCTTTGGCGCGGGTCTGGCGGCCTGACGGCGCGCTGGGGCTTCTGGCGGCGTTTCAGCGGCAGGCGCACGGCGCTGTTGTTTGGCCTGTACCTGCGGCTGTTGTTCAGGACGAGCTGGCCTGTGCGCACGTAATTTGGGCCGTGAAGTTTGCGCGGTTTCAGGGGAATCTTCGGGTGCTCTTCTATTTGATTGGCGCCGGGACGGTTGTTCATCGGCAATTTCAGAAGCGGGCGCAGCAGGCTTGGCCGCGCGACGGGCCGCTGTGTCTGTAGCAATCGCAGCGGCTTGCGCAGAGGCTTGGCGGCGCCGTTCTGCACGCTCGGTCCGGACACGGGCCCGTTCATCAAGGCTTGGGCGTTCCGGTTGCACGGCTTTTCTGGCTGCAGGGGACTGGACAGGCTGGCTGTCTTCTTCTGACAAGAAGGCATCGATATCCTCAGAGATATCGTCTTGGGCTTGATCATCATAGGCCCGGCGGCTGCGCTTAACCAAATTGCGTGACTTGATCCGAGAGCGCCGTTCGGCTGGTGTCTCGGCAGGGGACTGCCGCACGGGAGCGTCCTGTACAGGTGCCGCGCGCTGGGTGGATTGGGGTTCTTCTTCTGCCCAACGTTCCTGATCTTCGACCAAAAAGTCATCGGTCAATAGCAGTTTCGCCCGACCCGTCTGTTCGTCTTGCTCCAGATCATCATCAGATGCGGAGGCGCGCCTGCGAGGCGTTTCGCTTTCAAAAAGCTCTTCATCAGACGACAAAGACTGATCCAATCGATCGGTGTTGGATAAGGCGGCTTCGCGCATGTCGGGCATGCGTTCGGTTTCTTCGGACACAAGTCTACGGATCGACGCCAGTACGTCTTCCATGCTTTCCTCTCGTGCCGCATTCGCCATTGATAAGCCCTTGTTGTACGCCACTTAATCGAGTCAGTTAGCCCGACCAATCCTAAACAACAGCCCCCCACCTCGCAAGGGACTGTACAGATTAACGATACAGTAAAGTTAATTTCTGCCGATACTGTTCAAAACGCGGTCAAGACGGGCACCTTGTGTAGACGTCGCAGGCGCATCCTTAACCGCATTGTAATAGGCGCTAGTGTCATAAGTTGGAATGCCCAGGCCCAAATGTTCGACGGTCAGCAGGCCCATGGATTGCAGCAAAGTATAGACCGCTACAACCGAATTGGCCTCGGCCGTGATAAGCGCGTTCTTGGCGTCGAGCAGGTCCTGTTCCGCATCCAGCACGTCCAGCGTTGTGCGCTGGCCAAGGTCTGCTTCTTCTTTGACGCCGCGAAACGCGACGGTTGCAGCGCGAATCTGGCCTTGGCTGGCTTCGATCTGGGCGCGAGCTGTTTCAACCTGATACCAGGCATTCGCCACTGCACGGCGTACCGAGCTGACCTGAGCCGAAAGCGCATGGCGCTGCGCTTCGGTCTGTGCGACGGCCTGACGATAACGTGCGCTAACCTGACCCCCTGAATACAATGTCCCTGACAAAGTCAGCCCAAGGCTTGAGGTTGTGGCAGAGCTGCCAGCCGACCGGCTGATTGAGGCAGATCCGTTCAGGGATGGCAGAATGTTCTTTTGCGCAGCTTCAGCAGCCAATTCACTGGCCCGGACCGAATGCTGGGCCTGAACGATGCTTGGATGACGCCGCACGCCGATTGCTTTGGCCTCATCCAAAGAAGACGCCGTCCGCGGCGCCCGCGGTGGATTCGAAAGCTCGCCCGGGAATCGACCGACAACGGCGCGGTAGAATTCGCGGGCTGCCGCAAAGTTGCCTTGGGCCGCAACAAGGTTGGATTGGGACTGGGCCAAACGGGCACGGGCAAGCGAAACATCCGTGCGGGTCACCTCGCCGACCTCGAACCGGTCTTGGGCCGCGCGCAGTTGTTCGGAAATAAGGCGCATGTTGTTGCTGCGCAAGGCAACGGCTTCAGCCGCAGACCGGACCTGAGTATAGGCCGTGACCGCATTCAGCAGCACCGACTGTTCGATATCCAAAAGGCTAGAGCGTGTGGCCAGGACCGCTTCTTTGGCCTGTTCGATTCCCAGTTCAGATCGACCGAAATCCCACAACAGCATAGAGGCCGACAAAGACGCGGTAGTCGAGTTTGTGACACCAGTGGCATTTTGCGCGCGACTTTGCGCCAGCGAGTAGCTGACTATCGGGCGAAGGCTGGACAATGCAACCGCGACGTCTTCGTCCTGGATCCGCAACAACGCGCGGTTCTGCTCCAGCAGGTCAGACGAGCGGTAGGCCCCAACAAATGCGTCTGCCAATGTTTCTGAATGTGCGGTAGTAGATGTCGCAAGGGCCATGATGCCCGCAACTACAAATGTCGATACTCGCAAGAGCCCAAACCGATTCCGTGCCAAGTCACTGCCCCTTATACATTTAGATTGTATCTAGGCCTGATGTTCGATTTCGGCAAGCCGTCAGGCCTGGTTTAAAGGGCGAATTGTGCGGCTTTTGCGTATCCGGGCAACACCGGTGCGCCGGCGTTAAAAGATAAGCGCCAAGAGATCCGGTCACCCGACTTGTGACCGATGCGAACTTCCCCAAGGGCACCTTCGGTAAAGATCGCAGCAATACGGCCGCCGTCTTTCAACTGGTCAAGAAGGGCTTTTGGAATATCCTGAACAGCGCCTTGAATTGTGATCACATCATAGGGCCCGTGCTGCGCGGCCCCTTCGGTCAGCGGCGCTTCGATCATGACCGCATTGTCGACACCTTCGGCGGCCAGATTTGCCTGGGCCTCGGCGACGACATCCGCATCTTCTTCAACCGCGATCACTGCTTCGCACAAATGCGCGACGATAGCGGCCGAGTATCCCAGGCCACAGCCCAGGTCCAAAACCAGCTCGGTCGGTTGCAGATCCAGCGCGTCCAGCATTTTCGCCAATGTCCGCGGCTCCAAAATCTCGCGGCCCGCAGCGAAAGAGATGCTTGCGTCAGAATAAGCCACGCCAACCATGCTATCGGGCACAAAGGCTTCACGCTTGACGGACAAGAAAGCCTCGATGATCGGGAATTTGGTTACATCGGACGGACGAATCTGTGTGTCGACCATCATACGGCGTAGGGTTGCAAAATCACTCATGGCGCAAAGCTCTTTCAGACTGGGTTGCATCCCACTTGCCACAAAACTTGGGACCGCTGCAATGGTTCAGACTGCGGCCGGTCGGCTCAGTCCCAAATTAAACGCCATCCGCTGTCATTTTGCAGCCATCAACCACCGTTCCCCCTCTTGCACCGCCGCGCAGATCAAGCTAACTCCCTGACCACACCATAAGAGGCGAGTTGGCGGAGTGGTGACGCAGCGGATTGCAAATCCGTGTACACCGGTTCGATTCCGGTACTCGCCTCCATTTATTTTCAATAGGTTAGACGAAATGCGCGAGGCTGTTGCCAGCTCGTCTAAACATTTGTCTAAACATTCTGTTTTTGTTCTGTTCACTTATGGGAAGCTCAATGGCAGTTCTGTGCGCTCTACCTATCGGCCTCTCCGAGCCACAGCAGCACAAAGATTGCCAGAAACGGACTGACCAAGAGAGATACCTACACCCACGCCACAGGGTCTCGCTTCCGTTCCCTTGCCATGTCGCGGGGCACTTGAATGAACAACCAGAAAAGGAACCAAGTAGATAGGACAAAAGTTCCTAGTGCTGCCAAACTGGTGAAAAGCTCTGACATCTCTCTTCAAGTCCTCGCTGTTGATGACCCGTCTTAGAGATCTGCATTGCGGGCCTTATCGCCACGCCTGCTCTGCGCCTCAATTGCTCTGATTTTCTGGCGCACCTTGCGGGTATAGTGCTGGACCATGGCTGGACTCTGACCTGTTACAGAAGCGATCAGGTCATCCGCACAGCCTGCTTCTAGTAACTCACAGGCTGCGTTGTAGCGCCAACTATGGATGTCATAGGCCGTAGCCCCGATTTGCTCCCTTACCTTACGCACAGCAGCTGATGCGCCGCGATAGGACCATCGGTTGGTGCCGCGCTCGTTGGTCAGGATATAGACCGAGTGACGAGATGCCGCGTCCAGTGCGGCTTGGAGCTCATCGAGGATGGGAACCCAGAGTTCCTTCTTGGTCTTCGACTGGCGGACGAAGACAGCGCCGTCTTTGATGTCCGACCAGCGCATTTCAAGCACGTCTCCGATTCGCTGACCCGTGCAGACGCAAAGCTCCATCACGAGGCGTTCACGGGTGCCTAGACGGCAGGTGGCGCGGTAAAGGTCCAATAGCTCCCGGGGCCATGGTTCACGCTCGTTCTTGGCCGTCTTGATTTCAGAGACACCCCTCGCTGGGTTGTTATCCCGCCAACCGAGATCGACGCAGTGCTCCATTAGAACGCGCAGAACGCGGAGGGAGTAGTTGGCGAAGTAGGCCTTTTCTGCGTTTGCGTCACGCAAACGGATCACGTCCTTGCGCTGCATCTTTGCGGGATTCCGATCACCCATGATTGAGACGAAGAAATCGAGGTGTTTATCGTAGTCCAGCCCGGTACGGGGTTTAAGGTTCCGATACCTGGGCGAGGCCCGATAGCTTTTGACAAGCGCAGTGAAACTACGCGAGGTGATTACGCGCGGTTGATCCTTCACCGCCAGAATATCGGCATATTCCTTCCAGAATTCCGGAGTACCAAAATCGCAATCGAATTTCCGCGATGGCCACCCGCGCCGCTGAAAGTAGAGGCCATTGCGTTGCTTATAGACATGCTTTGGAAGCTCACGTTTTGTCATGGCGCATATCTATCCTGTCGAACTCATCAGCACCTTGGTCGGTTGTCAGAACAAGTTCAATCTTACGCCCATCGATTGTGACACGCCCAACTGTTCGGCCAGCACTCTCAAAAGAGCTGAGAAGTCGCAACGCTTTTTCCTCAATTGAAGTGCGGGCCATATTTATCCTACCTTGCAGCATCTTTGTTCAAGCGCGCTCGCGCATCCTTGCGGCTGAATGGGAGTTTCCCCCATGCGAGCGAGCTTGTTTCAAAGGTATACGCCGCTTGAATCGCAGGCAACTGCCTGAACTCAACGAACCAATTGTTTCAGTCGGACGTGTCACCCCGTTCAGGAATGTTCGTGCGACGTTCCACACAGGGCGTGCTTATTCTGAAACCCTTGCGGTTCGAGCCTATGATCGACCTTGACACTAGGAGTTCTCCCTAGGGTGCGGTGATTGTTACAGTTGGGTGTGTCACTAATTGTATACAGGAACAAGGACAGCGCACTTGGCCGGCCTCGCACCCCCTCCGATACTTACGTCTCCGGGGGTACGAGGCTAGTTGTGGGGCGTTGCAGGGCCACCTGGCGACCGTTTGGCACCTTGGAGGCAATGAACGCGAAAGTTGGGCCATCTAAACGTGGCTCCGTGACTCTGAGCAACCATGCCGTCTAGAACCATTGCCCCAAAACACCCAAACATCAAGCAGGTCGGCTGAAAGGCGACCTTCAACATAGCCGCATTCCGATCACGGCAATGCGGATAAATCGGACATTCAAATTAGCCGATAAATCGAACACCTGCTTAGAATTGTGTTGCCCCTTCTGAGCCTATCGCAAATTCGCGATGATTTTTCCGTAGAGCAAAAGCGAAATATCACTTCGAATAAGTGACTTTTACCTCCTCAACTAGACCGCTCATCTCATCAAAAGAGCACTTATTTGCTACGCGAAAAGCAAAAGACTCAAAGGTAATGGCTCCCAAGTTATACTTTGACTTCACGTAATGAAAAAGCATCGCAAGCCAAAACTTTCCGCTAATAACTTGCATGGCAGATGCCGAGCAAAAAGTACTCATGCGTGCATCGTCCAGGAT
>SPJP01000180.1 GCA_006844665.1 Paracoccaceae bacterium
GAGGTCAGGTAATCGTTGGACAAAAGTTCCGAATAGGCCAGGGTGACGGTGATGCGGCTGATGCCCAGATGTTCGGCCAGGCGGCGGGACGAGGGCAAGCGCTGACCGGGGCGAAACTGGCCCGACAGGATGCCCGAGGTCACCAGTTCTTGCAGTTGCTTTTGCAGGGTTCCGGAAAAACCGGGGTTCAGAAAGAAGGTTTCGGCGGCGATCGACATGGTTGGCCTTATGCGCTGAACAAACTGGCCTTATTGTGCGCTGCCTTGGACCCGGGTGCAAGGGGGCGTTACCCGCCCCCTTGAAGGGTCAGTTTAGCCGAAGACCCGGCCCAATGCGCCGTCGACAGCATCGGTGATCTGGTCGATGTCGTCGGGCTTCGCGATCAAAGCGGGCGAGAAGCACAGCGTGTTGTTAAAGCCGGGCAAGGAGCGGTTGGTGGCCCCGATGATCACGCCCTGGGCCATACAATCGGCGACCACGGCCATGACTTTCTTTTCGTCGGCGGGGTCTTTCGTGCCCCGGTCTGCGACCAATTCTGCCCCGCAGAACAAGCCTTTACCGCGCACGTCGCCGATCACTTTGTGCTTTTCGGCCAGGGCGTTCAGATTGCCCACCAGCCGGTCGCCCATGGCAACTGTGTTGTCCAGAAGGTCTTCGCGGATGATGATATCCATGTTTTCAATCGCTGCCGCCGGGCCTGCTGTGCAGCCGCCAAAGGTGGAAATATCGCGGAAATAGTTCAACGGATTTGTCGCCTCGTCCTTGAACAAGGCGAAGACCTCTTCCGTGGTGACGGTGCAGGAAATCGCGGCATAGCCCGAGGCCAAGCCCTTGGCCATGGTCACGAAATCGGGCTTTACGCCGTAGTTTTGATAGCCGAACCACGCGCCCGTGCGGCCCAGACCGCAGACGACCTCGTCTATATGCAGCAGGATTTCATATTTTTTGCAGATCTCTTGGACGCGGTCCCAATAGCCTTCGGGCGGGGTGATGACGCCGCCGCCTGCGGTGACGGGTTCCAAGCAGAGCAGACCGATTGTATCGGCGCCTTCGCGCAGGATGACGTCTTCAATCGCGTTGGCCGCTGCAACCCCGTAGCTTTCGGCATCGGGGTATTGCGAGCGGTATTCCAGGCAATGGGGAACGGCGACGAAGCCTTCGGTCAGGGGGCCGTAAAGGGCTGCGCGTTCAGGCTGACCACAGGAGGCCAGGGCTGTGATGGTGGTGCCGTGGTAGTCGCGTTCACGGAACAGGATTTTGTTCTTTTTGCCGCCGTGGCGCTGTTGCGAAATCTGGCGGACCATTTTGAAGACTTTCTCGTTCGCTTCAGAGCCAGAGTTGGAATAGTAGACGCGGGACATGCCTGGCATCTTATCGATCAATTTTTCGGCGAAAATAGAACCGGGGATAGAGCCAGCGGAGCCTGCGAAGTAATTCATTTTGATCAGCTGGTCGCGCACGGCATTGGCGATGCTTTCGCGGCCGTAGCCCACGTTGACGGTCCAAACGCCGCCCGACACCGCATCCAGATGTTCTTTGCCTGTGGCGTCCCAAACCCGCATGCCTTTGCCTTCGACAATGACCTTAGGGTCTATTGATTCCAAGAATTTATGCTGCATCAAATGGTGCCAAACATGGGCGCGGTCGGCCTCGATCACGTGGGATAAATCATTGGGAGTCATAGGGGCGTTCATGGGGCCTGGGTCCTTGAGCAAGTGAGCAATGGGGTAAAGAGCGCTGGGGATGCCGCAGCGGACAGCCCAAGCTGAACACCGAAACTTGCCATGGCAATAGGGCCAGTATGCAGACTGTCTTATAGCCAGAGCCAGCTACAAGTTGTTATTTAAGATGAATCGTTTGTTACTTTGACACAGTCTGCATGTAGTTGCTTGGTCCAAGACGCTGCACTGCAGTATACGACCCATCGAAGGCCCGTAGAGGTCTAAGATACTTCAACAAGGAGAATGAAATGACACTGAAATCGAAACTTTTTGGTGCCGCTGCTGGTACCGCACTTTTGGTAAGTGCGACTGCGGCCTCTGCGCTTGACGAAATTACCGTTGCCTACTTTCTAGAGTGGCCAACCCCGAACCAGTTTGCCCAGGCAGACGGGTCTTTTGCAGAAATGATGGGTGTCGACGTGAACTGGGTGTCCTTTGACACTGGTACCGCGATGTCTGCAGCCATGGCGTCCGGCGACGTGCATATCGCTTATAGCCAAGGTGTGACCCCGTTCCTGGTGGCCACAGCGGCTGGCCAAGACCTGCAAATTGTCGACGTGGCCATGAGCTATTCTGACAATGACAACTGCGTTGTGCGCGCGGATCTGGAAATCGACGCATCCAACGTTGCGGCCGAGCTGCCGGGCAAACAGGTTGGTGTGCCTTTGGGCACTGCGGCGCATTCTGGCTTCTTGGCCCAGATGGATCACTTCGGCGTTGATACTGCATCGCTGAAAATCGTCGACATGGCGCCTGTGGATTCCGCGGCGGCCTTTGCCTCGGGCGAGCTGGACATGGTTTGCGGCTGGGGCGGTCCCCTGCGCCGGATGAAAGAGTACGGCAATGTGCTGCTGTCTGGTGCGGAAAAAGAAGCGGTCGTGGGCCGTGTCTTTGACGTGACCTCGATCCCTGCCGAGTTCGGTGAGGAGTACCCCGAGATCGTCAGCAAGTTCATCGAGGTTACCAACAAGCTGGAAGTGATGTACGCGTCTGACGCGGATGCGATGCTGCCAAACATCGCCACTGCGGCGGGTATGGATGAAGAAGGTGCTGCGGCTGTTCTGTCCGTCTTTGCCTTCCCGACCCTGGAAGAGAAATTGTCTGACGACTGGATGGGCGGCTATGTGGCTGGTTATTTGGCCGACGGTGCAGCATCCTTGGCCGAAAAAGGCCAGCTGACCGCGCTTGACGATTATGCACCGCTGGTCAACATTTCCTTCATGGAAGCTGTCGGCGACATGTAAGCCATCTGACGGGTAAAGACTTGGGGCCCGGCTTTCCTTGCGAGGCCGGGCCCTTTTCATAGACGAGGGAAGAAGATGACAGGCCTTGCGATTGACAATGTGTCGATGGTGTTCGAGCTGCCCAACGGGGCAGATGTTCATGCGCTGAACGACATCAACCTAAAAATCGGTCAGGGCGAGCTGATGTCCGTTCTTGGCCCATCGGGCTGCGGCAAGACCACCTTGCTGAACATTCTGGCCGGGTTCCTTTCCCCGACCGGAGGCGAGATCACGCTGAACGGCGATGTCGTTGAAGGCCCTGACAGCAAGCGCGGCATGGTGTTTCAGCAGGGCGCATTGTTCGAATGGATGAACGTGTCCAAGAATATCGGCTTTGGCCCGTCCATGGCGGGGGTTCCTCAGGCCGAGATTGACGCCAAAGTGACCGAGCTGCTGGGCATTGTTGGCCTGCAGGATTTCGGCGAAAAGATGATTTACGAGCTGTCAGGCGGTATGCAGCAACGGGTCGCTCTGGCGCGGTGCTTGTGCAACGATCCGGACGTGATCTTGATGGATGAACCCTTGGGCGCGCTGGACGCGCTGACCCGGGAAAAGATGCAAAGCCTGGTGCTGGATATCTGGAAGAAGACCGGCAAGACGATCATTCTGATCACCCACTCGGTCGAGGAAGCGTTGCTGCTGGGCGAGCGTCTGATCGTTATGGCCCCGCGCCCGGGGCGTATTCACAAAGAATACAAGCTGCCATTTGCCGAAATGGGCGTTGGTGCGGACCTGCGAGAGGTCAAGCGCCATCCGGATTTCGGGGTCAAGCGGGATGAGATCCTGTCGATGATCTGGGACATGGAAGAAGAAATCATGGGCCGGACGGAGGACGCGTAATGTTTGAAGAATTTATCGAAGCGATTGGCGTGTCCCTTTGGATGATCCTGGGGATTGCGGTGATTTTCGCGATCTATCTGGCGATCGCGACGACCTGCTGGTTCATCTATAATCAGGTGCACAAGCGCCAGCGGACTTTGCGCGGTATGGCCAGTCTGAAGACGGTGTCTTTTGGCGACGAAAGCTCTGTCGTGGCGAACCGGATCGCGTCTGTCGCCGCCGTCATTGCGGTGTTTTTCCTGTGGGGGCTGGCGACGGGGTCTTCCCTTTTGGGACCGATCAAGCTGCCGGGGGCGTTTGTGGGCGAAAGCTCGTTTGAATACACCGCCACCAATGCGGCTGGTGAAACCGATACCGCGACGGTTTACGTCACGGTGGCCCCGTTCGGCGATAAAGAAACCAAGGCGCAGGAGCTGAGCGGTGAAGCCGACGGGTTTGCGCTTGACGACGCGGTTCTGGTGACCGAGCGGCGCAGCAAGATCCTGAAGGCCCAGAACAATGACGAAGGCGGCAAGGAAGACGGCTATGCGGTGACGGCCATTGACGGCCAGCCGATTGCGCCTGGCGACACGGTGCCCTTTGCCGATGGCGAAATTCTGATGACCGGCAAGGGCAGCCTGTCGGTGCGCCCATCCAGTGGCGTGACGATGGAGGCGCTGTATCTGCCGCCCCCCGAACAGGTCTGGAAGCGGTTTCTGGATCTGAACGCCAATGGCTATCAGAATGTGGGTCTGTGGGAAAACGTGGCCTGGTCGCTTATCCGGGTTGTGATCGGCTTTGGTCTGGGCTGTCTGTTCGGCATTCCGCTGGGCTTTGCCATGGGGCTGAATTCCTGGATGCGCGGCTGGTTTGACCCGATTGTCGAATTCATGCGCCCGGTGCCGCCCCTGGCCCTGATCCCGCTGATCATCATCTGGTTCGGGATTGGCGAGCAGGGCAAGATCTCGCTTCTGTTTCTGGCGGCCCTTTGGATCATGGCGATTGCGGCGCGGGCCGGGGTGTCGGGGGTGAACCTGTCCAAGGTGCACGCGGCCTATTCCCTGGGCGCGTCCAAGCGGCAGGTGATGACCAAGGTGATCTTGCCGAACTCATTGCCCGAGATCTTTACCGGGGCCCGGGTGGCCATGGGCGTGTGCTGGGGCACGGTTGTCGCGGCCGAGCTGGTGGCGGCGGAAAAAGGCGCGGGCAAGATGATCATCGCGGCGTCCAAGTTCCAGCTGACCGACATCGTGATCGTGGGCATCATCCTGATCGGCGTGATCGGCTTTGGCATCGACATCCTGATGCGCCAGGCCGAGAAGGTTCTGGTGCCGTGGAAAGGCAAAGGCTGAGGCGGATCGAAGCCTGAGTTGAAAGCCCCCGCCACCGTGCGGGGGCTTTTGGTTTGGGGGGGTTACTTGCGCAGGGTGTGCTTTGTTGCCTCGTGCATTTCCCGGGCCCGTTGCAGGATTGGCGTGATCCAAACCTTGAACGCCTCGCCCCATTGGCCCGCAAGGAGCAGCAGGTCGTCTGAGTTGGTGGCAAGATAGGCAGTTAGGGATTTCACGGTTTCGGCGCCCAAATGGTTCGTCATACCACTGACATAGCCGCCAGCGATAAAGCTCAAGCTTGCCAAGACGGTTGTATTTTTCAGCAATGTCGGTCGGGCGGCGGTGGCTTGAGATGGGGTTTCGTTGCTTGCCGCGTCTAGCACATGTTTCAAGTCGCTTGCGACGAAGCCGCTGTTTGCGGTGGCTTTGGCAACACGGCGTTGGGCGTCTTGTTCGGCAGCCTCGACCCCGTCCAAGCGATTGCGTTTCACGCGGTCCAGATAGCGCTGGACGTCTGGACTGTCCAAGGTCAAGCCGGGGCCAGTTCGAACGACGGTTCGCAGTAGTCTTTTCAGGTCGCGATGGGCTTCGGCAGCTTTCGTGTCGTCGCCAGTGTCAGGGGCTGGTTCGTCCAGCAGGTCTTGTAAGGCTTCGATCCGCAGGTGAACGCGCAGGGCTTCCAGTTGCTCTAGCGGTACGTCCAAGTAATCAAGTAACGGGCTGGCTTCGTCATAGACAGCCTCGTTCAGGTTGCCGCACATTTGTTTCAGCTTGCCAACATTGGCGCGCAGGTCTTCCAGCAGGATTTGCCGGACCGGGTCGTCGTCGGGGCCGAGGGTTTCTGTTTGCAGATCCATCCCGGATTCGGTCCAAGCCAAGGGCGTGGCGGAGTCCTGTTCAGGGGCGGTTTCTTCGGCGATCTTTCGTTCCCACGGCAAAGGTTCGGGCCAAGGGGGGAGGGTTTTTAGATAGGCTAGGGTTTCTTCGATGCGTTCGCCGTTGTTCTCGATTTGCGAAAGATCGGCGAGGGTTGGGTCGTTTTCTGTGGCGGGGGTGTTTTTGAAGTCTAGGTAGTAAATGCCTGGTGTGGTGTCAGTTCTACTCTTTGGTAGCGAAAGGACTGGCCGTAGATCTGCGACTTGGGTGCTACGGACAGCCAGCTGTTCGAGGTTCTCTAGGTCCATGATTGGGCTGAGATCTGACACATTAGAATCTGAGATAAATAGCCCTGCCAGTTTTTGACAGCTTTGCAGAGCTTGGATGGAGGACACATTTGTGCTGCTTGTGTATAAATACTGTAGTTCGAACAGATCCTTTAGCTGCGTCAAATCCCGGATTTCGGTTCTGTCGATATCTAGGCTCTGCAGGCTTTGTAGGCCTGCGATAGCGGACAGATTCTGCACCGGCGTGTGCATTAGAGCCAGATTTTGTAGTTCTGGCAGTTCGATAAGCGGGGACAGGTCGGTTACATTTGTTCCCGTAAAGTCCAAACTCCAAAGTCCCTTCACCTGTTTCAACGCGCCGATCAACGGGTTCAGATCGTCGATGGGCAGCTTCGACAGGTTAACCTCCCCGCCAATCGCCCCTTCAATCCGGCGCAGGGCTTCTTCATAGGCTTCGTCTCGGGTCATCTCAGCCATGGGCGATTTGGTCCAGGAGGCGGGCCCAGCTGCGGGTGCCTTTGTGGAAGCTCTCTAGGGCATATTTCTCGTTCGGGGAGTGGATTTGGTCGTCGTCGCGGCCGAAGCCTGCCAGGACGGAATCGACGCCGAGGATGGTTTTGAAATGGCCTGCGATGGGGATCGAGCCGCCTGCGCCGACATAGGCGGCGGCGTTGGGCCATTCGTCGGTCAGGGCTGTTTTCATCGCGCCAAAGATCGGGTGGGCGGTTTCCATCACGCTGGCCTGGGACGCGCCGTGATCGCCGAATGTCACCTGACAATCGGGTGGCAGTCAGTCTTTGACATAGGCGCGGAAGGCGTCGCGGATCGCCAGCGGGTCCTGGGTGCCCACAAGGCGGAAGCTGACCTTGGCGCTGGCTTTGCTGGGCAGGACGGTTTTGAACCCGTCGCCCTGATAGCCGCCGCCGATGCCGTTGATCTCGCACGTTGGGCGGGACCAGATCATTTCCAGGGCCGAGCGTCCAAGCTCGCCCGCCGGGGTGTTCAGGCCGACCGCGCCCAGGAATGCTTCGGCGTCAAAGCCCAGGCGCTGCCAGGCGTCGCGTTGTTCCGCCGTCAGTTCAGGCACGCCGTCATAGAAGCCGGGCAGGGTCACGCGGCCCTGATCATCATGGAGCCCTGCCAGAATGCGGGCGAGCACGCGGATCGGGTTGATGGCGGGGCCGCCGAACATGCCCGAATGCAGGTCTTTGTCGGGGCCGGTGATGGTCAGCTCCTCGCCCAGCAGGCCGCGCAGCATGGTGGTGATGGCGGGGGTGTTGTCGTCAAAGAGCCCTGTGTCGCAGATCAGGGCGATGTCGCAGTCAAGCTCCTCCTTATGTTCCTGCAGGAAGGGCACGAGGGAAGGGGAGCCGGATTCCTCTTCGCCCTCGAAAAAGAAGGTGATGGTGCAGGGGAAGCTGCCATGGACGGATTTCCACGCGCGGCAGGCTTCGACAAAGGTCATCAGCTGGCCCTTGTCATCAGAGGTGCCGCGCCCGCGCAGGACTTTGCCCTTGGGGCTGTCCTGAATCTGGGGGTCGAACGGGTCGTTGTCCCACAGATCCAGCGGGTCGACAGGTTGGACGTCGTAATGGCCGTAGAACAGGATATGGGGGCTGCCTGCGGGGCCGTCGATGCGGCCCACTACCATAGGATGGCCGGGGGTTTGGCGTTTGGCGGCGGGCACGCCCAATGTGGCCAGATCTGCGACCAGCCAGTCAGCGGCGGCCTGGCAATCATCGGCAAAGGCGGGGTCGGTCGAGATCGAGGGGATGCGCAAAAGCTCGAACAGGCGATTGAGGCTGGCGTCCAGATCGGTGTCGATGCGGTCGAGAACGGGGGCGAGGCGATCGGATGTGGACATTGGGGGCTCCTGCAAGAAAAATGACGTGATGCGACGCTAGCAGGGTCGGGCCGGGTGTCCAGAGCGCACCCAGTGGGTTTGTTTCCGATAGGCGAAAGATCGTGTCGTGACGCCGCAGTTTCGTGTTTGGGGCGCGCATTTTCTTGACAGAGATCAAAGTCGGCGCAATTACCGTACTGTCATAAAGAGGAAACCTGCTGCAGGATGACCTCTCACCGGACCTACGGAGCCGACATTGAATTTTGAAGCTGCACTCGACACTGCCCTGACACGTCTGCATGACGAAGGGCGCTACCGCACATTTATCGATATTGAGCGTCGCAAAGATGCGTTCCCGCGCGCCGTCTGGACCAAGCCCGATGGCAGCACGCAGGATATCACCGTGTGGTGTGGCAATGATTATCTGGGCATGGGCCAGCATCCTGTGGTTTTGGCCGCGATGCACGAGGCGCTGGATGCCACGGGTGCGGGATCTGGCGGGACGCGGAATATTTCTGGCACGACCGTTTATCATAACGCGCTAGAGGCCGAGCTGGCCGATTTGCATGGCAAAGAGGCGGCCCTGGTGTTTACCAGCGCCTATATCGCCAATGACGCGACGCTGAGCACGTTGCCAAAGCTGTTCCCGGGGCTGATCATTTATTCAGACGCGCTGAACCATGCCAGCATGATCGAAGGCGTGCGCCGCAATGGCGGGGCCAAGCGGGTGTTTCGACACAATGATGTCGACCATCTGCGCGAGCTGATGGCGGCGGATGATCCGGCTGCGCCCAAGCTGATTGCCTTTGAATCCATCTATTCCATGGACGGGGATTTTGGCCCGGTTGCCGAGATTTGCGACCTGGCGGATGAGTTCGGCGCGCTGACTTATATCGACGAGGTTCACGCCGTGGGCATGTATGGCCCGCGCGGGGCCGGGGTGGCTGAACGGGACGGTTTGATGGACCGTTTGGACATTATTAATGGCACTTTGGCCAAGGCTTATGGCGTTATGGGCGGCTATATTGCGGCCAGCGCCAAGATGGTGGATGCGATCCGGTCCTATGCGCCGGGTTTCATTTTCACGACATCGCTGCCGCCAGCGATTGCGGCGGGGGCTGCGGCATCCGTCAAGCATCTGAAGACCGACCAGGCGCGGCGGGATGCCCATCAGTTGGGCGCTAAGATCCTGAAGATGCGCTTGAAAGGTCTGGGCCTGCCGATCATTGATCACGGCAGCCATATCGTTCCGGTAATCGTTGGCAACCCTGTGCACACCAAAAAGTTGTCAGACATGCTGTTGTCTGATTTTGGTATTTACGTCCAACCCATCAATTACCCGACTGTGCCTCGGGGCACTGAACGGCTGCGATTCACCCCAAGCCCCGTGCATGATGGTGAAATGATGGGCAAGCTTGTGACAGCGATGGATTCCCTTTGGGGGCATTGTGCGCTGAATCGTGCCGAAATCTCTGCATAAGTCACCAAGACTCTCGCCCTAGCGTCAACGCTATGTTAAGACGTCTGCAAGTCGATCAATCTCGAATCGACAATAATTTTGGCAGACGGTTTCTTAGTGTGCGGATGAGTTTCAAAAAGGGTCATGGGGCAGACTTCAGCATGAGCGATTCTATGGGCGAAACTGTGCAAGACGAAGCGCTGATGGGTTTTGACGACTTTCAGCTTTCGTTGGGCGATCAGTTGCGCGGCGAGCGAGCAACCTTAGGCTTGTCATTGTTGGATGTTCAGCGCGAGCTGCGGATCAAAGCAGATTTTCTGGCGGCGATCGAAGACAGCAACCCTGATGGTTTCGACAGCCCCGGCTTTATCGCGGGCTATGTGCGGTCTTATGCGCGCTATCTGAAAGTGGATCCCGAAGCGGCCTTTGCGCAGTTCTGTGCGGAAAGCGGGTTTACCGGCGTGCACGGGGTGCCGACCTCGCCCGGGACTGTGAAGGCGTCCGAGCCTGTTCGCATGCCGTCGAGAATCGCCAGCTCCTCGGACCCTGCCTTTGGCAGCGCGTTGTCGCGGCTTTCCGATACGACCCCCTGGTATGGGCGTCTGGATCCGGGGGCCTTGGGTTCGGCAACGGTCATGATCGCGTTGATCGCAGGTCTGGCCTATGGCGGTTGGAGCGTTTTGCAGGAATTGCAGCGGGTGAATGTTGTGCCCGTCGAGTCGACACCAGAATTGGTTGCCCAGATCGATCCATTGGACGGTGCTTTGGCGCGGCCTCAGACGGCTGATATTGTCAGCGGTTTGGCAACCCCAACCATTGATGCGCTGGATCGGTTGTACCGGCCTCAGGCGCTGGACGTGCCTGTGATGACACCGCGCGATGGCCCGATTGCCGCGATCAACCCCGACGCGCTGATTGGGACCGCGACGACCGCCCCCGCTTTGCCGGCAGCAGTGCAAGACAGCGCGCTGGTCGAGCCTGCGTCGCAAGTGCAGGTTTTGGCCGATGCGGCCCCCGGTGTGTCCTTGCTGGCAGTAAGCCCGGCTTGGGTTCGTGTCCGCGCCGCCGATGGCAGCGTTTTGCTGGAAAAGGTTCTGGCGGCAGGCGAACGCTATGATCTGCCCGCCACAGAAGAACCCCCCGTTCTGCGGGCTGGGGCGTCTGGATCCGTATTCTTTGTGATTGACGGGCAGGCGTTTGGCCCTGCCGGTGCGCCGGGATCTGTGGCCAACAATGTTGTTCTGGGACCAGATCAGCTGCGCGAGGCCTATACCGTGGCTGACCTGAACGCGCGTCCGGATCTGGCCGCTGTGGTCAATGTTGCGGATGCATCGGACGTTACCGAATAGCTGCTAGAAGATGTCGCGGGGCGGGGCATTGTTCAGCGCGTCTGAACATCCTATTTCAACCTTACCTGTAGAACAGATCAAAGGCTTGTCCGATGTCGCTGAACCATATTCGTCCCTGGCGTAATATCTACCGTCGGAAATCCAGACAAATCATGGTGGGCAATGTGCCTGTGGGGGGCGATGCGCCGATCACGGTTCAGACCATGACCAACACCCTGACCACCGATGCCAAAGCCACAATCGAACAGGTTCAGGCCTGTGCGGAGGCCGGCGCGGATATTGTGCGCGTTTCGGTTCCCGATGAAGACAGCGCCAAGGCGATGAAGGAAATCGTGCGCGAAAGCCCGGTGCCTTTGGTGGCCGATATCCATTTCCACTACAAACGCGGGATTGAAGCGGCCGAGGCCGGTGCGGCCTGTCTGCGGATCAATCCGGGCAATATTGGCGATGCCAAGCGGGTCAAAGAGGTGATCAAGGCGGCCAAGGATCACAATTGTTCGATCCGGATCGGGGTGAATGCCGGGTCTTTGGAAAAGCACCTGCTGGAGAAATACGGCGAGCCGTGTCCCGATGCGATGGTGGAATCCGGCTTGGATCATATCCGCATTCTGCAGGACAATGATTTTCACAACTTCAAAATCAGCTGCAAGGCGTCGGATGTGTTCATGGCTGCTGCCGCCTATCAGGGGCTGGCTGACGCCACCGATGCGCCGATCCATCTGGGGATCACCGAGGCCGGCGGTTTGACCAGCGGCACGATCAAAAGCGCCATTGGCCTGGGCAACCTGTTGTGGATGGGGATTGGCGATACGCTGCGGGTTTCGCTTAGCGCGGATCCCGTGGAAGAGGTCAAAGTCGGCTATGAGATCCTGAAATCCTTGGGCCTGCGCCACCGGGGTGTGAACATCATAAGCTGCCCGTCCTGTGCGCGTCAGGGTTTCGACGTGATCAAGACTGTCGAGACATTGGAAAAGCGGCTGGAACATATCAAAACACCCATGAGCCTAAGCATCATTGGCTGTGTTGTGAATGGCCCGGGCGAGGCGTTGATGACCGATGTCGGCTTTACCGGCGGCGGCAACGGGGCGGGTATGGTCTATCTGGCAGGCGCGCAAAGCCACAAGCTAAGCAATGCCGAGATGGTCGATCATATTGTCGAGCAGGTCGAGGCAAAGGCAGCCCAGCTGGACGCTGCAGAGCAAGCTGCCGAATAGATTTGGTCTGATCTGGCTTGTCTGCGTTTGGGGCGCGTGGCTTAGGCCACGGCGCGGGCCAGGGTGCAGAACTCTTCCAACGATAAGGTCTCGGCGCGGCGCGTGGGCAGGATGCCCGCGCCGTTCAGCACGTCTTCGATATCCGGGCGCAGGGATTTTAGGGCCGATCGCAGCATCTTGCGGCGCTGGTTAAAGGCCATGGCGACCACATTGTTCAACACCTTTGGATCGGCGGGAAAGCGTGGCTGGGGCAATGCTGTCAGATGGACCACGGCTGATGACACCTTAGGCGCGGGCGAAAAGGCCTGAGGGGGCAGGATCATTTCGATCCGTGCATCGCAGCGCCACTGGGCAAGGATCGCCAAGCGGCCATAAGCTTTGGTGCCGGGCTTGGCTGTGATGCGCTCGGCCACTTCTTTTTGGAACATCAATGTCAGCGAGGTCCAGACCGCAGGCCACTGGGCCGGGGTCAGCCAGCGGACCAGCAGTTCTGTGCCGACATTATAGGGCAGGTTGGCGCAGATGCGGATCGGCGGGGTCAGGTGTTCCAACGGGTCCAGATCCAGCGCGTCTTCGTTCAACACGCTTAGGCGGCCGGGATAGGCGGCCTCGATCTCTGCCAGGGCGGGCAGGCAGCGGGCGTCTTTTTCGACGGCCAGCACCCGGCGTGCGCCGCAGGCCAGCAGGCCACGGGTCAGGCCGCCGGGGCCGGGGCCGATTTCCAACACGTCGCATTGGGTCAGATCCCCGGCCAGCCGTGCGATGCGCGAGGTCAGGTTCAGATCCAGCAGGAAGTTCTGGCCCAGGGCTTTCTTGGCGCTAAGGCCGTGGGTGTCGATGACCTCTCTCAACGGGGGGAGGCTGTCAATTTGCGCCATTACGGGCCCTCGCTGCGGCCATGGAGGCGGCCATTTTCAACGCAGCAATGCTGCTGGTGGGATCGGCTGTGCCAAGCCCTGCGATTTCAAAGGCGGTGCCGTGGTCGGGCGAGGTGCGCACGAAGGGCAGGCCGAGGGTGACGTTGACGCCGCCCGAAAAGTCGATGGTCTTGATCGGGATCAGGGCTTGATCGTGATACATGCAGATCGCCGCATCGTACCCTGCGCGGGCCGCCGCATGGAACATGGTGTCGGCGCTGCCGGGGCCTTTGATCTGCAGACCTTCATCCTGCAGGCGCCGCAGAACCGGGGTGATCATGTCGATTTCCTCGCGCCCCATGGCCCCGCCTTCGCCCGCATGGGGGTTTAGGCCAGCGACCATTAACCGAGGGGTTTCCAGCCCGAAATCGCGGATCAGGGCGGCATGGGTGATGCGGATCGTGGTTTCCAACAGGTCCGGGGTAAGGGCGGTCGGCACATCGGCCACGGCTATGTGGATCGTGACGGGCACGACGCGCAGGGCGTCACAGGCCAGCATCATCACGACCTGATCCTGGCCTGCCAGATGGGCCAGAAACTCGGTATGGCCGGGATAGGCAAAGCCCGCCCCGTCGATCAGCGCTTTCTTGTGGATCGGCATGGTGGTCACGGCGCTGGCTTCCCCCGATTGAACCAGATGCACCGCCTTGGCGATCACGTCGATCACGCCTTGGGCGTTTTCGGGGCTGGGACGGCCCGGCACAGCGGGGGCGGCAAAAGGGTGGGGCAGTACAGGCAGGCCGGTGCGGGCAGCTTCAAGCGTTTCTGACGGGTGATCTATCCGCGACAGGGGCAAGCCCACGGGCAAATGATCAGGATCGCCCAACAGAAAAAACGGCACGTCGTCCCCAAGCGCGCGCCACATCATGCCTGCGAGCTCTGGCCCTATGCCAGAGGGTTCGCCGCAGGTTACGGCGATCGGCAAGGGACGCCGGTTGGATGTGCTGGGGCCCGAGGGCATATTAAAGCGCCTTATGGGTGCCGGATGATCGCATCGGCTTTCAAAGCTTCCAGATAGCCATTGGCAAGCGAGGTCAAACGATCATTGAACACTGCCAGACGGGCTGCTTCGCGAGCGTTTTCACCCAGCTCTGGCGTGCGGCTGCACAGCATGGTGATCAAAAGGGTCTGGCCGCCACCTGCGGTGGTGTCGATCGAGGTCTCGTTCGGGTCCAGCTTGGCCAGGGTGACGGCGGTGTTGGACGGAACCTGACGCAGGGGCTTAGACACGCGGGTCAGGCGATCCTCGGACACTCCGCGCACGATGGGGTAGAAATCATCGCAGGCATCAAGCTTGCCGATGATTTCCTGGGCCTCGGCCTGTGCTTCGGCCGTGTTGCCGCCGGGGATCGCGTATTGGGCGTAATCCACGGTCAGGTTGGGGGCAGGGCGCGGGGGCAGTTCTGTCAGGCCGCGCATCTGGAAGATCGCAAGCGCTTGTTCGCCCACAGGCACTGGGTCAGAAATTTCGCCGGGCTTCATGGTCAACAGAATCTCGGCCAGCTGGGGGGGCAGAGTGTTTATATCCAGCGCATCAATGCGGCCGCCATTTTCGCGCGACTGCGATAGCGAGAACCGGGCCGCAGCTTGGGCGAATTGATCACTGGTGCGCACGACGCGGTGGATTTCTGCGATCAGTTCGCGGGTTTGGTCGATCAGATCGGGGGTGGCGGGCAGGATAATTTCTGCCAAGGACACCCGTGCGCCGGTCACGGTTTCTTGGGAGGCAAGTTCGCGGTCGATCTCGGCCTCGGTCACGGTGGCTTTTGGGCCGAATTGCTGGCGGACAAATTTGCGCCAGCGCAGGCCTGCTTCGACAAAGTCCCGCAAGGTTTCTGGGGCAACGCCGGATTGGCCAATGGCGGCGACGAAAGGTTCGACCTCTAGATTGGCGCGGGCGGCGAATTCTTTCAGGCCTTCGCCCAGTTCTTCTTTGCTGACAGAGATACCTGCACGGTCGGCCGCAAAGGATTGGATGCGTTCGTCGATCAGGGCCTTTTCGGCGGCCTCTTCCAGATCGCCGGGGGCCCGAAGCACCTGCAAAAACGCAACCCGCTGGTCGAGTTCATATTGCGTTACGACCGCGCCATTGATGGTAACCACCGGCGCGAACATGTTTTGAGCTGCGGCTGCTCCTCCGAGAAAGAGGGCGCTAAGAACTAGGATAAGACGTTTCATAGGTTGCTTCTTACTCATTTTTCGGGCCTTCGTCACCTAGCTTTGACAGCTGCTTGGCGTGCGCCGGGCCGAAGGGGTTGTGCCGAATCCATCCAGCGAGACCTTGAACCCAAATTCAGTTGTGGGTTGCAGGTTAGTTGCAGAGGTGAATTCGCGCGAGAGCGTAAAGTTCACAGAGGCGCAGTCGGCCTGGTAGTAAACGCCCAATCCGGCGTTCCGGCTGCTTTTGGCCCCAAGGTCATATTGCCACCGAACATCCGCGTTCCAATTGTTGGCAAAGTTGTAGCTAGATGAAAATAAAAGTTCGTTTGCATCGGACGGGCGTCCGACAGCGGTGTCCGCGGCGAGCCACGTATATGTGCTGGCAATATTCCAACCAGATCCGGCCCAAGCCAGCTCCAGTGCGTTTTTTGTGACGGTCAAATCGTCTTTGAGCTGGGCGCGGTTGATGAATTGTAATCCATTGGCAAGATCAAGGCGAACAGTGGTTAGCCAATCGCTAAGTTCGGTCGACAGGCCAGAGGATGGGGCCGCGTCAGGATGGGGCGAAGCGCTGATCACCCGGCCAACTGCAACGCCAGTGGACCAGCCCAGATGAGACGTGCGGGTCCAGGTCAGACCCAGATTGGCGCGCAGACCCTGTTCGTGGCGGTCCCGGCCAGCAAAGCGGTCGAATTGGAACAGGTTGGTTTCATCCAGCTCGACCAGCAACGAATCTTCGTTGGTGTCGGTTCTTGGATCGTCCTGGGACCAAACCAGCTGTGCAACTGGTTCCAGAAAATGGGTCGCGTTGGCAGTGTACATGGCCAGTGGGAAGCGCAGTTCTGCGCCGATGACAGGGGGCAGGATGCGCGTCTGTCGCTGGGTCGTTCCTGAATTGAGGCCCGCAGAATATAGATCCGCCCCCAGTTCTGTGCGGACCTTGCCCACAAGGCCAGACTGACCGACCCATGATCTTTCCCAGTTCAGGTCCAGCAGAACACGGGGTTGGTCGCGCAGGATGCCGCTGTTGGTAAAGTCACGGACCTGGCCAAATGCAAAGGCCCGCGCCTCGCCCGTACCGCCGATAATCGCGGGGGTGAACCTTTGGATGATCTCGCCTTCGCCGACGATTCTGGCCTCTGTCGTTTGACCGGTCGAGACAAAATAGGGCGCGTAATAGGTCAGGTTGGCAGAGATCAACTGATCCCGACGATAGCGGGCGATGTCCAGGGTGCTGTCTTTGGTGGAGCTGTCGTCAAACCCATAATCGCGGGAATAGCCTGCGTCGGACACGCGGCCGATGTCGAAGGACAGTTCGAAGTCTCGCGGAAGGTCGAACCGACCCACGGCGCGGAAGAAACCACGGGTCTCGGTCATGACGTTGTCATGGGTTGCCGCCGCGTCGACCATCAACTCGCCCGCGCTGTAGGCTTTACGATAGGACAGTTGGAGAGTTTTTGCCCCGCCAGAGGTCAGATAAGGGGTGACGGTGATGTCCGAACTGTCTGACAAAGTCCAAAAGTAGGGAATCTGAAGTCCGGTGCCGATTGTGTTTGTGTAACGTAGCGTTGGCACCAACAAGCCCGATGCACGGCGCAGGCTGGGATCCGGCAGACGCAGGCGCGGCAGATACATCACCGGAACCGTTCCGATTTGCAGAGTGGCGTCTTCGAAATACAGTTGGCGTTCCTGTTGGTCATGGATGATGCGCCTGGCCCGGACCTGCCACAGCGGCGTCGGCGAGCTGGCACAGACCGTGCAGCTAGAGGCCACAGTGCGGTGCAGCTGTGTATAACGATCATTGACGCGGTTGATCTCCGCCGCTGCAATTTGAAGTTTCTGGTTGATCACCATCCGCGCAGACCGGATCAGGCCGTTGCGGAACTCGTCCGTCAGTTCGGCGGAATCAGCCAAGATGACTGAGTTCGGGCCATTGGTAATGACGATCGGGCCTTCGATGTCCAAAGCGCCAGTTCGATCGTTGAAGGTGACTTTCGTGGCCCGCAGCACCTGGCCTTTGGACAGAACCTCGACATTGCCTTCGGCGATCAATGTGCCGTCGGGTAGAGCGGTCACGCTGTCTGCGATCAGGGTTGTGTTGTTTTCGGAGATTTGGGCGGATGGGCGCGCTTGTGCAACGGCTTGGGCGGCCGGAATGATGGCCGTGCAGGACACCACAAGAAGCGCGCTTAAGAACCGCCGCATCACCCGTCCTCCGTGTGCAACAACAAACCCAACGATAACAAAACACCAGCAACTGGCGGGGACCATGCAGCAAGCACGACCGGGATTTTTCCCGTATCCCCTAACACTTGGGCGAATGTCTTCAGAAAGAACATAGCAAAACCCATAAGGATCGCCAGAAGAACCATCAAGCCAGTTTTACCAAATCTTGTGTGTCTCATGGTGAAACCTGCCCCTATCAACACCATAGAGACCAAAAACAAAGGGCTGGCCAGTTCCATATGAAACCAGACGCGATGCTGACGCGCGGCAAACCCAGCGCGTTCCAGGCGGGAAATAAACGCGGGCAGGTCCCAAAACGCCACGGATGAAGGCGGACCAAAGCTGTCGCGAATCTGGTCGATGGTCAGATCGGTTTCCAGCGAATAGGTCTCAAAAAACACAGCATCTGCTTCGGGAACTTCAGAAGAAAGCAGGGCCCATCGTTTGGCGTTTGTCAGTTCCCATACCCCAGGGGATAGTTTGGCGGTGGCGGCCTCGATCCGGTAGGAGGGTTGCGCGCCGTCGCCAAAGCCCAGGAATGTGACATCCCCCAAAACGGTACCGTCGTCGTTCGAGGACTTTGCATGGATCACGACCTGACCGCTGCTTGCGGCCTGGCGCAGCCAAAGGCCCTCGGCGCTGATCGACAGCACATTGCCGGTGCCGCCGCGCAATCTGTCGGTGATCGATTCATATTTTAACGAGGTCGTAGCGACGATTGGGTTGAAGACCGTCACAGCCAACACGCCCAGCACAGCCATCACCAGAACAGGTGCAGACAAGCTGCGCAGCGCCGATCGGCCAGCCGCCCGCGTGATGACAAGTTCAGACGTGCGGGCCATTCGTAGAAACAAGGTGACCGTGGCGATTATCGTCAGGATTGGCAGGACTTGATACAGGTTCTTGGGCGCGTTCAGCGCTGCCAAACCAGCGGCCATGCTAAATCCGACATGCTGGTTCGTGTAGCGGCGCAGCTGTTCGACCATATCGGTCATCCAGATCAAACCGGTGACGATCAGGGCGACCAACCCGAAGGTAATCAGAAAGCGCCGGGCGAAATACCATTGTAGGGTCATGAGGTTGCCAGCTCTGCCAGGCGTTTGGCCTCGTCTCGCCGTTTCCAGAGGGCAAATAGAACTTGGTCGGACGAGTAGAGCAGCCCCAATGTAAAGATCAGGCCGAATGCAACGGGCAGATATAAGGCGGGCCAGGCGTCTGCATTGCTTTGGGCCAGGTTTTCCGCCCAATTGTTGCTCATCTGAATGACGATCAGCATGCCAACGCCACCGGCCACTTGTTGCCAAAACCCAAATCGGCTGAAGGCCCCGACCAGCAGGGCTGAAAAGCCGATCATGGCGGTGAACAGCCCGGTAAGGGGCTTGGAAAAGCGGGTATGGGCCTCGTGCAGAAAATAGGCTCGGCTGTAGCCCAGTTTTGCCAGATCGTCCGGATCGGCGCGCAGCAGCAGAGGGGTTGGCTGGGCCCTTAGATCCCGGACCACAGGCGGGCCGGATGTGTCTGGTTCGCCTAAGTTGAACGCCACGTCTCGAAACGACAGCAAGGACAGGGTGTTGTCTTGGGACAGTTGCTGGGACAGCCCGCTGATCATCACAAGGCGGGGGCCTTGTTCGGTTTTCAACAGCAAGGCCTCGTCGGAGGTGTAGATCACCCGGTTTTCCGGCGACCTTTCGTCTGACAGCATGACCTTTTGCAACACGCCGTTCGGAGTAATGCTGCTGATGAACAAAGTAACACCTGCCGCAGGATTCATAAAGCGACCGGCTTCTAGAAACTGGGTGGCGATATCTTCTGACACTGCGGCTTCGCGGATAGCTAATTGGGTGCGGCTAAGGGGGACCAGAAAATGGACCAACAGCATCATCATCGTACAAACGACGAGGCCAAAAACAAGCGCAGGCCGGGCCAGGCGGAATGCCGAGATGCCAGAGGAGCGTAGAACCACCATCTCGCTTTCGGACGACAGGCGGTTGGCCACCTGGACAGAGGCCGCAAAAGCCGAGATGGGCAGGATGATAAACAGGATGAATGGCACGATCAGCAGGGCGAATTCCAAAAATACCCTGGTCGATTGCCCGTCGCCCACCAGCTGGTCAAACAGGGTGATGGCGCGGTTGACCCAATAGATCATGACGATCACGAAGGAAAAGAATCCGAACACGACCATCAATTGTCCAAGCACATATCGATCAAAGCGTGCCAGCATCGTGTTGTTAGTCTCTTTTTCTGCCCGTTTTGAAGACCCTAGACGATAAAACTGCTTTGGAAAACTCTAATCTGGTCAACCCGAGGGTCCGGGCCTAAGTTAAGCGGACCCTTGCCTTCCGGAGAAATTGAATGACCGCCCTAATCGACCTGAAAATAGCTGAATTGGCCTTGAATGACCTGTCTGCGTTG
>SPJP01000179.1 GCA_006844665.1 Paracoccaceae bacterium
GCACCGGGGTCAATTACTGCTAACATCACATCGTCACGTCCCGCATATTTCACCCCGGCCGCAGCCGAGGCGAATTTCACGCCATCAATTTCTGGCAAGTCAGGAAAACCCGCAGGGGCCAGTGGCGATACGGTTGGGGTCGATCCGGCCATCAATTTTAGTCCAGCAGGTCGAACTGCCGAATTAGGGCAGGGTCGATGGTTTCTTCGGAACGGGTGACATTGGCCGCTGCGGTCAACGATGCAATAGTCTCTTGTACTGCAGCTTGCTGAAGCTCTGCCTCAATTTCCGCACGAACTGTTTCCAAGTCTGGCGCATCGAGTGGGCGGGATTCGTTCAGTTTTACAACGTGCCAACCAAACTGGGTCTGTACTGGGGCTGACACGGTGCCGACCTCTAGTGTTAGGACCGCGGCTTCAAATTCAGGTACCATCATGCCTTTGCCGAACCAACCCAAAGCACCGCCATTAGGGCCGGATGGGCCGGTGGATTTTTCTTTGGCCAGCTCTGCGAAATCTGCGCCACCGTCCAAGGCCTCGATCAGGGCCAAGGCTTCTTCTTCGGTTTCGACCAAGATGTGCGAGGCATTGAATTCTGTTTCAGGTTCTACCCCGGCATAGCGGGCCTCATAGGCCGTTTGAACCGCAGAATCTGTAATGGCTGCGTTGGCGGCGCCTTGCAGAACAAGGTTTGATCGGTAAGACCGCATTTCGTTGCCTAGGCCCAGGGAATCGCGTTTGGACAGGTTGTCACCCAAAGATTGGGAAAGGGCCTGCTGTTGGATCAATTGATCCAGAATCCCATTGAACAAAACGTCGTTGTCCAGGGATTGGTACTGCTCTGGCAGGTTTTCAGTCGCGACGATGACCTCGCCCAAGGTAATGTTCACATCGCCCACAGTCGCAAGCACAGTATCGGCATCTTGTGCAAAAGCTGGCGCAGTTAGGCTTAATCCCATGGCAAAGGTGGCCAGGCTTAAACGGTTCAAGAACATGGGAAAAAACTCCTATAAAAATGAGATGAATGCATCATCCCCAAAGCCGTGACCAGTCGGCCACGTTGACACTGTAAATGGGGGCGCTTATGTGCCAAGCAACCCCCGAAGGCTTGTAACTCAAGCCGCCTTTGTTGATGTTCTAGGCCGCAGATGCGGCGCCGACAAGCGCAGAGCGTAAGGGCATAGGTCACGATCGGTCGAACACGGCCGCAACCAAGGAAGAAGCCGTCGTATGTTGGGTCTTGGAACCATTAGCAAGAAGGTCTTTGGAACTCCAAACGACCGCAAAGTGAAATCAATCCGGCCTCTGGTCGCTCGGATTAACGAGCTAGAGCCGGAATTCCAGGCGCTGAGCGACGAAGGTCTGATTGCCAAAACGGCAGAGTTTCGCGAGCGGATTGCAAAGGGCGAAAGCCTTGATGATCTTTTGCCCGAAGCATTCGCCAATTGCCGTGAAGGTGCCCACCGTGCCCTTGGTTTGCGGGCCTTTGATACGCAGCTGAAGGGCGGTATTTTCCTGCACCAAGGCAATATCGCTGAAATGAAGACGGGTGAAGGTAAAACCCTTGTCGCGACCTTCCCAGCTTATCTTAACGCCCTGACCGGCGGATCGGTTCATATTGTAACCGTGAACGATTACCTGGCCCGCCGTGATGCGGAATGGATGGGCAAAGTTTACGCCCAGCTGGGGATGACAACCGGCATCGTTGTGCCTCAACAGCCAGATGATGAAAAGCGCATCGCCTACCAAGCTGACGTGACCTACGCCACGAATAACGAGCTGGGTTTTGATTATCTGCGTGACAATATGAAATCTCGCCTGGAAGACATGAGCCAACGCGGTCACTATTTCGCGATTGTGGACGAAGTCGACAGTATTCTGATTGATGAAGCCCGGACGCCATTGATCATCTCTGGCCCGTCTGCGGATCGCAGCGACATGTATATCACTGTCGACAAGATGATCCCGTCTTTGACCGAAGAGCATTACGAGCTGGACGAAAAGACCCGCAACGCCACCTTCACCGAAGACGGTAACGAGTTTATCGAACAGCTGCTGTCCGAGCATGACATCTTGCCCGAGGGTCAGTCGCTATATGATCCTGAATCCACGACCCTTGTGCACCACGTCACCCAAGGTTTGAAAGCGCATAAGCTGTTTCAGAAAGACAAAGACTACATCGTCCGCGATGGCGAAATTGTTCTGATCGACGAATTTACCGGCCGGATGATGGCAGGACGTCGTCTGTCAGACGGTCTTCATCAGGCGATCGAAGCGAAAGAAGGTCTGTCGATCCGCCCTGAAAACGTCACGCTGGCCTCTGTCACGTTCCAGAACTATTTCCGCCTGTATAACAAACTTGGGGGCATGACCGGTACAGCTGCAACGGAAGCCGAAGAATTTGCCACGATCTACGGTCTTGGCGTTGTCGAAGTTCCGACAAACCGGCCAGTGGCACGCGTCGACAATCACGACGCGATCTATCGCACCGCCAAAGAAAAATACGACGCAATCGTTATTGCGATCAAAGAGGCGAATGAAAAAGGCCAGCCCGTGCTGGTTGGCACGACCTCGATCGAAAAATCCGAAATGCTCAGCAATTTGCTGACCAGCGAAAAAATCACGCACAATGTTCTGAACGCGCGCCAACATGAACAAGAAGCCCAGATCATCGCCGATGCGGGTAAATTGGGTGCTGTGACCATCGCGACCAACATGGCTGGTCGCGGGACCGACATTAAACTGGGCGGCAACCTGGAATTCCAGGTGATGGAAGCGATTGCCGCAGACCCAGATGCAAACCCGGATGAGATTCGCGAAAAGCTGGAACAGGAACATGTCGCCTCGGAAGAGGCTGTCAAAGCCGCCGGTGGTTTGTTTGTTTTAGCGACCGAGCGTCACGAAAGCCGCCGTATTGACAACCAGCTGCGCGGCCGTTCCGGCCGTCAGGGGGACCCGGGCAAATCTTCGTTTTTCTTGTCGCTAGAAGATGACCTGATGCGGATCTTTGGATCTGATCGTCTGGAAAAAGTTCTGTCTGGTTTGGGCATGAAAGAAGGCGAAGCGATCATTCATCCTTGGGTGAACAAGTCGCTGGAAAAGGCGCAAGCCAAGGTCGAAGGCCGCAACTTTGACATCCGAAAGCAGTTGTTGAAGTTTGATGATGTGATGAATGACCAGCGGAAAACGATCTTTTCCCAGCGGTTGGAAATCATGGAAACCGAAGACGTGGCCGAGATCACGCAAGATATGCGCCATCAGGTGATCGAGGATTTGATCGACACATATATGCCGCCAAAAACCTATGCGGATCAGTGGGATACAGAAGGTTTGCAAGCGACGGTTCTAGAAAAGCTGGGCTTTGAAGCCTCCGTTGCCGATTGGGCCGCCGAAGAAGGTGTCGACGACGTTGAGATCACCGAGCGGCTGGAACGTGCATCAGATGAGTTTATGGCTGCCAAAGCCGCGCAATTCGGGCCGGAAAATATGCGCATGATCGAAAAGCAAATGCTTCTGCAGACGATCGACGCAAAATGGCGTGAGCATCTGGTGACCTTAGAGCATCTGCGTTCCGTCGTAGGCTTTCGCGGCTATGCTCAGCGTGACCCGCTAAGTGAATACAAAACCGAAGGCTTCCAGCTGTTCGAATCAATGCTCGATGGTTTGCGCAATGAAGTTTCTGAAAAACTGGGTCGGGTTCGTCCTTTGACGCAGGAAGAACAGGAACAAATGGCGCTACAAGCTGCTGCTCAGCAATCCGCTGCACTGGCAGCCGCCAAACCAAAGGCACCAGCACCAACCGAAGCGGCTGTTGCTGCTGGTTTCCTCGAAGATGACCCAACGACTTGGGGCAATCCTGGGCGCAATGACGAATGCCCATGTGGGTCTGGCAAAAAGTTCAAACATTGCCACGGCAAAGTCGCCTAGGCCGAACGCCCTAAAGCAATCCTTCGTCGCGAAAACTGACATGGGTAGATTTACCGATCACCAGATGATCATGCACCGAAATGCCCAGGGCCCCCGCGCCTTGGGCAATTTCATGTGTAAGCGAGATATCTTGTTCCGATGGGGTCGGATCACCCGAAGGGTGGTTGTGGACAAGGATCAAGGCAGATGCGTTCAGCTCTAACGCGCGCTTCAAGACCTCTCTTGGATATAAGGGCACATGCCCGACAGTGCCCTGGCCCTGACTTTCATCGGCAACAAGACGGTTCTTTCGATCCAAATACAGAACGCGGACTTGCTCGACCGTTAGATGAGCCAGTTTTGTTTGGCAGTAATCCAGCAAAGCCTGCCAGCTGGACAAGATCGGTTGAGCCAAGACCTTGCCTTGGGCAAATCGCTGGGCGGAGGCCTCTATCAATTTGAGCTCTAATATCACCGACTCGCCGACGCCAATAACCTCGCGCAGCCGGTTGGGATCAGCCGCCACAACATGTGAAAAGTCGCCGAATGTGTCGATCAAACTGCGGGCAAGAGGCTTAACATCTCGTCTGGGAATGGCCCGAAACAGCACAAGTTCCAGCATTTCATAGTCGGGAACAGCGTCGGGTCCACCGTTCAAAAAACGGTCCCGCAAGCGTTTACGGTGATCTTTTATGTAGGAAGGCTGGATAGGCACGGCATCAGCCGCGAATAACGGCAACGTGGATTCCGAAAGATGAGCGCGCGAGGACATGAAAATATCCTCGCGCAGACATGGTTAAGGGCGGGTTAACCCTTCATGCCATCCCAGAACTTTTTGACATTCGTAAAGAAGCCAGAGGTTTCTGGGTGGTTGTCCTCGGACAGCTCTGCAAACTCGCGCAGCAGCTCTTTCTGACGGCTGGTCAGGTTCACCGGTGTTTCTACAGCCAGTTCGATAAACATATCGCCTTGTCCAGCACCGCGCAGTGCCGGCATGCCTTTGGACCGCAGGCGCATTTGCTTGCCAGATTGGCTGCCTGCCGGAATTTTCACCCGGCTGCGCCCACCGTCAATTGTTGGAACCTCGACATCGCCACCAAGCACGGCGGACACCATGCTAACGGGGACCCGGCAGTACAGTTCCAGGCCATCGCGTTGGAAAATCTCGTGATCGGCAACCTCGATAAAGATATAGAGGTCCCCAGATGGCCCGCCGCGCAGACCGGCTTCACCTTCGTTGCTAAGACGAATGCGGTTGCCGGTTTCGACACCTGCTGGGATGTTCACACTAAGCGCACGTTCTTTTTCTTCGCGGCCCGCACCGCCGCAATTGGTGCAGGGATCCTTGATGAACTGGCCAACGCCGCCACAGGTAGGGCAGGCGCGTTCAACGGTGAAGAAGCCTTGCTGCGCACGAACTTTGCCCATGCCGGTACAGGTTGGGCAGGTGACAGGTTCGGACCCGCCTTCGGCACCGGTGCCGTTACACTTGCCACAGGCGACAGAGCCCGGAACATGGATGGTTTTCTGCATGCCCTTATAGGCATCTTCCAACGAAATCCGAAGGTTATACCGCAGGTCAGACCCACGGGTCGCCCGGTTGCGTCCGCCACCGCCGCCCCGTTGGCCGCCCATCATATCGCCAAACAGATCTTCGAACACGTCCGAAAACGCGCTGGAAAAATCACCGCCTCCGCCGCCACCAAAGCCGCCGGGGCGTGGTCCGCCACCTTCGAATGCCGCGTGACCATAGCGGTCATAGGCCGCCTTCTTTTCGGCGTCCTTCAGGATGTCGTAGGCTTCGTTCGCTTCTTTGAACTGAGCTTCGGCGTTCGGATTGTCCGAGTTGCGGTCCGGGTGAAGCTGCTTAGCTTTGGCGCGGTAGGCTTTTTTTAGCTCTTCCGCGGACGCCCCTTTGGACACGCCCAGAACGTCGTAATAATCACGCTTGGCCATGGCGTTCCTCTTGAAACAGATGGACCGGCCCGAACAATTCGAGCCGGTCTAAGCTTTCACAGGCTCGATTAGCCGCGCTTGCGGTCGTCGAGATCTTCGAAGTCGGCGTCAACGATATCATCGTCAACACCCCGAGGCGCGTCGCCATCTTCGGCGGCTTCTTCGCCTTCTGCTTCTTGCTGTGCTTTGTAGATCGCTTCACCCAGCTTCATTGCGCATTCGGTCAGGTTCTGAACAGCGCCTTTGATCTTGTTGGCGTCGTCAGATTCCAGGGCCTCTTCCAGCGCGCCGATGGCCAGCTCGATGACCTCAACCGTGCTTGGATCAACCTTGTCGCTGTGCTCGGCCAGAGATTTCTGGGTCGAGTGAACGAGGCTTTCCGCTTGGTTGCGGGTTTCGACCAGCTCGCGGCGATCTTTGTCCGCGTCGGCGTTCGCTTCGGCGTCCTTGACCATTTGTTCGATCTCGTCATCCGACAGGCCGCCAGACGCTTGGATCGTGATCTTGTGCTCTTTGCCAGTGCCTTTGTCTTTGGCGCTAACCGACACGATGCCGTTGGCGTCGATGTCGAAGGTCACTTCGATCTGTGGCATGCCGCGTGGAGCGGGCGGGATCTCTTCCAAGTTGAATTGGCCGAGCATCTTGTTGTCTGCAGCCATTTCGCGTTCGCCTTGGAACACGCGGATGGTTACAGCGTTCTGGTTGTCTTCGGCGGTGGAAAAGACCTGGCTTTTCTTGGTTGGGATCGTTGTGTTGCGGTCGATCAGGCGTGTGAATACGCCGCCCAAAGTTTCGATACCAAGGGACAAGGGTGTCACGTCCAGCAGAACAACATCCTTGACGTCGCCTTGTAGAACACCGGCCTGAATGGCAGCACCCATGGCAACAACTTCGTCCGGGTTCACGCCTTTATGAGGCTCTTTGCCGAAGAAGGTTGTCACTTCTTGGATAACCCGAGGCATCCGGGTCATACCGCCAACCAGAACAACTTCGTCGATGTCGGACTTGGACAGGCCAGCGTCTTTCAAAGCGGCTGCACACGGCTTCATCGAAGATTTGATCAGGTCGCCAACCAGGCTTTCCAGTTTTGCGCGGGTCAGTTTCATGACCATGTGCAAAGGCTGGCCGTTCGAACCCATCGAGATGAACGGTTGGTTGATTTCGGTCTGGTTCGCGCTGGAAAGCTCGATCTTTGCTTTTTCAGCCGCTTCTTTCAGACGTTGCAACGCCATCTTGTCCTGGGTCAGGTCGACAGAGTGCTCTTTTTTGAACTCTTCCGCCAGGTAGTTGACGATGCGCATGTCAAAGTCTTCACCACCCAGGAATGTGTCGCCATTGGTGGACTTAACTTCGAACAGGCCGTCGTCGATTTCCAGAATGGTGACGTCGAATGTACCGCCACCAAGGTCATAGACCGCGATGGTTTTGGTTTCTTTTTTGTCCAGACCGTAGGCCAAGGCCGCTGCGGTTGGTTCGTTGATGATGCGCAGGACTTCCAGGCCAGCGATTTTGCCGGCGTCTTTGGTGGCCTGACGCTGTGCGTCGTTGAAATACGCAGGAACGGTGATGACCGCCTGTGTTACGTCCTCGCCCAGATACCCTTCGGCAGTTTCCTTCATTTTCTGAAGGATCAGCGCGGAAACCTGGGCAGGGCTGTAATTTTCGCCTTGGGCTTCGACCCACGCGTCGCCGTTGCCGCCATTCACAACGTTGAACGGCAGGTTCTTCATATCTTTTTCAAGATGCTTGTCGTCAAACCGACGACCGATCAGGCGTTTAACACCGAAGATGGTGTTTTCTGGGTTCGTAACCGCCTGACGTTTTGCAGGCTGGCCGACCAGACGTTCGTCGTCAGTATAACCGACGATGGATGGGGTTGTGCGGGCACCCTCGGCGTTTTCGATGACACGGGGCTGCGCGCCGTCCATGATGGCGACACAAGAGTTTGTTGTGCCCAGGTCGATACCAATGACTTTGGCCATATTGTCGCTTCCTTCTTTTGGCGATGACGTGGAGAGAAGATCCGAGCTCGGCCTCTCCCCTCCTATCCCTAGCCGCGTCCCCGGGGCGGGTGTGCGACCATTTCTGTGGGTATATAAGGAGGGGGTGACGGGCCTGCAAGCACCGCTATGTGGATCTATAGGGCAAAGGGTTACTCAATGGTTAATAGGACAGAAGTGGATCTGGCTGGCGCGCGCTATTTTCCGAGCTTTCTGGACCGCACGCAGCAGGTAGAGCTAGTGCAGTTATTGCGTGACATTGTTCGGGCCGCACCGCTGACGCACTATCGTACCGCCGGCGCAAAAAAGATGTCGGTGGCGATGACATCGGCGGGAAAGTTTGGCTGGCTAAGTGATGACAAAGGCTACCGCTATGCCGACACTCATCCCTCTGGTGTGGCTTGGCCAGATATTCCCAGCCCACTGTCAGAGATTTGGAAAGAGCTGGCCCCAAATGCCCGGTTGCCGGATTCATGTTTGATCAACTTTTACGGTCCCGAGGCCAAAATGGGGTTGCACAAGGACGATACGGAACAAGATTTTGATCAGCCCGTGGTTTCGGTATCGTTGGGGGACGAAGGCTTGTTTCGCATAGGCGGACAAGTTCGAGGCGGAAAAACGCAGTCAATTTGGTTGCGATCAGGGGATGTGGTCGTGCTAACGGGCGCGTCCAGATTATCCTATCACGGCGTAGACCGTATCAAAGCGGGCAGCTCGTCTTTGTTGGAAAAGCCCGGCCGCATAAACGTGACGTTGCGCGTGGCGAAGTAACGGGCTGCCAGTTTATGGCTGTAGCGAACAGCAGCCAGATACCATTTGCGGTCGCGACATGCCGGGAAGATCAATCAACGCATCAATGCCGAAGCCGAATGAACGGTCGCTCATCCCATCGGAACACGCTTCGCGTCGGATCGTCGCACTTACCAGTGTCAAATCCCCCAAAGCACGCATACCAAAGCGATCAGGGTGCATTCCTGTGCCGGTCCAATCCAGCAACATTTCTGCGTCTACACCGTTGATATCAGACCAAGCGGCGTCGTTTCCATCAACGCCCAAAGTCCAAAACGGTTCCGTGCCAAAGCAAGTGTAGCTGGCGGGCGGAAAGCTTTGACCGGGCTCCTCGGATAAAAATCGCATGGACGCCCAACCGGTGCCCTCGTCCACATTCACCAAGCCCCAGCGGCCATTTTCGGACCGTGATATTACCTCGACGCCCATGGCGGTGGGTGCAAAGCTGCCGATGATCGCGGCTTGGCCGGAAGGCTGCGCCCGTATGTTCAACACGTCGTTGGACGCCACATCTGTGACAGAAAACTTTGACGGCAAGTCTTGGGCGGCGGCGGGAAGGGCGGCGAAGACCAGAAAGAGAATTGCGCGGATCAATGTTTTGCCTCCCAGCTGAGGGACGCCCGTTTGCGGGTGTAGAATTCGCCCATTAGTCCGACCATCAAGCACCCAAGAGAAACGTAAAGCGGATAGATGGGCGAGCTGTTTTGCGGATAATAGTTGATGAACGTATAGCCCCTGGCTTGGTCGATCGTGTGAAACAAGGGGTTCCAACTGAAAATCACCAGCACGTAGCTTGGCAACGTGTTCGCAACGAACATCTTGCCCGAAAAAATCATATTCGCGCGGGAAAAAATCGTTGATGCCAGCTTTGTAAATCCTGGGGACCATGGTTTCATGCCTAAAAACACCATGCCAATCGCAACGCCAGATAGCCAGGCGACAAGCACCATCTCCATCGCGCCAACCGGATCGTAGATAGTGATCGGCTGAATCGCCAAATGGTAGATCGCGAGCACGACGAACATGGACAGCAGCTGGGTATAAAGGGACGAAAACGCCGCCGCGCAAATTGCGATCATTGTATTCATCGTACGGTGTTTCATCATGGGCGAAGAAGGCCCTTCAGAACCAACGACCGCACCCATGGCTTTGGTATGGGTTAAGAATAGAAAGATACCTGTCATAATATAAAGCAAGAAATCCCCACGGATTTGCGAGCCGCGCGCGCCCATGAAGCTGAACATCGCATAGAAAGCCGCGACGAAGATCACCGTCTGCAGAATGTTCATCACAAGGCCAATGATCGCGTTGTCATGGCTTTTGCGGACATCACGTACAGTGGCGTGGTAGATAAGCTTTAGCGTTTTCAGCCCTAAGGAGAAGTTGCTTTGGCTTTCGTCTGTTCTGAACATAGCGGTTTCTCGTTCCTACAACTGGCAATTCCGACACACCTGTGGCAGGCAAGACATGGTCGCTGATTGCGGCATTATGATAGACTAAAGATGGCTTTTTTATAAATGCCGGATTCGGGAAGGTGATTGTGGACTACGATGTAATGTTGCCAATATTAAGGCAACTGGCTTTGCAAGGCGGGGTCAAAATCATGGAAATTTACGAAGCAGATGACTTCGAAGTGCGCGAAAAAGCTGATGAAAGCCCCGTGACCGAGGCCGACGAAGCCGCAGACGCTATAATTTCCGTTGGTTTGGCGAAAGCTTTCCCCGATGTTTTGTGTGTAACAGAAGAGCAAGCGAGCAGTCACACTAAGACCGCCAACACTTTTTTCATCGTGGATCCGCTGGATGGCACCAAAGAGTTTGTGAAACGTCGCGGAGATTTCACCGTAAACATCGCCTATGTGGAAAACGGTGTTCCTGTGCGGGGCATTGTATACGCCCCTGCGCGCAATCGCCTGTTTTACACGCGGCCCGACGGCCAAAGTGTTGAAGAACAAGGCCCCTTTGATTTGGATGTGACCGGCGAGTTGACCGAAATCAATGTTTCTAGTCCGGACAATTCAGGCCTAGTCGTTGTGGCCAGTAAATCCCACCGGGACGCGGCGACTGACGACTATATCGCGAAATACGCGGTGTCAGACATGACCTCTGCCGGGTCTTCCCTGAAATTCTGTTTGGTCGCGACCGGCGAGGCGGATTTGTACCCGCGGCTTGGTCGCACGATGGAATGGGATACCGCTGCTGGTGATGCCGTTTTGCGCGGTGCGGGTGGCCAAGTGGTCCGCTTTGATAATCATGACCCCTTTGTTTACGGCAAGCCAAACTATGAAAACCCGTTTTTCATCGCGTTTGCCCCGGGTACGGAGCTGAAATAACCCATATGTCTGTATTGGTCGTTATCCCCGCGCGTTTTGCTTCGACACGGTACCCTGGCAAGCCTTTGGTCACCCTTACGGGTGCTACGGGGCAGTCCAAAACCTTGATCCAGCGCAGCTGGGAGGCCGCAGTCGCCGCAAAGGGGGTCGACCGGGTTGTTGTAGCAACAGATGACGACCGTATTCGCGATGCGTCAGAGGCCTTCGGGGCCGAAGTCATCATGACCTCGGAAGCATGTGCAAATGGGACCGAACGCTGCGCTGATGCTTTGTCTCATATAGATGAAGAGCCAGAGATCGTCGTAAACCTACAAGGGGACGCGCCTTTGACGCCGCCTTGGTTTGTCGAAGATTTGGTTTCCGCCATTCAGAATGCCCCGGATGCTGATGTCGCCACGCCCGTTTTGCGGTGCGACGGGCGCGCGCTGAATGGGTTCCTTGCTGACCGTAAAGCAGGCCGGGTAGGGGGCACGACGGCCGTGTTTTCCAACGAAAAGACGGCGATGTATTTCTCGAAAGAGGTCATCCCTTTTACTGGCAGCTCTTATGCTGATCACGTCCCGACCCCTGTATTTCACCATGTCGGGGTCTATGCCTATCGGGCGTCTGCCCTAAGGGCTTATACGGCGTTCCCTGTTGGCCCCTTGGAAACCTTGGAAGGTCTTGAACAGCTTAGGTTCATGGAGAACGGCCAAAAGGTTCTGTGTGTCGAGGTTGATGGAAAAGGCCGCGCCTTCTGGGAGCTGAACAATCCTGAAGACGCGCCGCGGATCGAGGCAATGCTGTTGGAAATGGGACAGCCCTAATGCTCGTTTCGGTCATCGTTTTAAGCCGTGATCGCAAGCACCTGTTACGCCGGGCGCTACAAAGCCTTCTTCTGCAAAGCTACGCTCCGTTTGAGGTGATTGTTGTTGGCGATGCGCAAGCCGAAGCGGCGATTGAAAGCCTTGGCCTTGGCGACAAAGTCGTTTTTGTTCCCTTCGATGCCCCCAATGTCGCGGCTGCACGCAATGCCGGACTAGCGGCGGCGCAAGGTGAAATTACGGCTTTCATAGACGACGATGCCGTGGCTGAAACCCATTGGTTGAGCGGTCTTCTCGAAGGATTCGAGGCTCCTAATGTCATGGTGGTTGGGGGCTTTGTCCGGGCTCGAAACGGAATAAGCTACCAGTGGCGGGGGCAAACGATCTCGTCTGTTGGAACCCACGAAGCACTGGACTTGCCTGCCGATCAAATTAGCTACATTCCAGCGACCGCAAAAACCGCACCCGAAGTTATGGGCACAAATTGCGCCTACCGGTCAGCAGCGTTGAGGGAAATTGGCGGGTTTGACACCGGATTCGCCTACTTTCTGGACGAAAGCGATGTAAACTTTCGGCTGGCCCAGATCGGGGCTGTGACCGCAATTGTTCCTTGGGCCGAGGTGCATCATGGTTTGGCGCCTTCTGGGCAGCGGACCGGGGGAAATGTTCCGACCTCTTTGGAGCAGATAGCGCGATCTATGATGCTGTTTTTGGACAAACACGCCGAGGCCGGGCTGCACGGCCGTGCAATGGAACGGCTGCGATCGGCCCAACGTATCAAGCTACTAGAACATATGCGCGCTGGGCGATTGACGCCTGGCGGTGTGCTTAGCTTGCTCGCCAGCTTTGACCGTGTCGTGCGGACAACTCAGACCGACCCGGCGTTAGACGTCCAGTTCACATCAGAGCGCAGTATCGTCCGAGTGTTCAAGGAGCAAGCCAGCCAAGAAGCTGTAACGTTTTTAGCATGGCCTTGGCAGCGGAAAACGGTCATGGAGCGAGCGGCGCAGATTGCCAAGACGGGCTGTTCCGTAACGGTTTTTGACCTGTCGCCGTCGACGCTATTTCATCGAGTCTGGTTCGATAAGCGCGGCTTCTGGGTTCACAGGGGCGGTATCTGGGGCAAGTCCGAGCGTACTGGACCCCTGATGCAGCCAATACGCCGTAAGGCACGGCTTGCCCAAGAAATGGCCACACGTTCAAAGGCTCGAAATTTCGGGACAGTCGAAGTCGTATGATTGGTTTTGTTACGCGAAATTGCCAAAGGAGCTGAAGGTTTTTGCAATCGCGGCAACTTTAGTCGATAGTCACCACCGGGAACGATGGATTTGGTTTGGGTTTGCCGAAAATCTGTTTAGAAGTGTTGATAAGTTCAGATTGATCCTACCTGCAAACTGTTGATTATTTGGAATTTATTATGACGCCTCGTAAAGTTTCTAAAGCGATTTTTCCGGTCGCTGGGCTTGGGACCCGGTTTCTTCCTGCGACCAAGTCGGTCCCAAAGGAAATCATGACTTTGATCGACCGGCCGTTGATTCAGTACGCAATTGACGAAGCCCGAGAAGCTGGAATTGAAGAGTTCATCTTTGTGACATCGCGGGGCAAAGGCGCGCTAGAGGACTATTTTGACGAAGCCCCTGTTCTTGAAGCAAACCTAAAGTCCAAAGGTAAAACCGACCTTCTGAAGATCCTCGAATCCACGAATATGGATAGCGGTGCGATAGCCTATGTCCGCCAAACCCGCGCTTTGGGTCTTGGCCACGCTGTTGCCTGTGCCCGCCGTTTGATCGGCGACGAACCTTTTGCGGTTATCTTGCCAGACGATGTCATTCAGGGCGATCCGGGTTGTTTGAAGCAGATGGTAGACGCCTATCAGGAAACAGGCGGCAACATGGTTGCATCTATGGAGGTCCCTGACGAGGCAACACCGTCCTACGGCATTATCGATGTGAAAGAAGACATGGGTAATATGGTCTCTGTTGCAAGCATGGTTGAGAAACCCAAAGCCGGTACCGCACCGTCAAACTTGGCGGTGATCGGTCGCTATATCCTGTCGCCAAATGTATTGAAGTCGCTTGATGGGCAGACCACCGGTGCTGGCGGGGAAATCCAGTTGACCGACGCGATAGCTGAACAAATCCTGCTGCACGATGATGTTTATGGCTTCCGTTTTTCTGGCCAACGCTATGATTGTGGATCCAAGGCAGGGTTCCTTCAGGCGACGGTGGCTTTCGGTTTAGAACGACCAGAGCTTCGGGACGAGCTGCGCGCCTTCTTGGAAGACGTCGTGTCTGTTCGTGGCGCTGCCGAGTAGTTCCATCACAGCGTTAACGCGCGGGCCGTGCCTTTTGGACGTCTCGCGCCTTGTGTCGCGCTTGCCACGGTCGACCTTCACAGGGGTCGATCGGGTCGAGCTGGCCTATTTGCGGTTTTTACTAGACCAGGACTGGCCTATTTGGGGGTTGGTTCGAACGAAATTGGGCTATCTGCTGCTGGACCGTACAGGTTTGCAGCGCTTTCTGGCTCTTTGCGAAAGACGTAAAGCGCTCCGCCCGGCAGATTTTTTGTCCAGAGCGATATGGCGTCAGCACCCCGAACGTGCCGCTGTTGAAAGTACCGTTCGGCACCTGTCTGTCGCGCGGGTACCACGCTGGCGATTAGCTAAGCTTTTGCGTAATCGCCTACCGCAAGACGCTTGGTATTTGAACACCGGCCATAGCAATTTGACACATTGTGGGCTTGCCAGAATAAAATCAGCTGGCTTGCAAATCGCCGTGCTCATCCACGACACGCTTCCCTTGGATTATCCTGAATATATGCGTGGCGACACAATCCCACAATTCAAGCGGCGGTTTGAGGCCGTCAGCCACTATGCCGATGTGGTCATTCATCCAACCCGGGACTCCCGAAAAAAGGCAGAGCGTCACTTTGCTGTTTTGGGTCGCACGCCAGCTGCCATTCATGCCCCGATCGCGGTGGAGGTTATCGCGCCTGACGCATCTTTATTGCCAGATGAATTGAGAGCGCTTCCAAACATGTTCCTGTGCGTGGCGACGCTTGAACCCCGCAAGAACCATGCGCTGCTGCTGGATCTATGGGAGGCTTTGGCACAAGAGCTTTCGCCCGAAGACATGCCGCATTTGGTTATCGCCGGATCGCGGGGATGGCACCCAGAGCAGTTCTTCAACCGTTTGGAACGCAGCGAAGTGTACGGCAGCTTTGTGCACGAAGTTTCTGGTTTGCCAGACGCCGCCATCGCAGCGCTGTACAGGCAGGCCCGCGCTTTTCTTTTTCCCAGCTTCGCGGAAGGAACAGGATTGCCGCCCATCGAGGCTGCAACCCACGGTTGTTTTTTGGTTTTGGCAGATTTAGCGGTCTACAGGGAAACTCTGGGCAGTTTGCCCGTTTACCTAAGCCCTGTGGATATGTATTCTTGGAGGGAAATAATTAAGCAAAATCTCGCAGGATTGTCCCCCGAAGCTGATGCGCCCATTCTGAAAGCGCCTAAGTGGAAGGATCACTTCGACAAAATTTTTCCTGACGGGTAGGGCAGTCACAAGGCTCTTGGCATAGCGCAAGGGCCATACGAGTAAGGGCGCACATCTTGGGCGTTGTCGATCGGTATAGACTTCGGCTGGAACGAAAGCGTTGGTTGATACGCGCGTTCCGAAAGCGCAGGCAACTGACCTGTATCGCTGACAGAACTGATTTGATCAAAGACGGGGACATTTTGCTGTTCTCGACCCTGCGGAATGAAAAAATCCGTCTTCCTTACTTTTTCGACTACTATCGCAGAATGGGCGTGAACCATTTTCTAATGGTCGACAACGCGTCAGATGACGAAACGGACGAATGGCTGATTGACCAGCCTGATGTTTCGCTTTGGCAGACAGGATCCAGTTACCGACGGTCGCGCTTCGGGGTGGACTGGTTGAACTGGTTGCAGCGGATTTATGGCGATGGCCATTGGACCTTGGTTGCCGATGTCGACGAGTTCCTCGTCTATCCATTCTGTGACACTCGGCCCTTGCAAGCGCTGACCGATTGGATGGATGCGTCCTCGATCCGGTCGTTTCCTGCGATGTTGCTGGATATGTACCCCAAAGGGCCGATCGACGCGCAGACATATGTCGAAGGTCAGAACCCGATGGAAATCGCGTCCTGGTTCGATAGCGGCAATTACCAGTATTCGAAAAATGGGAAATACGGCAATCTGTGGATCCAGGGCGGCCCCAGGGCGCGGGCCTTTTTCCAAGACCAGCCGCACAGCGCGCCTGCATTAAACAAAACGCCCTTGGTCAAATGGAAGAGCAGCTATGCTTATGTCGATAGTACACATATGGCACTGCCCCGTGGGTTGAACCAAGTTTACGACGAGTATGGCGGCGAGCGGATGTCAGGATGCCTGTTACACGCTAAGTTCCTGAATACTTTCGTTGAGAAAAGCGAAGAAGAAAAGAGTCGCCAGCAGCACTATGGCAAGTCTCGCGAGTATAAAGCTTATGCAAAGCATCTAGGGACGACCCAGCCGGATTTGTGGCACGAGCATTCCGAACGCTACATCAATTGGCGGCAGCTGGAAATCTTGGGGCTAATGTCGAAGGGAAATTGGGCATGAGCTTGGGTTTTGTCATGCTGGTTCACGCGGACCTAGACCGTGCGTCCCAGGTTGCGCGCTATTGGGTCGAAAACGGCTGCCCCGTGGTCATTCATATTGATCGCAAAGTGTCAGACGCGGCGGCCAAGGCCTTTGCTAAGACTTTGTCTGATTTGGATACGGTGCGGTTTGCGCCACGGTTCAATTGCGGCTGGGGCACATGGTCATTGGTCAAGGCAACCCAAGTGGCGTCAGAAATGATGTTGAAAGAGTTCCCGCATCTGAACCATATCGCATTGGCCAGTGGCAGCTGTCTTCCCCTGCGGCCGGTTGTCGAAATGATCGAGTATCTATCAGAACATCCACGGGTGGATTTCATCGAATCCGTCACCGTCGAAGACGTTCCCTGGACCATTGGCGGGCTGCATCAGGAACGTTTTACGCTGCGCTTTCCGTTTTCATGGAAGACGCATCGCAAGGCGTTTGATGCCTATGTTCGCCTTCAGCGTCGCTTCGGTGTGCAGCGCAGAATTCCGAAAGGGATCGAGCCGCATCTGGGGTCGCAATGGTGGTGCCTGACCCGCGAAACTTTGTCGGGCATTCTGGAGCATCCCCGCAGGCGGCAGCTTGACCGGTATTTTCGCAGGGTTTGGATCCCTGATGAAAGCTATTTTCAATCCATCGCCCGGATTGTGTCGCGCCAAGTTGAAAGCCGCACGCTGACGCTGTCAAAGTTTGATTTGCAGGGGAAGCCGTATGTTTTCTATGACGACCACCTGCAACATCTGCGCAAATCTGATTGCTTCATGGCGCGCAAAATTTGGCCCAGAGCAGATCGCCTTTATGATGCATTCTTAGCCCCCGCCGAGCGAGCGCCGCGCAAGACAGAACCGAACCCACAAAAGATCGACCGAGTGTTCTCTTTGGCCGCCGAACGCCAGGCATTTGGCCGCCCTGGTCTGTATATGCAAAGTCGTTTTCCAAAGGATGATTGGAAAATCGCGAAGACTGCCGCACCTTATTCGGTGTTTCAGGGTTTTACCGAATTGTTTGAGGATTTCGAACAGTGGCTTGCCCAACGAACCGGCGCACGGGTCCATGGCAATCTGTTTGATTGGACAAAAGTTTCGTTTGAAGGCGGGGCCCGGGTCGTCGAAGGGGGTTTGCCCGCGTCTGTGAACTTGCGGGACAGCAATCCAAGGGCATTTTTGACAAATTTGATTTGGAACAGTCGGGGTCAGCGGCAGTGTTTTCAGTACGGCCCCTATGACCGTCAGGACATCAATCCGCTGATATTCTGGGATGACAATGCGCATCTTTCTGTGATCTCGGGGGCGTGGGCGATCAAATTGTTCCGTTCGAAGGACCTGGATTTTAACGCGAAACGGCGGGAAGCGGCGTGGATGCAAAGCGTCGAAGACGATTTTCTTAGTAATTTACGCAAAGCGGGCCTGCCCGCGCGTGTGCGTATCTGGACTTTGGCAGATTTCATCGCGGATCCAATGGAGTATCTGCAGGAAATCTTGAACGAGATTGAACCCAATACACCGCGCCGCTTGGCCGAGGCACCTCGCATGGTGGATTTGACGGGCTTTGGGCTCTTCCTACAGCAGCTAAAGAACGCCGGCATGAAGCCCTACTTGACCGGTGATTTTCCGATCGACGGCGAAAGCACCGAAGTGAAAGCCGCTTTATCGAAACCCTATTTGGTAAAGGCCGACAGATGACAGGTAAGTTTGATTATTTCGTTGTTTTCGCAGGGATGCGGACGGGTTCGAACTATCTAGAGCGGAACATAAACTCGATCCCCGACCTCCGCAGCTTTGGCGAGCTTTATAACCCCTACTTCATTTCGGTAGAGGCGAACACTGAAGAGTATTTGGGCATCACATTAGAGCAACGCGAAAAAGATCCGTTCCAACTGATCGAAAGAGTACGTCAGGAGGCCAACGGTCTGGCTGGCTTTCGTTTGTTTTGGGACCACGATGCTCGCGTTCGCGATGCGGCCCTTGCCGATCCCCGCTGCGCTAAGATCATTCTGACCCGCAATCCGGTTGAAACCTACGTGTCATGGAAGATGGCGCTTGCGACAGATCAATGGGTGTTGACGGATTCAAAAGGACTGGTCGAAAACAAGGCAATATCTTTTGATAAGGATGAATTCGTCGAGCATTTGGCAGGCTACCAGGATTTCCTGCGGATCGTTCGAACCGGCTTGCAGAAATCTGGTCAAACAGCGTTCGAGCTTGAATATCCCGACCTGCAGAATTTGGATGTATTGGCCGGCTTGGTAAAATGGCTTGGGTCAGAGTATGAGCTAACACGCTTTGACCGATCGCTGAAAAAGCAGAATCCTTCCGCGCTCCGCGGCAAAGTCGAAAACGCCGAAGAAATGGAACGTGCCCTGATTTCGCTTGATCCATTCGGTATGGATTTCACACCCCTGTTTGAACCCCATCGTGGCGCCGCTGTGCCAACCTATATCGCCAGTGACGCTGGGCCGCTTTTGTATCAGCCGATAAAGGCGACAGGCGAAAAGGCAGTGATTGATTGGCTGGAAGGGCTTGGTGGCCAGATTCATCAAAACATGAAGCAGAAAGAGCTTCGCCAATGGATGGCGCGATCTGCCGGACTTCAAAGCTTTACAGTGGTGCGCCACCCCCTTGCGCGGGTGTTTAAGGCCTTTGTCGAAAAGATATTGCCCAGCGATCTGAACGCCTTTGCGGATATCCGGCGGGCATTGATTGGCAGTTATAAAGTTCCCTTGCCTGAAATTTACCGGCAAGAGGATTTTGGAAACCAAGCGCTACACGACGCTTTTCTGGCATTCCTGAAATGGTTGCGGGGAAACCTAACGGGCCAGACAAGTTTGCGCATTGACCCGTCTTGGTGCAGCCAACTGGCGATGGTGCAGGGATTCGCCTCGGTCGTTCCGCCCAAGCACATCTTTCACGAAGAAACCTTGGCCCGTGATCTTGCAGTTTTTGCGGGTGGTTTTGGCATTGAAGCCCCGGCCTTTGTGCCTGAACCGATGCCCAAAGCGCCATCGCTGTCTGACATCTATAGCCAACAGCTAGAATCGGCGGCACGGTCTGCTTATGCCCGGGACTACCAAGTCTTTGGGTTTTCGGATTGGAAATCCCAGCCCTAAGCGGCCTGGGTCCGTTGTAGCTCTGTTAGAATCGTAAACAAAGTATTTGGATCCGTGTTTGCCCGAAGCTTGGCGCAAACACCTGGGTCGCGCAGAGTTCGTGACACAAGCGCCAAGGCCTTCAAATGGGTTACGCCGCTGTCTGTTGGGGCGAACAGGCACATTACCAAATCCACAGGCTGACGATCCACAGCGTCAAAATCCATGGGTTTGTCCAGCCGTAGGAAGGCCGCGACAACGCGATCCAACCCGTCA
>SPJP01000018.1 GCA_006844665.1 Paracoccaceae bacterium
GAGGCCGCCACTTCGAATTTGCCCAGCGCCATATAAGCGAAGGCCGCGTTTTCCAGGATCACCGGGTTGTCGCGATCAACGATACTGGCCAAAGCGTAATAGTCCGCCGAGGATGCAAATTCATTGTGCATCGCGGCCGCGCGCCCTGCCAGATAATTGCCCGCCATGCCGTCAGCCGAGACCGGTGACCCAGCCATCGACAGCGAAACAGCAGTTGCAAATACAGTACCAAGCAAACGGCGCATAAAGAGATCCCCGGTCAAGTTTCCAAAGAAACCTAGCCGGGGGGCGGACGGGTGTCCATCCATCGGACGCCCCATCTGGATCAATGCACCGTGATCTGCCTACATATTAGGATAGTTGGGACCGTCGCCGCCCTGTGGCGTGACCCAGGTGATGTTCTGGCTGGGGTCTTTGATATCGCAGGTTTTGCAATGGACGCAGTTCTGGAAGTTGATCTGGAACCGAGGGTCCTTCCCATCTTCGTGGATCACTTCGTACACGCCCGCAGGGCAATAGCGTTCTGCGGGTTCCGCGAATTGCGGCAGGTTCACCCCGATTGGGACCGAAGGATCGGTCAGCTGCAGGTGGGCAGGCTGGGATTCTTCGTGGTTGGTCATACTGAACGAGACGTTGGTCAGACGGTCAAAGGACAGTTTGCCATCGGGTTTGGGGTAGTCGATGGGCTTGTACTTTTTGGCCTTGCGGGTGGATGCGGCGTCCGTTTTGCCGTGGCGCAGGTTCAAAGGTGACCAGCCGAACAAGTTGTTCAGCCACATATCAGCGCCGCCCACCAGCAACGAGGTCGTCAGTCCGAATTTCGACCAGAGCGGTTTGACATTGCGCACGCGCTTTAGATCTTTGCCGATGGGGCCGGATTTCAGATCGGAATGGTAGCTTTCCAGCGTGTCGCCGGAGCGGCCCTCTGCAATCGCTTCAAACGCTTTTTCGGCGGCCAGCTTGCCTGATAGCATCGCGTTGTGGTTGCCCTTGATGCGCGGGACGTTGACCAGACCGGCGGAACAGCCCAGCAGCGCGCCGCCCGGGAAGGCGGTTTTCGGGATCGACTGATAGCCGCCTTCGGTGATGGCGCGGGCGCCGTAAGCAATGCGTTTGCCGCCCTTCAACAGCTCGGCCACCATGGGGTGGTGCTTGAAGCGCTGGAATTCCATATACGGGAACAGGTAGGGGTTTTTGTAGTTCAGGTGGACAACGAAGCCGACATACACTTGGTTATTGTCCAGGTGATAGATGAACGAGCCGCCCCCGGCATTGCCGCCCAAAGGCCAGCCCATTGTGTGGGTCACGGTGCCTTCGCGATGCTTTTCAGGGTCGATTTCCCAGATTTCCTTCATGCCGAGGCCGAATTTCGGCACATCGGACCCTTTGGCCAGATCGTATTTCGCGATCACTTGCTTGGACAGGGATCCGCGCACGCCTTCGGACAGGAAAACGTATTTACCGTTCAGCACCATGCCGGGTTCGTAAGCCGGGCCTTCGGTGCCGTCGGCGTTCTTGCCAAACTCGCCCGCGACGACGCCTTTGACCTGGCCTTCGTCCCCATAGATCAGTTCGGAACAGGCCATGCCTGGGAAAATCTCGACCCCGAGCTCTTCAGCTTGTTCGGCCATCCAGCGGCAGACATTGCCCATCGAGACGATGTAATTGCCGTGGTTGTTCATCAAAGGCGGCATCATGGCGTTGGGCATGCGGATTTGGCCTGCCTCGCCCATCATGTAGAAATTGTCTTTCTTGACTGGAACCGTGATCGGCGCGCCTTTGGCTTTCCAGTCGGGGATCAGGGCGTCCAGGCCGCAGGGATCCAGCACAGCACCGGACAGGATATGGGCCCCCACTTCAGAACCCTTTTCCAGCACAACTACATCCAGATCGGCATCCAATTGTTTTAGACGGATCGCGGCGGACAGTCCTGCCGGGCCCGCGCCCACAATTACGACGTCGTAGTCCATCTCTTCGCGCTCTACTGCGGTCATTGGGGCACCCTTCGTGTTAACCTGCTTTTAGCTTGGAACACTGGGTAACGATCCGCTTTGGTCTGGTCAATCGCTGTGACCCGATGGCGCATCGCCCAACAGATAGCGGGGGCCCTTGCCGGTTTTTGCGGCGGCGTCTGCCGCATTCCATAGCGCGCAGCGGGGAAGCGACAGACAACCGCAGCCGATACAGCCATCCAGATTGTCGCGCATTTTCTGCAGAGAGGCGATCTGCGCGTCCAGCCGGGTTTGCATATTGGTGCTGATTTTTTTCCAATCGGCAGGCGTAGGGGTGCGGCCCCCGGGCAGATCGGACAGCAGGCTGGCGATTTCAGCAATAGAGAACCCGAATTTCTGGGCGATCATGATGAAGGATAGACGGCGGATATCGGCGCGATAGAACCGCCGCTGACCGCCTGCATTGCGCCCAACCTGTATCAAGCCTTCGCTTTCATAATAGCGGATGGCAGACACGCTTAGCCCGGTGCGGTCCGCCAGATTGCCGATGGAGAGCATTTTTTCCACAAAAATACCTTGACCTAAAGTGAGGTTGAGGAATTATCAGCCTATCTGTCCGATAAATCAAGGAGGGACAGATCATGACCACTCAGTTTAAAGCAGACCTGGAACACGTGAACCTGACGGTGACCGACCCCAACGCAACGGCAGGCTGGATGGAAACCGTTTTCGGCTGGCGCATCCGCTGGCAGGGGCCGATCGACAGGGGGGCTTATGCGGTACATGTGGGCACAGATCAGCGCTATATCGCGCTGTTTTCGGTCCAGGACAGCCCCACACAGGCGGCCCCACGGTACCGCACGCCAGGGGCAATGAACCATCTGGCGGTTGTGGTTCCGGATCTGGAGGCGACCGAGGACGCGATCCGATCTGTGGGCTTCGCGCCGCACCATCACGCCGAATACGCCCCCGGACGCAGGCTTTACTTCATCGATGATCAGAATATCGAGTATGAAGTTGTAAGCTACGCGCCATAACAACCCTTGCGCGGGGGACGGGCGTGTTTATGTTAGCGCTTCGAGTTTCGTCAAAGGATAATGACAGCACCATGGAGAAGATCCCGCTGACCCGCGTCGGCTATACAAAACTGGACGGCGAGTTGAAGCAGCTGAAATCCGTAGACCGCCCCTCGGTGATCCGCGCGATTGCCGAGGCGCGCGAACATGGTGACCTTTCGGAAAACGCCGAATACCACGCAGCCCGCGAACAGCAGTCCCATATCGAAGGTCGGATCAAAGAGCTGGAGGCGATCATCTCGCTTGCCGACATCATCGATCCTGCGAAGCAGACCGGCGCGATCAAATTCGGCGCGACAGTGACCATCGTGGATGAGGACACCGACGAAGAAAAAACCTACACTATCGTGGGCGAGCCCGAAGCGAATATCGAGGCTGGGTTGCTGAACCTGAAAAGCCCCATCGCCCGGGCTATGATCGGCAAAGAAGAAGGCGACAGTGTCGAAGTGCGCACCCCTGGGGGGACGCGCTCTTATGAAATCCTTTCGATCGTTTATAAGTGATCCAGAAGGATGGCCAATCCTGAACCCCCGAACGAAACCGGTCCACGACGCGACGCACGCCCCATGTCTTTGGGGGTGTTCGACAAGCGTGACACAGGCGTAAACATCACGGCGGTCGAATTGATCGCTGGCGGGCTAAGCGTCATATGGCTGGGCGGGGTTGCTGTTGCGTTTTTCGTCTTTGATCTGGCCAAAGAAGGCACGACGGAACAGCCGTTCGGCTTTGTCATTATGCTGTTGTCCATTTTCATGCCAATCGCGTTGATCTGGGTGACGGCGGCTGTGGCGCGCACCGCCCGCGTGATGCGCGAAGAAGCCAACCGCCTGCAGGGCGCGATCACCGCGATGCGCTATGCCTATGTGGAACAGGCCCAGGGTGGCATTGGCGGGCTGAAGCCCGGTGTCGAACGCAAGCTGGATGAAATTGCCGCCGCCCAAAAGCAGACCGAAACGACGCTGGTGAAATTCGCCTCGCGCCGGGATGTGCCTGTATCGGAAGAAAAACCAGCCCTAAGCGCCAATCCGCCAGAGCCGCCTGCGAAAGGCCAACCCGCTTTGGCCCTCGGCACGCCTGCGGAAGAGCTGGCACGGGAACAAATCTCGGTCGCGGATTTCATCAAGGCGGCGAATTTCCCGGAAACGGCCGAGGATAAAGACGGGTTCCGCGCCCTGCGTCTGGCGCTAGAGGACCGGGAAGCGGCCAAGCTGATCCGCTCGGCCCAGGATATTCTGACGCTGCTGAGCCAAGAGGGCATCTATATGGATGACCTGCGGCCCGACCGTGCCAAGCCCGACCTGTGGCGGCGCTTTGCCAATGGCGAGCGCAGCGGCAATGTGGCCAGTTTGGGTGGTATCAGGGACCGCAGCTGTTTGGCGCTGACATCCGCGCGGATGCGGTCTGACCCGGTGTTTCGCGACACCGCCCACCATTTCCTGCGCCAGTTCGACCGCACTTTGGTGGATTTCGAAAGCCATGCCAGCGATGAAGAGCTGGCGCGCTTTGCGGAAACACGCTCGGCCCGGGCGTTTATGCTGCTGGGCCGGGTGACGGGAATGTTCGACTAATTGCAGTGGTTTAGAACGGCAGGAACCGGACCGGATCGCCGGGCTGGACCAGCCGCTCGCCCTCGGGCAGATCCACCAGCCCCGTGGCCCAGGACAGCCCCGAAATGCGCCCCGATCCTTCGGACGCAAAGACCTCGGCCCCGCCATCCGCATTCAGCCGGGCCCGCAGATATTCGCGGCGTCCGGCTTTCATCTTTTTGGTGAAGGCCGCGGGGACGGTGAAGCCTTGGTCCAACTGCCAGCCTTCGCCCGACAAGGCGCGGGCGGCGGGCTTGGCGAAGATATGGGCGCAGACAAAGGCGGCGACGGGATTGCCCGGCAAGCCGAAAATCGGCGTGCCCTCCCACAGACCCAGCGCCAAGGGCCGCCCCGGCTTCATCGCGATGCGCCACAGGTTCAGGGACCCGGTTTGATCCAGCAAGGCCGACACATGGTCTTCGTCCCCGGCCGATGCGCCGCCCGAGGTCAGGATCATATCGGCCTGCTGCGCGCCTTGGTTCAAACGCGCGGCTAAGGCGGCGCGGTTGTCCGGCACAAGGCCCAGATCCACAGGCTGGAACCCCCAAGCCGCGATTTGGGCCAGCAACATGGGGCGATTGGCGTCGTAAATCTGGTGGGGCTGGGCCGGATCGCTTGCGTTCACAACCTCGTCGCCCGTGGACAGAACGCCGATGCGCAGGGGGGTATGGACCGTGACTTGGGACACCCCGATGGCAGCCAATAAGGCCAGATCCTGGGGCCGTAGGCGCGCGCCTTTGGGCAGGGCTGAGGCCCCTTTGGTCAGATCCTCGCCCGCTTTGCGGATATTCGCGCCGGGCTTCAAAGGGCCGTGAAAGGCGATTTCGGTGGCGTTTGCGCTGGTGTCTTCTTGCAAAAGCACGGTGTCGACCCCGGCGGGGACCATGGCGCCGGTCAGGATGCGGACGGCGTGGCCGGGGGGGATGTCGCCCAAAAACGGGGCGCCCGCTGCGGAACGGCCCGGCACCAAAGGCACGGTGAAAGGCCCCGCGCCCGGCCAGTCGGCGGCGCGGACGGCGTAGCCATCGACGGCGGAATTGGCATAGGGCGGATTGGCGCGCTGTGCGGTCACGTCTGCGGCCAGAACCCGGCCAAGGGCCCGAAAAATAGGCAAGGTTTCAGTGCCGACGATGGGGGTTAGGGCGGTGCGCAGGGCCTCCAACGCCTCGTCCACCGGGGTCCAGTGGTGGCCGGGGGGCAGCGCGAAGCAGTCGTTTTTCAGGGGTGGCGGCAGGCTCATAAGGCCACCTGCGCCAGGATGAAATCAGCGATGGCAGCGGTGTCGTCCAGATCAAACTGAGGCAATGCCACATCCAACACGGTGTCAGAGGCCACGGCGCAGACATGGTCGTCCAGATACAGATCCCGCCCGCTGTCTTTTCGGTAGGTGGCCAGTTTTTGGTGGGTTCCGGCCTTCCAGCCTTCGACCAGGACCAGATCGGCGGGGGACAGTTGGGCCAGCAGATGATCCACAGAGGGTTCCGGCGCGCCACGCAGTTCGGTCATCAAGGCCCAGCGCTGCCCGCCCGCGACCAACACCTGAGACGCGCCTGCCACTCGGTGGCGGTGGCTGTCGCGCCCGGGCTCATCAACGTCAAACGCATGATGGGCGTGTTTCAGGGTCGAGACGGTAAAGCCCCTTGCGCAAATCTCGGTCACCAGCCGTTCGACCAGGCCGGTTTTGCCGGTGTTTTTCCAACCTATGATGCCGAATGTCTTCACAAGAACCCCTGTGCCCGGGCCAGATCCTCTGGTGTGTTGATGTTGAAGAAGGGGTCAAAGCCGTCTGCCGGAAACATGGCTTGGCCTGCGCCGTGCTTGTCGGTCCACAGGACCACCTTGCGCAGGCCCTCTTGCAACGCGGCGCGCAGGTCATCGCGCAAGGAAACCGGCCACAGACCGAATGTGGGATGGCGGTTTTTGCCCCGGTCCGGATCAGGGGTGGCGGCCAGGGCCAGGGGGCCCGCTGTGCGCAGCTGTTCCACCAGATCGAGGGGGAAGAACGGGGTGTCGGCGGCCACGCTGACCACGGCGTCGGCCCCGTTTTCGGCTGCCCAATCCATGCCCGCCAGAACCCCCGCCAAGGGGCCGACAAAGCCTTGGATCGTGTCGGGCAACACCGGCAGATCGTAAGCGCTGAACCGTTCGGGATCGCCGTTGGCGTTCAGCACGATCCGGTCCACTTGTGGTGCCAGACGATCCACGCAGCGGGCCAGCAGGCTTTGCCCGCCCAGCATCAAAGCGGCTTTATCCGCGCCGCCCATGCGGGTGGCCCGACCGCCTGCTAAGATAACCCCAACCGTATTCATGAAGCGTTGGACCCGGCCGAGGATACCCCTGCCCGCGCTGATTTGCGGCCCGATTTTGCAGGCTCGTCCGGCAGGTTCGCCAGATCGGCGTCGCGTTCCAACCGCTCGGCCCCGGACAAACAAACAAAGCGCTTGCCCCGCATCCGCCCGATCAGGGTCAGGCCAACCTGCTGGGCGATTTCCACGCCCCAAGCCGTGAAGCCCGACCGTGATGCCAGCACCGGAATGCCCATAAGCGCGGTTTTGATCACCATTTCCGAGGTCAGACGCCCGGTTGTGTAAAGGGTTTTGTCAGCGGGATCGACGCTTTCGGCCCGCATCCAGCCTGCGATTTTGTCCACCGCGTTGTGGCGGCCCACGTCTTCCATATAGACCAAAGGGCGGTCGCCCTGGCACAGAACCGACCCGTGGATCGCCCCTGCATCCAAGTAAAGGCTGGGGGTCGTGTTGATCCGGTGGGCCAAGGCGAACAGGTCCGAGGTACGGACCGTGGTTTGCGGCAAAGTCAGGCCTTCCAGCCCTTCCATCATATCGCCAAACACTGTGCCCACAGCGCAGCCGCTGGTGCGGGTTTTGCGGGCGAGCTTTGCCTCGTGATCGGTTTCAACGGCTGTGCGAACGACGACGACCTCTAGATCCTCGTCATATTCGACCCCGGTCACCACATCATCAGCGCTGAGCATGCCCTGATTGGCCAGAAAGCCCAGTGCAAGATATTCCGGGTAGTCGCCGATGGTCATCGCGGTGACGATTTCGCGGCTGTTCAGATAGATCGTCAGCGGGCGTTCTTCGACCACGTTCAACGACAGCTCGGCCCCTTCAGGGCCAGTGCCCGTCACAGCGCGCGTCAGCCCGGCGCGCGACAGGTCCGGCGCGATCAGATAGGAATGGGGTGCATCACGATTTGTCATTTGAGTTCATTCTCATTGCAGGATACCCGTTGGGCATTAACGCAGGGCTTCGCCGTGAAGACAACCACCATGAAAACGAGTTTTTGGGCAGGCTTCCGTACCGGATTGCCTTTCTTATTGGTCGTCGGGCCATTCGCCACCCTGTTCGGCGTGGTCGGCACCGAAGCGGGCCTGGACATATACCAAGTAATGGGGTTTTCGGTTTTGGTGATCGCGGGGGCCGCCCAGTTCACCGCGATCCAGCTGATGCAGGACCATGTCCCGACATTGATCGTTCTGGCCTCGGCGCTGGCTGTGAATATGCGGATGGTCATGTATTCGGCGTCTTTGACCCCGCATCTGGGGGCCGCGCCGGTTTGGAAACGGGCCTTGGTCAGCTACTTTATGGTCGACCAAAGCTATGCTGCGGCCCACCAATATTACGAGCAGAACCCAGAACTGCCCTTGGACAGCAAGCTGGCGTTCTTTTTCGGTGTCGCTACTGCCGTCGCGCCATTTTGGTATCTGTTCACCTATGTGGGCGCGGCTGTCGGGACCTCTATCCCGCCGGAATATGCGCTGGATTTCGCGGTGCCGATTACGTTTCTGGCGATCATCGCGCCGGGATTGCGGACGATTGCCCATGTTGCGGCGGCGATGGTGTCTATTATCGTGGCGCTGCTGCTGAACTTTTTGCCCTATAACCTGTGGCTGCTTGTCGCGGCCTTTGCGGCAATGATCACCGGCGCGCAGGTCGAGCTGTGGATGGAGCGCCAAAAATGAGCTTTTCAGACGCGAATATCTGGATAATCATCTTTTGCATGGGTGTTGGCACCTTTGTTTTGCGGTTTTCTTTTCTGGGTTTGATCGGAAACCGGCACATGTCGCTCTGGCTGCTGCGCCACTTGCGCTATACCGCTGTGGCGGTGATGCCTGCGCTAATCACACCCTTGGTTTTATGGCCCGACGCAACAGGCGGGCAGCTTGATCCGGCGCGATTGGCGGCCGCGAGCGCGACCTTAGTCATTGGTTTGTGGACAAAAAACGTGATTTTGGCGATCCTTTCAGGCGGTGTGACGCTGTACACCGTGCTGTATTTCCTGCCCAGCGCCATCGCCTGATCACGCGCGGGTCTGCGGGCTGAGTTTCCAAGGATCTGCTCTGTTTGGCGAGGCTGAACCTTGGCCCTAGGCCTTGTTATTGCAAAGTGATCGCAAAAACTTGGCTTGGACAAGCGACGGAAAGCATTATCTGATACGTTTAATGCCCAGATCCGTCCGGAGACTTCTTGAATGCGCTTTCTAACCCGTAGCCTTATGGGCTTGTTTTTGATGTCCCTGACCTTTGGGTTGTTGGCCTATGCAGGCAGCGGCATCTACAGCGCTGTGCAGGAACGTATTTCGGCGGAACCTCGGTCACGGCCCGCGCGGGAACGGGTGACAAGCGTGAATGTAATCGCCTACGAGCCCTCCCAGATCGCGCCGGAGTTTTCGACCTTTGGCGAGGTGGTCAGCCGCCGCAGTCTGGATTTGCGTGCGCCCAGCGCTGGGACGATTTTGAAGGTGTCGGATAACCTTGTCGAAGGCGGATCGGTCACGGCGGGTGAAGTGTTGCTGGAAATTGACCCAACGGACGCGCAATCGCCGCTGGATATCGCCGGGGCGGATCTAAGCGAGGCCGAGGCAGAGCTGCGCGATGCAACCCGCGCTTTGGCTTTGGCCGAGGATTCGTTGAAAGGGGCCCAAGATCAGGCGGATCTGCGAATGCGCGCCCTGACCCGGCAGCAGGATCTGGCCGCACGCGGTGTTGGCACCGCTGCCGCAGTAGAGGCGGCAGAGCTGTCCGCATCCTCGGCCGCGCAATCGGTTTTGTCCCAGCGCCAAGCCCTTGCCAGTGCGCAATCCCGGATCGAACGGGCTGAAACCGCCCTGTCGCGCCGCCAGATCGCCTTGGCCGAGGCCGAGCGTGACGTGACCGATACCAAGCTGATCGCGGAATTTGACGGGGTGCTTGCCGATGTGGCCGTGATCGCGGGCGGGACCTTGTCGGCCAATGAAAAAATCGCTCAGCTGATTGATCCCAGCGCGCTGGAAGTGGCGTTCAGGATCTCGACCGCGCAATATGCGCGGCTGTTGGATCAGGCCGGGGTGCTGCGCCCTGCAACTGTTCGGGTCAGCTTGGATGTGTCGGGATTTGATACGATTGCGGAAACCCAGATTTCTCGGGCCAGTGCATCGGTCGGTGAAGGCCAGACCGGGCGGTTGTTATTTGCGCCGATGACCAATATGCCCAGCTTCCGGCCCGGTGATTTTGTCACCGCAACTGTGGTTGAACCCGCGATGAACCGGGTTGCCTTGTTGCCCGCCAGCGCCGTGGATGCGGCGGGGGGCGTCTTGCTGCTGGGGGAAGGCGACCGGCTGGAATATGCCAGTGTGGAGGTTTTGCGCCGTCAGGGCGATGACGTGATCGTTCAAGCTCGCGGTCTGGCGGGACGAGAGCTGGTGGCCGAACGTTCGCCCTTGCTGGGGGCCGGTATTCGCATATCCCCGTTGCGCCCTGCCCCCGAAGGCGGCGCCCCGGCGCCAGAGGCCCCCAGCGCAATCGCGCTGGACGACGAACGCCGCGCCAAGCTGATCGCTTTTGTCGAGGCGAACACCCGGATGCCTGCCGAAGTCCGCGAACGCCTGCTGGGGCAACTCAACCAGCCCGAGGTGCCTATTCGCGTGGTCGAACGGCTGGAAGGCCGGATGGGGGGATAGGGTATGAAATTTTCGGGCCTGCTGTCTTATTTCGCGCGACACCGCACTGCGGCGAACCTGTTGCTGGTGTGTCTTTTGGCGGCCGGGGCCGCTGCGGTTCCCAATATGCGGGCCCAGTTCTTTCCCGACGTGATCATCGATTCCGTATCCGTTTCGGTCCGCTGGGACGGGGCCGGGGCCGAAGACGTGGACGGGGCCATCGTGCAGATCATGCAGCCCGCTTTGTTGACAGTTGAAGGGGTCGCGAGTTCGTCAGCCACGGCCAGCGAAGGCAGCGCACGGATCTCGCTTGAATTCGAGCCGGGCTGGGACATGGCGCGGGCCGCAGATGATGTGCAGACCGCTGTCGACGCGATCAGCAATTTACCTGCGGAGGCCGAAACCCCCAATGTCAGGCGCGGCGCGTGGCGGGACCGGGTGACAGATGTGGTGATCACGGGGCCTGTCGGCGTCGACCAATTGGCGCGGTTTTCCGATGAATTTGTGGCGCGATTGTTCCTGAACGGCGTCACCCGCGTCACCATCCGCGGCATCGCCGACCCCAGAACGGTTGTGCAGGTGACCTCGGGCGCGTTGATCCGCAATGACGTGACCTTATCGGAAATCGCAACCGCCATCGGGGCCGAGGTTGCGACCACCCCGGTGGGCGATGTGTCGGGGGGTGCTGCACGGGTACGCACGGGCGTGGCCAAGCGCGATGCGGCAGATATCGAAGGGATCGTGCTGCGATCTAACCCTGATGGCAGTACCCTGACCGTGGGCGATGTGGCGCAAATCCAGGTCGAAGGCATTGACCGGAACCGAGGCTATTTCGTGGGGCCGAACCCGGCGATTTCGATCCGGGTGGACCGGTCTGATCAAGGCGACGCGATCAAGCTGCAAGCCCAGGTCGAAGAGGTCGCCGAGGAAGTTCAGGCTGGCCTGCCCGAAGGGGTCACCATTGATCTGATCCGCACCCGGGCCGAGCTGATTACCGGCCGTTTGAACATCCTGCTGGACAACGCGATTGTTGGTCTGGCGCTGGTGGTCGGGCTGCTATTTTTATTCCTGAACGCGCGCACTGCGTTCTGGGTGGCAGCCGGCATCCCCGTGGCAATGCTGGCCGCAATTGCGCTGATGTATGCGGCGGGGCTGACGATCAACATGATCTCGCTTTTCGCGCTGATTATCACCTTGGGGATCGTGGTGGATGACGCGATTGTCGTGGGCGAACACGCCGATTACCGCGCCCGCAGCTTGGGCGAATCCCCGGTCGAGGCGTCCGAGAACGCCGCCAAGCGCATGGCGGGCCCCGTTTTTTCGGCCACCATCACAACGATCATCGCCTTTTGGGGGTTAACCATGATCCAAGGCCGGTTCGGCCAGCTGATCGCGGATATTCCTTTCACTGTGATCGTTGTGCTAATCGCCTCGCTGATCGAATGCTTTTTGATCTTGCCCAATCACATGTCCCATGCGCTGAAGGAACGGCAAGACACGGGGTTCAGCCGGGTGCAGGTCGCAAAGGCCGGGCTTGCTGTTTTGGCGCTGGCGGGCGTTCTGGCGGTGTTGGTCTGGGGATTGATCCTGCCGAACTGGTTCGGTGTGGCCGGCCTGCCCGCTTGGATCAGTGGTGAAACGCTGATCGCCGCACTTGTCGGGGCGGCCCTGATGGCGGGGCTGTTTCTGGCCCTGCCGCGCGCGCGCAAATTGGCGATTTTGGGCAAGATGAGCGAACACGGCTTTGATCTGCCCAGCCGGGTGATGAACAAAGGGTTGGAGTGGTTCAAGCGTGTGATTTTCCGCCGCCTGATGGCCGGGGTTATTGCCGCGCGTTACCCTGTTATGGCTGGTGTATTCGTCGTGCTTGGCAGCCAGATCACCTTGTTCATCCAAGGCGATGTGACCTGGCGGTTCTTTAACTCGCCCGAACAGGGTTCAGTGTCTGGCAACTTCGCAATGCTGCCGGGGGCCACCCGCGACGACACGATGGAAATGATGCGCGAAATGCAGCGGGCGACCGAGGCTGTGGGCGCGAAATACGAGGCCGAGTATGGCCGCAACCCGCTGGCCTATGTGCTGGCCGAACTGGGCGGCAATACCGGGCGGGGATTGTCGGGCGCTGGGATCAAGGATCCTGATCAGCTGGGGTCCATCGCGATCGAACTGATCGACGCAGATCTGCGCCCCTATTCCAGCTTTGCCTTTGTGGCCGAGCTGCAAGACACGGTCGTTAACCATCCGATGCTGGAGACCGTCAGCTTTCGCGGCTGGCGCGGGGGGCCGGGCGGCGATGCGCTGGATGTCCAGCTGACCGGGGCCGACAGTGAAACGCTGAAAGCGGCGGCTGAAGCGTTAAAGACCCGCCTTGCGCAATATGGCGAAGTTTCGGCGCTGGAAGATGATCTGTCTTATGACAAGGAAGAGCTGATCCTGGACCTGACGCCGCAAGGGGCGGCCCTTGGGTTCACCATCGACCAGCTGGGCCGGGTGCTGCGCGACCGTCTGAACGGAATCGAGGCTGCGAGTTATCCGCTGGGTGTGCGGTCGGCCACCATCCGGGTTGAACTGCCCCCGGACGAGCTGACAGCGGATTTTCTGGACCGCACTCAGATGCGCGCGCCATCTGGTATTTATGTGCCATTGGCGGATCTGGTGTCCGTTACGTCGCGCAACGGGTTTTCGACCATTCAGCGGGAAAATGGCCTGCATGTCGTATCGGTCACCGGGGATATTTCCGAAGACGACCCGGCGCGCGCGGCTGAAATTTCCGAAGAGATCGCGGCCGATATTTTACCCAGCCTAGCGGCGCAGTTCGGGATCACGACCCAGATTTCGGGCCTGGCCGAACAAGAACAAAGCTTTCTGACCGATGCAGGGCTGGGATTTGGCCTGTGTTTGTTGGGGATTTTCCTGGTTCTGTCTTGGGTGTTTTCCAGCTGGACCCGGCCCGTTGTGGTGATGGCGATCATTCCGTTCGGGCTGATCGGGACGATCTATGGGCATAATCTGTGGGACATTCCGCTAAGCATGTTCACCGTGGTTGGCTTGATCGGGATGACGGGGATTATCATCAACGACTCGATCGTTTTGGTTACAACCATTGATGAATACGCCAAGGATCGTGGGTTGTTCCCGGCGATTATCGACGGCACGACTGACCGCTTTCGCCCGGTTCTATTGACGACGCTGACCACCGTATTGGGCCTTGCGCCGTTGTTATACGAGACCTCGCAACAAGCGCAGTTCTTGCGGCCAACGGTGATCACGCTGGTCTATGGTTTGGGCTTTGGCATGGTTCTGGTGCTGCTGGTCGTGCCTGCGCTGATGGCCATGCAGATGGATGTCACGCGGCATGTGACCTCGGCCAAGCGCGCCCTTCGGTTGGGCCAAGCAGGCAGGCCTATGGGGCTGTTTGTGGGTGGCCTGGCGGCGGTATTGGCGCTGTGGTTTGCGGGCACTTTGGGATCGGCGATTGTGACCAATTCCTTAAGCGCGCCGGTCACAGCGATCTTGCCCGGACTGGCGGATGCAGACGCGATGCGGGCGGGCTTGGGGATGTTCCTGGGCGGGGCTGCCGCGGTGCTGCTTTTGGCCTGGATCGGGTCGGCCATCGTGATGACGCTGCGCCAGAGGGCCGTTTAACCGGCGCAGCCCATCATTTCGACCGCTTCACCGGGGTCGCCCAAAATCGTCAGCCGCAGAGAGGAGCGGTCGAACACCATTGCGCTGCCCCGAGGCGGGACAAATTCGACCGTGGCATAGGTTTTGCCATCCTTCTGGGTCAGTTCCGTGTCAGACGCCCAGACCCGTGGGTCCGCCGTTTCTGCCATGGCCACCATATCACCAGAGATCATCGGCAAAGACGGCAATTCAGCTGTCAGGCGCACCCCGTCCGAGATCAGGCCAAGCTGGCATGTCGGCTGGGCCGAGATGCGTTTGGGTTCGGACCGCAACGCTGTTTCGATATCCACCGACGGCGCGCCTGATGGCGGTAGAACCGCACGAATTTGGACCGAGGCAGGCATGCAGATGTCTTGGCAAACGCCGATTTCCAACACGCCTTCGACGACGATATTTTCACCCTGCGCCCCTGGGGTGAGCTCTAACGGCAGGATGACTTCGTCCTTGTAGCCGATTGTGCGAAATCCGTTGGTGTCGAACGCGCGGGGCTGAGGGAAATGGATCATCGCGTCCGACAGGTTTTGCGAACCGGCCCAGTCGATGACGGGGGGAATTCCAGCCTCGCCCGGGGCGCGCCAATAGGTTTTCCAGCCGGGGGCAAGGGTGATGCGCAGGGCCGCCATGTGGTTGCCCTGATCCATGCGCCAGCCTTGGATGACTTGTACAGCCGCAACATCGCCGTCACTGCTCGATTGGGCAAAGCTGGCGGAGGGCACTACCGCGCAGGCAAAGGCCGCAGCGGTCAATAGATTCACTGTTCTGTTCATAAGTTCATCTTTTAGGGCCCGTTTCACAGTTGTGAAATCACATTCCCGATACGCATTGAAATCATATTCCGATCTTGGCGGCAAAGCGCTTGAACCCTGCCCCCGACAACCCCACTGTAGATATATGGATAAAGACAGCTTGCCCGACGACCTGACTGGTCAATTGCTGATCGCTATGCCCGGAATGGGGGATCCTCGTTTCGAACATGCGGTCGTGTATCTGTGTGCGCATTCGGCAGACGGGGCGATGGGGTTGATTATCAACAAGCCGGCGCCGGAACTGCAGCTAAAGGGCTTGTTAGAACAGATCGGCGTGACCCCCACGGATGCGATGCAGCCCCTTCCGATCCATTTCGGTGGCCCTGTGGAAAACGGGCGCGGCTTTGTGCTGCATTCGCAAGACTACAAAGCGGGCGAGTCGACCTTGGATGTGTCCGACACCATCGGAATGACCGCGACGGTCGATATACTAGAGGCGATTGCCGTTGGCGAAGGGCCGAGCGATTGCATGCTGGCCCTGGGCTATGCCGGATGGGGTGCGGGGCAATTAGAACAGGAATTGCAGGAAAATGGCTGGCTGACGGTTCAGGGCCCGGACGCATTGTTGTTCGACGACGATGCAAACCACAAATGGGAAGCCGCCCTGGCCGTTCTGGGGATCAACCCGTTGTTGCTGTCGAGCGAAGGCGGAACCGCTTAGCGCGGCGCGGCCGCCCGGCGCAAACGATCATTGATGGCGCTGCCCAGTCCGGTTTCTGGCACCGGGGCGACGGCTATGATTTGACCTTCTGTGGCGCGGGCATCCAAGCTGTGAAGGGCCTCGAAAAGGTTTGCTGCGGCCTCGGTCAGGTCTCCAGCCTCGCTTAGGTTCATGTCGGCCCCGGCGCAAGACGGGCCAAAACCCAGCCACAAGGCCCCATCCGGGCGCGCGGGTTGGTCCAGAACGACCTGCGCGCCGGGCGCGTAGTGCGAGGCAAGAAGCCCCGGGGAAATAGGCGCTTTCAGCTGGGTTTGCGCCTTGGGCAGGGGCGCGCCGAGTGTATCCTCGATCTGTTCGGCGCTGATGCCGCCGGGGCGCAGCAGGCGGGGGGTATCGTCTGTCAGATCCAGAATCGTCGATTCCACGCCCACGGAACAGGCCCCGCCTTGCAAAACCGCGCCGATCCGTCCGTTCAGGCCCGCGATCACATGTTCCGCTCGGGTTGGGCTGATTTGGCCGGATGGATTGGCCGACGGGGCCGCGACCGGAACACCAGCGGCCCTGAGCAGGTCTTGCGCCAACGGCAGGGCGGGTACGCGGATGGCGAGGCTAGGCAGGCCCGCGCTGACCAGTTTTGACACCGGCTGATCTGGATTGCGCGTCAGCACCATTGTCAGCGGACCGGGCCAGAAGGCGGCCGCAAGTTTAAGCGCGTTGGGGCCCATTTGGCCGTAGAGCGCTGCTGTCTCCGCATCAGGCAGATGGACGATCAAGGGGTTAAAACTGGGGCGGCCCTTGGCGGCATAGATCGCGGCGACTGCATGGTCGTTGGTGGCATCGGCCCCCAGCCCGTAGACCGTTTCAGTGGGAAACGCGACCAAGGATCCGCCGCGCAGCAACGCCCCGGCCCGCGCAATGCCTGCATGGTCCGGGTCCAGCTTTTCGGTTTGAACCATCGGTTCGGTCATTTCAGTTTTGCACCTATTGACGCTGCGTTTCTATAGACGGGCTGTCTGCGCGCGTGTCACGACTTATCAAACGGTTTGCCGCCTAGCGCAACGCCCCTGACCCAGATCGGACGCGTCCATGCCCTTTACATCCCCCGTCGCCGATATCCAATTCGTGCTGGAACATATGGTGGGCTTTCCCGCCGTGGCCGAGACCCCGCATTTTGCCGATGCGACCCCGGAAATGGTAGCGTCTGTTCTGGAAGGCGCGGGCAAGATCTGTGACGAGGTTTTGGCCCCTTTGAACCGGGTCGGCGATACCGAGCAGCCGCGTTTGGAAAACGGCGTTGTGGTGACCAGCCCCGGATTTGCCGAGGCCTATCACGCCCTGCGCGAGGGCGGCTGGCTGAACATTGCGGCCCCGTCTGAGCTCGGTGGGCTTGGACTACCCAATGCACTGAACACAGCTGTGAACGAGATGAGCTCTGGCGCGTGTTTGTCGTTGAACCTGTGCATTCTGCTGTCCCAGGGCCAGATCGAGGCGTTGGAAGCCTATGCCTCGGACGAGATCAAAGCGACCTATCTGCCGCCGGTAATTGCTGGGGATTGGACCGGGACGATGAACCTGACCGAGCCGCAGGCCGGAACAGATGTGGGCGCGCTGCGGACGAAAGCCGAACCCAACGGCGACGGGTCTTATGCGCTGACGGGACAAAAGATCTATATCAGCTGGGGCGATGCGGATTTCGCCGAAAACATCGTTCATCTGGTGCTGGCGCGGTTGCCGGATGCGCCAGCAGGGACCAAAGGGGTCAGCCTGTTTCTGGTGCCGAAATACCTGCCAGATGCGGATGGCAAACCCGGCCAGCGCAATGGTCTGGCCCCGTTGTCGCTGGAACATAAGCTAGGGCTGCACGGCTCGCCCACCTGCGTGATGAATTATGCCGGGGCCACGGGCTGGTTGATCGGCGAACCTGGCACCGGGATGCGGTCGATGTTCAAGATGATGAACAACGCGCGATTGGGCGTCGCAATGCAGGGGATCGGCGTGGCCGAAGCCGCCACCCAAGCCGCCGAAGCCTATGCCTCTGAGCGGGTGCAGGGCCGACCCATGCGCGGGACCAGCGGCGCGATTGCCGATCATGCCGATGTGCGCCGGATGCTGCGCACCATGCGCGCAGATGTGATCACCGCCCGCGCCATCGCGCTGGATTGCGCCGTGGCGGGCGACATGATGACAGCCACCGGCGATCCGGTCTGGGCCAGCCGCGCCGCCCTGTTGACGCCCATCGCCAAAGCGTTCGGCACCGATACCGGCATTGCCTGCGCCAATGCCGCGATCCAGGTGCATGGCGGCATGGGGTTCATCGAGGAAACCGGCGTGGCGCAGTATCTGCGCGATGTCCGGGTCACTGCGATCTACGAGGGCACCAATGGTGTGCAAGCCATGGATCTGGTCGGGCGCAAGATGATGGACGGGGGCGAGGCGATATTCCACCTGTTGGAGGAGATCGAAGCGAATGCCGAGGCCGCCCGCGCCACCCTGCCCGACTTGGCCGAACCTGTTTGGCAGGCCTCGGAAACCTTGCGCGAAGTGACCGAAGCTATGGTCGCCCAAACTGATATGAACGCGCGGTTCGCCGGGGCTGTGGCCTTTCTAAAGCTGTGCGCACGGGTGTTGGGCGGGCATTACCATCTGCGCGCCGCCCGGGCTGATCCCAAACGCATTGCGATGGCGACAGTCTATACCAAACATTTGCTGCCCGAGATTTTAACCCTTGCCGCCCAGGCGTTGGCGGGCGATGCGGGGCTGTATGACGAAGACTTTGACCAAACCGCGTAGGCCCCAATGACTGCCAGCTTGAAGACCAAACCAACTGGCGTCATTTCGACTCCATTTGAAACTCCGCCTACCGTGAACGAGGTGACCGAGGTTGCCGAGGGCGTGTTTTGGGCCCGGATGCCTTTGCCCATGGCACTGGATCACGTGAACGTCTTTATTCTGGACGAAGGCGACAGCTGGGCGGTGGTGGATACCGGGTTCGACACCGCCAAGACGCGGCGCTTGTGGCAGGACCTGCTTGATGGCCCCTTGGCGGGTAAACCCGTGGGCCGCGTGATCGTTACCCATCACCATCCCGACCATATCGGCCTTGCGGGGTGGTTTCAGACTGAACACGGCGCGCAGCTGCTGACCACGCGGACCGCTTGGCTGATGGCGCGGATGCTTGTGCTGGACGAACAAGAGCGTCCCAACGCGGAAACCCTGGCCTTTTGGAAAAGCGCCGGGATGGATCCCGACGTCTATACCCAGCGGGAAAGCGAACGGCCTTTCAATTTTAAAGACGTCGTGTCCCCCCTGCCCTTGGGGTTCAAACGCTTGGTCCAGGGCCAGCGGATCGAAATTGGCGGGCGCTTGTGGGACGTGCATATGGGCAATGGCCATGCGCCCGAACACGCGACCTTGTGGGATGTATCGGGCGAGCTGGTGATCGGCGGCGACCAGTTGCTGTCGACTATATCGCCCAATCTAGGGGTCTACGCGACCGAACCAGAAGCCGACCCCGTGGCCGATTGGTTAGAAGCCTGCGAACGGTTGCAAAGCTTGGCCACACCGACACAGTTGATCCTGCCCGGGCATAAACTGCCCTTTACCGGCATTCCAACGCGCCTGCGGCAGATGATCAGCAACCACCACAACGCCCTGACAAGGCTAGAGGCGTTCTTGGCGACCCCGCGCACGGCCGCCGAATGCTTTCAGCCTCTGTTCAAACGGGACATCAAAGGCGGGGAATATGGGTTGGCTTTGGTCGAGGCCGTGGCCCATGTGAACCACCTATTCTTGCTGGGCAAGGTCACCCGCACCCGCCGCGAAGACGGGGCTTGGGTGTACCAAATGCGCTAGGCCGTAAGGCACTGCGTTTGCAATGAATGCTCGGAATTGTCGGTCGTGTTGATGCGCACGAGGACATCGGGGGGCAAGGGCCGCCAGTTGCGCACACCACCGCATAGAGGCTCGGACGCGAGGGCTTGGCCGCCATGTTCGGTCTTTTCGGTCAGGTACAAAGTTGGGCATCTTCCGTCCGAGGCGTAGCGGAACGCATAAAGCGAGTGTCCGTCCGAAAACACGCATGTCAGGCGCACCGGGCCGTCGCTGGCATCTGCTGACAGCGTCTCAATCGTGCGGGAAACCGCACCTGCAGGATCCACATCCAACCCGTTGCAGAGCAAGGTTAGAAACACCATTTCGCTGTCCGTCGTGCCCCGGCGATGGGCGTACAGCACGTCTGGCAGTGCCGCTTCCAGCCTGCGCCGGATGCGGGGGAAATGGGGCACCTGGCCGTTGTGGCAAAAGCTCCACCTGCCATAGCTGAACGGATGACAATTCGCCCGGCTGGTTTCGCCCATGGTCGACGCGCGAATATGGGCGATGAACAGACCCGAATGGACCATTCGGCACAGGCTGGTAAGATTTCCGTCGCTCCACGCTGGCAGCACATCGCGGTAGACGCCCGGCTTTTCGCCGCGCCCGTACCACGCAAAGCCAAACCCATCGCCATTGACGGCCAGCTTCGCCTCGGCCGCGTGCTGGGACTGTTCCAGCAACGAATGCACCGGTTTGCTGATGATGTCTTCCAGCGGGATCTCTGGGCCCAGATAGGCCGCAATTCGGCACATTTAGTCGGTCACGCCGCGATGCTCGATCCGGGCATAGAGTTTGCGAATGATATTGCTGCCGGTTTTTTCGAACAGGCAAGGGATCAGGGCGTGGACCAGTGCCGCGAAGGCTGCACAGAACAGCCAGAAGGAAAAGGTCAGCGCAAAGCCGAAATGCTGCCAGAACGTCTCATCAACCGAGGCCGGGTGATCCAGAAATACGGACCGAAACGGGTTAGAAGTGCTTGCGGATGGATTCGGTGTGTCGGTCATGATTGCGCCTATTGTTTGAGTGTTAGGATAAGCTTACCCAAAGACGCCGCAGGATTTGTCCCAAATTACATTGTCATAATGGGAAAAATTGGGATATCCTCCACATTATGGATCATAATGTAGACGAAACAGACCGTCGAATTCTGCATCAACTGCAAAAAGATGCCAGCCTGTCGGTAGATGCCCTGGCCGAATTGGCGGGCCTGTCGCGCAATGCCTGCTGGCGCCGGGTGAAGATGTTGGAGCAAAGCGGCGTGATCACAGGGCGGGTGGCGTTGTTGGACGCCGATAAGCTGGGCTGCGGGTTGTCCGCGCTGGTCCTGATCCGGACCGACCGGCACAATGCGGACGCAATGACAGCGCTGCAGAATGCGGTCAGCGTAATGCCGGAAATTACCGGGGCCTACCGGATGACCGGCGATCTGGATTACGTGCTAAGGGTGCGGGTCGCCGATGTGGCCGCCTACGATACTTTCTATAAACGGTTGATTTCTAAGGTTGCACTCTCGGATATTTCCGCCAGTTTCGTGATGGAGAATCTGAAAGACACCACCGCATTGCCACTATGACAAGGACGCTGCCATGACTGAAATTGCGACAACCGCCGACGCGCTAGAGGCCGACGCTTTGATGCGGGCCCAAGTTGTGCATAGCGATCCTAATACCCAAAGCCCTGAAACAGCGCCCTTGCCCAAAGCGATGACGAAAACGCCGGTTTCGCAGAAATCACCAGCGGAATGGGCCTATCAGCGCCTGATTCTGCATATTCAGAACTTTGAAAAGCAGTTGGACGGCGATCACGAAGTGGCCATGGGGTTCACTGGTGGCGATGCAGGGGTGCTGCGAATCGAAGGTATGGGGTTTCACGCGCCGGACCTGCTGACGTTCTACGGCACGGACCAAAGCGGCGCACGGACACAGATGATCCAACATGTCAGCCAATTGACGGTGATGTTGCGGGCATTGCCCAAACCAGCGGCCCAGGCAGAGCCCAATCGCATAGGGTTTCGCATGGCCGCCGCCCTAGACGCGGAAGCACCCGAAAACGACATTCCTTCGGCTGTGACATGAGCGCGCTTGACGCAGCGCTGCCACACCCTCACAAACACGCCGATCTATTCCGGTTTCGAACGGTGACTCTAGGTTCGAATCGCGCTAACTCTTTGACCAACTACTATATGTAGGAGAATGTAACATGGCTGAACACAAACACGGGTCTATGGACACGACAACCCAAGAGAAGACATTCGATGGTTTCATCAAATTCGCCACAAATACGGCGATTGTAATCATTGTCACTCTTATTCTTCTGGCGATTGTGAACGGCTAAACGCAACTGAAGAGGCTGCCACTCCATGCGTTTTTTGTCTATCGCGCTTGTCGCGCTTTTGGCCCTGTCGGGCTGTGGTCCAGAACCCAAATGGGCCTCTGACGAAGCTGTGTCTCGGGCCAGCTACCGGGCGCCGGGGAATGCGTCGATCACGCTTTATACGATGGTCAGCAATTCGTCAGGTGCGGGCGGCCATACAAGCCTGATGGTCAATGGGTCCGAGCGGGTGTTGTATGACCCTGCAGGATCGTGGCTTCACCCCCTGGCGCCAGAGCGGAACGACCTGCATTACGGCTTTACGGAGTGGATGCAGAGCTTTTACATCGATTACCATGCGCGCACGACATATCACGTGGTCGAGCAGACAATTGACGTACCCTTAGAGGTCGCGAATGCAGCGATTGCGTCACTTCGCCAGCAAGGACCTGCCCCAAAGGCCCATTGTTCGCGCTTCACCTCTACGGCCCTATCGCGGGTTCCTGGTTTTGGCAGCATCGGCCCCACCTGGTATCCGGTAAAGCTGATGGAGAAATTCGCAAAGCTGCCCGGTGTACAAACGCGCAAGATCTTTGACGATGATCCGGATTATAACCGGGTGATGCTGGAAGCCGGGATCGTGCCCGTGCCTGCTACACCGTTTACAGCAGCCAACTAAAAGCGCTGAAGAATTGGAAAAGCCCCGGTCACAGTGCCGGGGCTTTTCTATTTGCGCCGCAGATGTTCATCCAAGCGGGGCAGGATTTCGACAAAATTGCAGGGCCGGTGGCGATAATCCAGCTGCCACTTCAAAATCTCGTCCCACGCATCCTTGCAGGCCCCGGAGCTACCGGGCAACGCGAACAGGTAGGTTCCGCCCGCGACACCGCCCGTGGCACGCGACTGCACGGCAGAGGTTCCGATTTTTTGGAACGACACCATGGTGAAAACGGTGCCGAACGCATCGATTTCTTTTTCGTAAACATCGCGGTGAGCTTCGACGGTGACGTCCCGGCCTGTCAGCCCGGTGCCCCCGGTGCTGATCACGACGTCCACGTCCTTGTCGGCGATCCATGCCCTTAGCTGGTCCGCAATCAGATCCCGATCATCGGTCAGAATAGTGCGGGCGGCCAGTTCGTGGCCTGCCGCGGTCAGTCGAGCGACCAGAAGATCGCCCGATTTGTCTTCGGCCAGCGAGCGGGTGTCGCTGACCGCCAGAACAGCAATCCGCAACGGAATAAACGCTTTGGTTTCGTCCAGTCGGCTCATGTATCCTGGGTGCCGATTTTGTCTTGGGTCTGGGTATCGAAATCACTGGCGTCGTGACGTTCATGCAATTGGGTTTCAGGCTCGCCAAAGGCACGGTTGACCATACGGCCCCGTTGCACGGCAGGGCGCGTATCTATCTGTTCGGCCCAGCGCATGACGTTTTTATAGCTGGCGACATCCAGGAACTTGGCCGCCCCGTATTGGCGGCCCAGAACCAACTGGCCGTACCAGGACCAGATCGCCATATCCGCGATTGTGTATTCAGCGCCCGAGATAAATTCGTGTTCCGCCAGCTGACGGTCCAACACATCCAACTGACGCTTGGTTTCCATGGCAAAGCGGTTGATCGGGTATTCGAATTTTTCTGGTGCATAGGCGTAGAAATGGCCAAAGCCGCCGCCCAGATAAGGTGCGCTGCCCATCTGCCAGAACAACCAAGACAACATCTCGGCCCGGTTTTCTTTAGGGCCCAGGAAAGCGTCGAATTTTTCGGCAAGATGCAGCAGGATAGATCCGGATTCGAACACGCGCACAGGTTTGTCGCCAGACAGATCCATCAGCGCCGGGATTTTAGAGTTCGGGTTGACCGCTACGAACCCGCTGGAGAACTGATCGCCATTGCCGATATTGATCAGATACGCGTCATATTCCGCGCCGGTGTGGCCAGCGGCCAGCAGCTCTTCGAACATGACGGTGACCTTGACGCCGTTTGGCGTGGCCAGCGAATACAGTTGGAACGGGTGCTTGCCGACTTGCAGGTCTTTGTCATGGGTCGACCCAGCGATTGGCCGGTTGATGCTGGCGAATGTGCCGCCGCTTTCAGTTTCCCAGGTCCAAACTTCGGGCGGGGTATAAGTTGCGTCAGACATGAGAGATCCTTCGAAGTGTAATGTTAGGTGTCAGATAGGAGCGATCTGAGGCTGTGCAACCTGTCGCGCAACGCAATCAGATCTGCCCATGCGTCACGTTTCGCCACGGGGGTGCGCAACAGGAAGGACGGGGGCAGCATGGGCAGGCAGGGTTTGCCGAAAACCTCGGCCCAATTGCCGCGCAGACGTGATATTCCTTTGCGCCCAAGCAGGGCCTGACAGCTGACATTGCCCATGGCGATAATCACTTGGGGCGCGGCCAGGGCGACGTGGCGTTCCAGGAAGGGCATCATCATCGCCAGCTCTTCCGGGCGGGGATCGCGACCTTGGGGCGGGCGCCAGGGCAGAACATGGGTCAGGTAGACGGCATCGCGGGGGTCTGTTGCAGCCCGGTCCAGACCAATCGCGGCCAGCATCTTGTCCAGCAACTGGCCTTCGCGGCCCATAAACGGCTTGCCCTGTTCGTCATCATCCCGTCCGGGGGCATCGCCGATGATCATCACCTGTGCGCCGGGGGTGCCATCTGCAAACACCAGCTGGCGCGCGCCTTTCTTCAAGTCGCATTCTTCAAACGCGTCCAGCGCGGCGCGCAAGGCAGTAATCGAATCGACCTGGGCCGAGGATTTCGCCAACGCCACCGGATCAATCTTTTGCACAGGCACCGCTGGGGCGGTCACATGGGCAGCAGGCGGCGCGTCGGCGACGGCGGGTTTCTTGGGTTGGGGTGGCTGCAAGGCATAGCGATCGATCGGCGCATCACAGATCGCCTCGGTCGCGCCCAGTTCGACCTGCCACGCCAACAGCGCTCGTGCAGTTTCAAAGTCCATGTGAGTCCCCATAAAGTGACCCTATTCAGCCAATCGAGCAGACGCAATGCACAGGACTTGTGACCGCCCCCCAGACAGGCCTATAAGCAACCCGATCACGCTTAGACCTTGGGGGGTTCATGGCATTTCGCGCGCGGCATCTGTTGGGGATCGAGCATCTCGGCCCGGATGAAATTATCACCCTTCTGGATTTGGCGGAAACCTATGTCACGCTGAACCGTCAGCCGCAGAAACATGGGCGCGCGCTGGAAGGCCTGACCCAGATCAACATGTTTTTCGAGGCCTCGACCCGGACCCAAGCCAGTTTCGAGCTGGCGGGCAAACGTCTGGGCGCTGATGTTATGAACATGGCGATGGCCGCCAGCAGCCTGAAAAAGGGTGAAACGCTGATCGACACCGCGATGACGCTGAATGCGATGCACCCGGATCTGTTGGTGGTGCGCCATCCCCATTCCGGTGCCGTTGATCTGCTGGCCCAAAAGGTAAACTGCGCGGTTCTGAATGCAGGCGATGGACGGCACGAGCACCCAACCCAGGCCCTGCTGGATGCGCTGACCATTCGCCGCGCCAAGGGCCGTTTGCACCGCCTGAACATCGCGATTTGCGGCGATATCGCCCATAGCCGGGTGGCGCGTTCGAACATCTTGCTGCTGGGCAAGATGGAAAACCGCGTTCGGCTGGTAGGCCCCGCTACCCTGATGCCGTCCCAAGTGGATCAGCTTGGGGTCGAGGTTTACGACGATATGCGCAAAGGCCTGGACGGCTGCGACGTCGTCATGATGCTGCGCCTTCAAAAAGAGCGGATGGACGGCGGCTTTATCCCGTCCGAACGGGAATACTACCACCGCTACGGGCTAGACGCCGAAAAGCTGAGCCATGCCAAGCCAGACGCCATCGTGATGCATCCGGGCCCGATGAACCGTGGGGTGGAAATCGACGGGTTGCTGGCCGATGACATCAACCGCTCGGTCATTCAGGATCAGGTGGAAATGGGCGTTGCGGTGCGCATGGCCGCCATGGATCTGCTGGCGCGCAACCTGACAGCCGCCACGACCACAGGCGGTGTGCTGGTATGAGCGCCCTACGGCCCGGCGAAAGGGTGCTTTTTGCCACCCAAACTGACCGTGTAGTGCAGCTGTTGTCCTTTTGCCTTTATACCGTTCTGGGCCTGATGGCGGCCGTTGTGGCCCAGGCCGTTTTGTTTTCACCCAGCAGTGATGGCAATATCATCAAGACCGGCATTCAGTTTGCCCTGTCCTTCGGGCCTTTGCTGATCGGGGCGATGCTGCGCAGCAGGCCGCGCTATCTGCTGACCACGCACCGGATCGCGCAGGTGTCCAAAACAGGCCAAATCGACAGCCAGCTGTTGCTGCACGATTTGGAAAACGTGCGCCGGTTCCAAGGTAGCCTGTTTTTGACAGGCCGCAAAAGCAATGGCCTGAAAATTCAGTTTGTCCGCGAGGCCTTGCTGATCGAGCAAACCCTGCGCCAAAGGCTTGCTGCATGAGTGCCCCGATCGACATACCAGCGTCCGAGCGGGGCAAAACGCGGGTGTTCGCCGTGAACCTGCCATGGGCCGAGGCGCAGGCAACCACGGCGCAGGCCTTGCTTGGCGTGGACGATCTGCCAAAGGATGCCGCAACCCTGTTTCCGGTCGCGGATTTGGCCGATATTGGGCTGACCGGCTACCTGACCGAAGGCTTGGGCCTGTCCGACGACCAGATCGCGGTGGACAAATCCAAACTGTCGGCGCTGGATGGGTTTGTTTTGGTTCTGGTGTCAAATCTACTGAAGGGTCAGGCAGTTACGGTCGATCCGGGGCCGAACCTGACCTTGATCGGGACCTATCTGGACGTGCCTGCCGCTGTGGACCTGACGCCATTAACCTCGGACGCGGCAAGCGGTCAGTTAGCCGGGGGCAATGCCCCGCTAGACCCGCCAAAGTTTGAGGTGCTTTACTTGATGATTGCTGCGATCATCCTTAGCGCGCTTGTCCTTGCTATATTTCTGGTCGGTCTGTTGTGATGCCCGGCTTTCGTTCCTCACTCGCTAGAAAGAGCTGCCGATGAAAGGTTTCTTCGCCCGTCTTTTTGGTCGCAAAGGCTCTGCCGCCGACGCGCCTGGGAAACCACCCCGTCCGATCCCAAAGACGGTCCACGTCTTTACCTGTGATTTCGACACCGAACAGGGGTTTCTGAACTATGCCGACCAGCATTGGACGGTTGATGATGCAGAACCTTACTGCGTGATGGAACAAGATCTGACCCTGCCCTATTTGGATCGCAACTATGTCGAGCTGATCCAAGGCGATGCGGATGACATTGATGCTCATGTGCGGCCCTTGCTGGAATATAGCTCGGACGCGGATGCGGTGTTTCTGGGGGCCCCTTCTGTGCGCCAAGCCGTGCTGATCTATGATCTGGCCCTGCCGCCAGACCCGCCTGTTTTGCACCCCACCCCGCAAGCCCGCTATGTCGGACAGCTGGACCTGAAACTATGACCGCGCTTCACTTTACCAACGCCATCCTGATCGACCCCGAGGAAGGGACCGAAACCGCTGGCAGCTTGCTGGTCCAAGACGGGGTAATTTCGGCGCTTAACCCAGCCAATGTGCCTGCGGATGCGCAGGTTGTGGACTGTGCGGGCCAGTGTTTGGCCCCGGGCATTGTGGATCTCGGCGTCAAGATCGGCGAGCCGGGCGAGCGCCATAAGGAAAGCTTCAAGACCGCCGGGCTGGCTGCTGCCGCAGGTGGGGTCACCACCGTTGTGACCCGCGCCGATACCACCCCTGCCGTCGACACACCCGAAGCGCTGAACTTTGTCACCCAGCGGGCCAAGCAGGTCACAGCGATACGCATCGCCCCCATGGCCGCCCTGACCAAAGACCGGGCCGGGCGCGAGATGACGGAATACGGCTTTCTTTCAGACGCAGGTGCTGTGGCGTTTTCCGACGGGGACGCCGTTGTGCGCGACCCCAAGATTTTCGGCCGCGCTATGACCTATGCCAAAGGCTTGGGCGCATTGATCATCGCCCATGTGCAAGACCCCGGTCTTAGCAAAGGTGCGGCAGTGACATCGGGCAAATTCGCCACCTTGCGCGGCCTGCCCGCCGTATCCCTCATGGCCGAACGCATGGGCCTGGAACGCGACCTTGCGCTGGTTGAAATGACGGGCGCGCGATATCACGCCGACCAAATCTCAACCGCTCAAGCCCTTGGCCCCTTGCAGCGCGCCAAAGAGGCCGGACTGGACGTGACGGCGGGGGTTTCGATCCACCACCTGACGCTGAATGCCTTGGATGTGGGCGACTACCGGACCTTTTTTAAGGTCAAGCCGCCATTGCGCGACGAAGACGACCGCATTGCGATGGTCGAGGCTGTGGCCTCGGGCCTGATCGACATCGTTAGTTCGATGCACACGCCCCAGGACGAGGAATCCAAACGTTTGCCTTATGAGGAGGCCGCAAGCGGTGCGGTCGGCTTGGAAACCCTGCTGCCTGCAGCCTTGCGCCTGTACCACGAAGACCAGCTGAGCCTGCCGCAATTATTCCGCGCCATGTCCCTGAACCCGGCCAAACGCCTTGGCTTGCCTGGGGGGCGGTTAAGCGTGGGCGCGCCTGCCGATCTGGTCCTGTTTGATCCCAACGCCCCCTTCGTGATGGACCGAACCAAGCTGCAGTCCAAATCGAAAAACACCCCTTTTGACGGGGCACGTATGCAGGGTAAAACCCGCGCAACCTATGTCGGCGGCGTGCAGGTCTTTCCCGCGCGCCCCGCGTAACTCAACAGACGGAGCCCCAAATGCCAGAGATTACAACGGCCCTTCCCCTTTTGGCCGCGACCGCAGTGCTGGCCTATTTGCTGGGCGCTATTCCATTTGGCATCGTGATTGCCAAGCTATTCGGTCTTGGCAACCTGCGCGAGATTGGGTCTGGCAATATTGGGGCCACGAATGTGCTGCGCACCGGCAATAAAGTGGCTGCCTTTCTGACGTTGATCTGTGATGCGGGCAAAGCGGGCGCTGCGGTTCTGCTGGCCCGCGCCTTTGTGGGCGAAGACGCCGCGCAATTGGCGGGCTTCATGGCGTTTCTGGGCCATTGCTTTCCGGTCTATCTGAAATTCAAAGGCGGCAAGGGCGTTGCGACCTATCTGGGCACTTTGCTGGCCTTGGCCTGGCCTATCGGCCTTGGCGCTTGCCTGATTTGGCTGGCCATCGCGCGCCTGTTCAAGATCAGCTCGCTCGCCGCACTAATGGCCGCTTTGCTGACCCCGGGATTGGCCTGGGGCCTAAACCGACCCGATATGTTAATTTTGATGGCCGCGCTCGGAATTTTGATCTGGTTTCGCCATTCTGAAAACATAATTCGCTTGCTTGATGGAACCGAGACGAAAATCGGAGCCAAAAAAGAGTAGACCCATGGGTTTTTTCGCAGCCATCGCGAACAGTTATGTCAACATTCTTTCCTTTTCGGGCCGTGCCAGCCGATCTGAATATTGGTGTTTTCTGCTGTTTCAGATTCTTGTGATCTTTACTGGGTCCTTCGCGGTGGGCTTGCTCGTTGGTTCCACAGAAGCAGCCGGGCTAGCCCTAGATCCTGCAACCTCCACATCCCTAATGGGCATTTTTTCTGTCGTTTTTCTGATTTTCTTTCAGATCCCCAGCATCACTTCGACAGTCCGCCGTTTGCACGATACTGGCAGGTCCGGATGGTGGTTCTGGATTCCGATTTTGCCCATTATCGGCACGATCATTTTGTTGGTTTTGTTGCTTCAGCGGGGCACCCAAGGGCACAACCAATTTGGACGCGACCCGCTGAACCCGGCTAGCCGCCGCCGCAACGCCCCCAAAGTCTACGCCCCCGAGATCCGGGAAAAGCGCGCCAGGAACGAAGCCGCGCGCCGGGCCGAGATCATGGATTACTACCGCAAGAATGTGGCCAGCAACACTTGATCCCTGCGCCCAAGGCTGAAACACTCTCGCCTATCCAGCGAGGGGCAAGGCTATGGGCTTTCTAGAAGCGATCCAGTCAGGATTTCAGAACTACGTGACGTTTTCCGGCCGCGCCAGCCGGTCAGAATACTGGTATTGGACCTTGTTTTCGATCCTTGCCAATGTGGCTGCATCCTTTGTCGGTGGCGAGAACTTCAGCAGCGTGGTGTCATTGGCTTTGTTATTGCCTGGCTTGGCCGTCGCAGCACGCAGATTGCATGACACCGATAAGTCAGCCTGGCTGCTTCTGTTGATCCTGATCCCGATTTTGGGTTGGGCCGTTCTGCTCTATTTCTATGTCATCATAGGCACCAACGGGCCGAACCAATACGGGCCCGACCCGCTGGGGGGGCCTGGGGGTGATTGGGACGCAAATATGCCGCCCCAAGGGTTTCACCGGTCCAATATTCCAACCGTGCCACGCAAAGACTAGGGCTTGCGCGCGGCAATGTAATGCGCAGGCGGAGGCCCCACGGGGTGGTCGCCATATTCCAACAGCTCGAACCCGGCATCCTTGATGGCATCCCGCAGCTGTTGGGAGGAAAACGACCGCACATATGGGGCTTTGCCGATGCATTGCATCACAGGAATAAAGACCCGCATGGCCACGCCCTGCAGACCCATGCCCGGTTCGCCCAGACAAGGCGTTTTCGAAATGAACATCCCGCCCGAAGGCAGCGCGTCATACACTTGGCCAAAGAACCATTCCATATTGGGGACCAGGTGAAACAAGCTATGGGCCATGATCACCCGAAAGCGGCCCGGCATGAGGGGCTCTTGCTCGATGTCCAGATTTTCGAAGCTGACGTTCTGGATGTTTTGGGCTGCGGCCTTTTCGCGCCCGATCTGCAGCATCTCGGACGACAGGTCGGTGGCGACGATATGGTTCACATAGGCCGCATGGATCAACGCGGTCGAGCCCGTGCCACAGCCTATCTCTAGCACCTCGTCAGTTGGGGATAGGTAGGACTGGGTCCGGCCCAGAGTGTATTCATAGGCCTCGGGGTTACCGATCTTGGATTTGGCGTATTTTCGGGCGGCTTTGTCCCAGAACCTGGCGCGGTTTTTCATCGTAATCTCCTTTAACCCTCACATACTGATGCAATTCCTTTAGGGGAATTGACGAAATTTGCAGAAAATCTATACATATTCGTATGGATACACCGTTCGACTGGAACAGAATGCGGGCTTTTTGGGCCACGGCGCAGCATGGCTCACTTACCAGTGCAGCCAAAGCTTTGTCTTTGACCCAGCCGACCCTTAGCCGCCAGATCACTGCGCTGGAACAAGAGCTGGACGTGATGTTGTTCGAACGGGTCGGGCGCGGGTTGCAATTGACCGAAGCGGGCGGCCAGATCCTGGCCCATGTAAAGGAAATGGGCGCTGCGGCAGAAAGGGTGGCCTTGTCTGCAGCGGGGCAAAGCCAGAGCGTGGACGGGCTGGTGCGGATCACAGCAAGCGAGAATATGACAACCCGCTATCTGCCCGAAGCCTTGACCGTGATCCGGTCCCGCGCGCCGCGATTGCGGGTTGAGATCGTGGCGACGAACGACATTAGCGATCTGAAACGCCGCGAAGCCGATATCGCCATCCGCCATGTCCGGCCCGATCAACCGGATCTGATTGCAAAACTGATCCGAGAGGCAAAGGGCTATTTCTACGCCTCGGACAGCTATTTGGCGACGCGCAAGATCCCCAAAACAGCCGCCGATCTGAAGCATCATGATTTCGTCGCCTATGGCGATCCTCAAACCATGGTTGACTATCTGGCGGCGATCAATCTGCCGGTCGCGTTGGAAAACATCCCCTACGGGTCAACCAGCATCGCCGCCGCCTGGGCCCTGGCCCGCGCCGGGCTTGGCATCGCTGTCATGGAAGACCGGGTCGCAGAAACAGCGCCAGAGATGGCGCGCGTTTTGCCCGATCAGCCCCCAGTCACCTTCCCGATCTGGCTGGTCACCCACCGAGAGATCCACACAAGCCCCCGGATCAGGCTGGTGTTCGATACATTGGCCGAGGTTTTGGCTTAGGCTCAGGACCCATTGATTTTTCCGCACCGGCGCCAAAATCACGAAATATCAGGGGTTTGGGACGCGCAGGGAATAGTGGTGCTATTTCCAAGCGACCCAAGCCGCTGAGATGACGTGATTTTGGCGTCTGCGATTTGTCGGATTTCTGACCTGGACGTCGTCGCACGTCCTTGAAATAGATGGCTATTCCTGCGGACCTGCTCCTCGCCAGATCGAAAATCTGACAAACCGGTGCTGGAAAATCAATAGGTCCTGAGCCTAGTACGAATAAGCACCGTAGATCTTGGTCAGGTCGCCGTTCCAATCGCCGTGGTAATGTTCTAACAGCTCGTCCGCCGGGGTTTGGCCCTTGTCCAAGCTTTCTCTGACCGCGTTCAGGAAATGGGTTTCGTCCGCGATCAAGCCCCCTGCGCCGGTGCGGGCGCGGGCTTTTAGGCCTGCTTCGGAAATCGCCACGACCTCGCGCGCAAGATCCTGCATCTTGATTTTGCCGACCTGCGCCTGCAACCCGTCCACAGATGCGCCAACGCGCAAGGCTTCGCGGGTTTCGGCGTCAAAACCTTTGGCCAGATCCCAAGCCGCATCCAGCGCCGCCTGATCATAACAAATGCCGACCCAAAGCGCGGGCAACGCACATAGGCGGCGCCACGGGCCACCATCGGCGCCGCGCATTTCGATGTATTTCTTCATCCGGGCTTCGGGGAAGGCGGTTGTCAGGTGGTCTGCCCAATCGCTCATCAACGGTTTTTCACCGGGCATCGCCGGCAGCTCGCCCTTTAGGAAATCACGGAAAGACTGACCCAGCGCGTTGATGTATTTGCCGTCGCGGTAGACGAAATACATCGGCACATCCAAGGCGTAATCGACCCAAGCCTCGAACCCGAAGCCGTCTTCGAACACGAACGGCAGCATCCCCGTGCGGGCCGGGTCCAGATCGCGCCAAATCCGGCTGCGCCAGCTTTTATGGCCGTTGGGCTTGCCTTCAAAGAAGGGCGAGTTCGCAAACAAAGCCGTCGCCACAGGCTGCAAAGCCAAAGCAACGCGCATTTTCTGAACCATGTCGGCTTCGGACCCGAAATCGAGGTTCACCTGAACGGTGCAGGTCCGGCGCATCATTGCCGTGCCCATGGTCCCGACCTTGGTCATATAGTCGTTCATCAAGGTATAGCGGCCCTTGGGCATCAAGGGCATTTCGTCATGGTTCCAGATCGGGGCCGCGCCAAGGCCGATCCAGCGCACACCGATTTTGTCCGAGATGTCTTTGACCTCGGTCAGGTGCGCGTTCACCTCGTCACAAGTCTCGTGGATTGTTTCTAACGGGGCGCCGGACAGTTCCAACGCGCCACCGGGCTCTAGGCTGACATTTGCGCCATCTTTTTCCAGGCCGATCAAATGCCCGGCTTCCAGTACAGGCGACCAGCCATAGGAATCGCGCAGGCCTTCCAGAACCGCCCGGATAGAGCGTTCGCCTTCATATGGCAGGGGCTTCAAACTATCCTGGCAATACCCGAATTTTTCATGCTCGGTCCCGATGCGCCAATCTTCCTTGGGCTTACACCCACTGGCCAGATAAGCGGCCAACTGATCGCGGGTCTCGATGAGGCCCCCGCCGGACTGAGGAATAGACATGATAGGAGCTCCGCATTGTCGCCGCGTATTCGCGCTTGTCCAAGCTCTGTCCTGTCACCGCAGCGCTGTCAAGACAGGGCGATTGTCCCGTCGCCATACTGTGATCGACCCCCGGGTTGAAGAACCCAGTGCCTCTAGCAAAGTGACAGTCGATAAACCGGGCAAAGCGCTAAACATATCAAACAGCTGGTCGGCCCCGGCGGCGTCATGGGGGATGGCCAAAGCGTGGGTTTCCGACACCAAAAACCAGCTAAAAATGCCGTCTGTGTTGCGCAAGCGAAGCTCGGTCAAGGCGGCACGGTCAATCGTTCCGCCGATTTGGGGGGCGAAATACGCAATTTGACCTTCGTCGATTGTCACCACGCCGGGCCCGTCAGACGCCCCCGCAAAGCGCACACGGCGGATCGCCAGAATAACGTAGGATGCGGACGCCAAAACTGCGACCAGCCCGATGCCCTTCAGCACGTAACCCACTTGGAACAACAACAGCGTGCCCAGCACTAAGGCGGCGGCGGCGATGATGACTTCGCGCCAGCGGTGCAAGGTGGCAATCGCCTCGGGTCTTAGAAATCCGCTCACCAATCCCCCAATACGGTTTGCCACAAGGTCAGGGCCGCAACCGCTGCTGTATCGGCCCGCAAAATGCGGGGGCCCAAGCTGACGGGGGTCACAAAATCCAACCCCTGCAGCTTAGTGCGTTCTTCTTCTGAAAACCCGCCTTCGGGGCCAATGATGATGGCCCATTTGGTTGTAGGGCCCGCCGCCATAAGGGACGCCCGCGCACCGACAAGGCTTTCGTCGCAGAACATCAGGCGCCGTTCGGGGTTCCAGTCGGCAAGCAGGCGATCGAACCGGACCAAAGGCGCAACCTCGGGCACAAAAGTGCCGCCGCATTGTTCTGCAGCCTCGACCGCGTGGGCTTGCAGACGGTCCCGGTTGATCCGTTCTGAATTGGTAAAGCGGGTCTGGACCGGCACAATCCGCGCCGAACCCATTTCGGTTGCTTTTTCAACAATGAAATCGGTGCGGGCTTTCTTAATCGGGGCGAAGAGCAGCCACAGATCTGGCGGCATTTGCTGCGGCTTGGTCTGGGATTGCAGCACCAAATGGCCCGCGCGTTTGCTTTCAGCCGTCACCTCGGCCCGCCATTCCCCGTCCGATCCGTTGAACACAAAGATCGCGTCCCCGGTGTTCAAGCGCATCACGCCAAACAGGTAATGGGCCTGGTCACGGGAAAGAGGAACCGTTTGCCCTGCTGCAAGCGGTTCGTTAACACATAGTCTGATTTTCGCATCTGCCATAAGGCCTGTTCTATGTCCAACTTACCCGGAACGCCAGATGGTCAAGTCGCCGACGCAACGCCCCTGAATTGGGTGGATCGCTTTGCCCCCGTCTGGACCCGCCCCTACCTGCGCCTTAGCCGGGCCGACCGCCCAATTGGCACGTGGCTGCTATTGCTGCCTTGCTGGTGGGCAGTGTTTTTGGCGGCCGCAACCCAAGGCGGACCGGATCTGGGCACCCTATGGATTGTGATCGGCTGCGGGTTTGGCGCGTTTTTGATGCGCGGGGCGGGGTGCACCTGGAACGATATTACAGACCGCAAATTCGATGCCGAGGTCGCACGCACCCGATCACGCCCGATCCCTTCGGGCCAGGTCAGTGTAAAGCAGGCCCTGGCTTGGATGATTGTTCAGGCTCTGCTGGGCTTTGCGATTCTGCTGACCTTTAATTTGCCTGCAATTGTCTTGGGCATTTTGTCCCTGACCACGGTTGCCATCTACCCTTTCGCCAAACGCTTCACATGGTGGCCTCAGGTCTTTCTGGGACTTGCGTTCAACTGGGGCGCTTTGCTGGCATGGACAGCTGAAACCGGCAGGCTACAGGCCCCTGCACTTGTGCTGTATCTGGCGGGCATTGCCTGGACGCTGTTCTACGACACGATCTACGCCCACCAAGATACCGAGGACGACGCGCTGATCGGGGTGAAATCCACTGCCCGCCTGTTTGGCGACCAGTCCGAACGTTGGCTTCGCCGCTTTTTGGTTATCGCCGTTTTGCTGATGGCCTGTGCCACGCTGATGGCCCTGGTCCCCTTGGGCAATCCACTGGCATTGGTCTTGGGGCTGGGGGCGGCTTGGGCCATGGGGTGGCACATGGTCTGGCAAATGCGCCAGTTGGACAAGGACGATCCCGATTGCTGCCTAATGCTTTTTCGCGCAAACAGGGACACCGGGCTGTTGGTTGCGCTATTTCTCGCCTTAGCCAGCCTTGTGTGATTGAACAGTTTGTTAACGAAGAGTAAAGTCCGTTCAGACGACCTGCCCTACTGCCCAAGGATCTAAATTGCTTCGCAATCCCATCATCTTACGCCTCACAGCCTTTGTGACCGCGTGTACTGTTGCATTAGGGAGTAGCGCTCTACTCGCCGGTTTGGTCGAAGCGCGCTCCAAAGCGGGGCTCACATCGGCCTTGTTAGAGGAACGCCTGAACTTTGTGTCCCTGGACACGGACGGCTTGCTGATCACCATGACAGGCACCGCCCCGGATGAGGCCGCCCGCTTTGCCGCATTGTCCATCGCGGGCCAGCTTTTGGCCCCGGACCGGGTGATCGACAAAATGGATGTGGCCGATGCAACGGGGCTGGATCCGTTGCGCTTTTCCGTTGAAATGCTGCGCAATGGCGATGGTATTTCGCTGATTGGCCTTATCCCCGCCGAAACCGGCCGCGCCCTGATCCTGGACGAGCTGCAGAACCTATATGACAGCGCCCAGATCACCGACATGCTGGAAACCGCGGATTACGAGGTTCCCGAGGGCTGGTCAGATGCGCTGGAATTCGCGCTAGAAGCTTTAAAAGATTTGCCGCGCTCTAAGATCTCGGTATCGCCGGACCAGGCCTCAATCACTGCGCTGGCCAGCTCGGCGCAGGAAAAAGCCCGTATTGAAGCAGCTCTAAGCCGCGCTGTGCCTGACGATTTGCGCCTGGTTATGGATATCTCGGCCCCGCGCCCTGTGATCACGCCGTTCACCTTGCGCTTTGCAATTCATGACGACGGCATCGCGTTTGATGCATGCTCTGCTGATACGGACGTCGCGCGCATCCGTATTTTAGGCGCTGCCCGCGACGCAGGGTTGGAAGGCAAGGCCGACTGTACCATTGGCTTGGGCGTCCCGACCCCCCGCTGGGCCGAGGCTGTTAGCTTAGGCATCAATGCCGTGAAAGCCCTGGGCGGCGGATCTGTTACGTTTTCGGACGCAGATGTTTCGCTAATCGCGCTGGATACAACCGACCGCGCGGATTTTGACATCATTGTGGGCGAGCTTGAAGCAGACTTGCCCCAAGTCTTTTCGCTGCACGCAGTTCTGCCGGAACCTGTCAAAATCGACGGCGAAGGCGGCACGGATGACGTGCCAGAGTTCGTAACCACCCTGTCGCCAGAAGGCTTGGTGCAATTGCGGGGACGCGTCATGGACGAAACACAGCGTATTGCTGTAAACGCCTTTGCCCAATCTTTGTTCGGCACCGATCAAGTATATTCGGCCACTGTCCTCGACAACGCTCTGCCAGACGGCTGGCCTGTGCGCGTTCTGGCTGGGCTAGAGGCCTTGGGCCAACTGGCAAATGGCACATTGGTTGTTCAGCCAGATTTCGTCCAGATCCGCGGCACAACAGGCAACCAGGATGCAAACGCCGAAGTGTCCCGCATTTTGTCGTCCAAGCTGGGCGAGGGCAAAGATTTCCGGCTGCAGGTCGACTATGTCGAAGCCTTGGATCCTTCCAAGGCCCTGCCCTCACCCGAAGAATGCGTCACCCGTGTTAACGACATTTTGGCTGAACAGAAAATCACGTTCGAGCCTGGCTCGGCCAGCCTAAGCAGCAGCGCCCGTGAACTGATGGACTTGATCGCCGACAATATTCAGGATTGCCAAGAAGCGCGCTTGGAAATTGCGGGCTATACTGACAGCCAAGGCCGCGAGGAAATGAACCAACGCCTTAGCCAATCCCGTGCCGAAGCGGTTCTAAGCGCTTTGCTTAGCCGCCGTATTCTGACCGAAAATATGGTGGCCATGGGCTACGGTGAAAACGAACCCATCGCATCAAACGAAACTGAAGAAGGCCGTGAAGCCAACCGTCGGATCGAATTCCGGCTGCTGACCGAGGCCCCGGAAGAAACAGACGCAACGACAGGGGAAGACACCCCAACCGAGGACGCAAATGAATAGAACAGAATTCATCATCGCGACAACGATCATTCTGGTTGTTGCTTTTGCACTGGGATGGGCGACCTCTTGGCTGGTCAATCGACTGACCCGCGTCAGCCAAAGCGATATCGGCGAGCTGGACCAAATGGCCCAAGCCCTGCACGAAGCGGAAGAAACCCGCGATCAGGCGCTGACCTATTTGCAGTATCGCGAAGACGAGCTGACAAATCAGCTGTCCCAGACGGAAGCAGAACTAACCGCTGCTATGGAAGGCCTGCGTGATGCCCGCCGCGAAGCCGAAGAGCTGCGCATCTATGTAGAGCGCGCATCGCAAAGCTAAACGCCTCGGCCGCTTTCCTTTGAACGGTCGTCAGAACGTGCTGGGCGTTTAGTTGCCGCCCAGCAATGCGCCCAGAACCTCTAGCAACACGCGCTCTGCCGCGTTTTGTGGCTGTTGCTGGCGCGGCTGCTGTTGGGGTTGGGCCTGCGGCTGGGGCTGTACTTCTTTTGGGGGTGGCAATGTCATGGGCAGCGGCAAGGGCTGCAGCCCTTCGTGAATGCGCAACATGGCTTCGTGCCAGATTTCCGCAGGTAGCCCACCGCCGGTGACACCCGTCAGCGGCGTGTTGTCGTCATACCCCATCCAGATTCCAGCGACATAGTCTGCACTAAAGCCCACAAACCACGCATCCCGCGCAGCCTGTGTTGTACCGGTTTTCCCGGCCACCTGATGGTTGGGCAGCTTGGCCCGTGCCCCAGTGCCGTTTTCAACGACCTGATACATCATATAGGTCAGCTGTTCGGCGGCCTCGCGGCTGATCACCCGTTCTCCAATACCACCCGATTGGTTCATCAAAGGAGCCGCGTCACCTTGCAAGCGCAACTCGGTCAAACCGTATGGCGCGACCGAGCTGCCGCCGTTCAGGATCCCGGCATAGGCTGCGGTCATTTCCAGCAGTGTCGCCTCGGACGCGCCCAAGGCCAGCGCCGGGCCAAGTGCCAAATCGCGCCCTAGACCAAAGCCCTCGGCCACCGCTCGTACATTTTCCCGTCCGACCTCTTCCGACACACGCACGGCCGGGATGTTCAGCGACAGGGCCAAGGCCCGCGTCAATGAAACCGAACCTTCAAACGTGTTAGAGTAGTTTCGCGGGCTCCAAGGGCCAGAGCCGGGCACATCTATCGTTAGGGGCGTGTCTTCGACCACATCGTCATAACGCGCGCCCAGATCCAAGGCCGCTGCGTAGACAAAGGGCTTAAAGGCCGATCCGGTTTGGCGCAGAGCTTGGGTGGCGCGGTTGAACTGGCCCGAGGCCCGCAGGTTCCGGCCCCCAACCATAGCACGCACGGCGCCATCCGCGCTCATCACCAAGATCGCAGCTTGAGCTTTGGATCCTTCACGCACCTTGTTTTCAAAAATGAATTCAAGCGCGTCCTCCGCCGCTTTCTGAATCCGCTGATCCAGGGTGGTGCGGATAATCACGTCTTCGGTCGTGTCGCGGGTCAGATAGCTTGGGCCAGTATCCATCACCCAATCGGCGAAATAGCCCCCGGCGCGGGCATCTGCGGCCTCTGACAGCTGTGCTGGATTGGCCACGGCACGGGCGGCTTCTTGCGAGCTAAGATATCCTTGTTCTTCCATCAACCTGACGATGGTCGCGGCCCGACGCTGCGCACGGCCCAAGTCATTTGTGGGTGCGAAACGTGTCGGAGCAACCAACAGACCGGCCATCATCGCGGCTTCTGCCGGGGTCACAGCATTCACGGACTTCCCGAAATAACGGCGAGAAGCGGCTTCGAACCCGCGTGCGCCCGCGCCAAGATAGGCACGGTTCAGGTAGATCATCAGGATCTCGTCCTTGGTATAGCGCCCTTCCAGCGCCATCGCGTAAGGAACTTCTTTGATCTTCCGCCAGACGGTGCCGCGCCGGCAATCGGCCTCATACTCGGCCTCGGTCATGCCAGCGTTTGGATCGAATGGATTGCCAAGGCACAGCAGCTTTGCCACCTGCTGCGTGATGGTCGACCCGCCGTTACCAGACAATGGTCCCCGCCCTTCGCGCAGGTTGATCCGTACAGCCGAAGCAACGCCCCGCGGGCTAACCCCCCAATGACGGTAGAAACGTTTGTCTTCGGTCGCGACCACCGCGTTGCGCAAATGCGGTGAAATCTGATCCACGGTGACAACGCCACCGAATTGATCCCCGCGCCACGCAAACGGGGCGCCATTGCGGTCTGTCATTGTCACCGAACCGCGCACACGGCCATCGGCCAGCTCTTTCGCGGGTGGCAACATCGACATGTTATATAGAACAGCCAAAGCAACGATTGCCGTGACAACAATTGTCCCACGCCAAAACAACGACCACAGAATCCAAAGCGCCCACCGAGAGCCGCGCCAGATCAGTCGCAAAAGAATCATGAAGACTGTTTTCACTTGAGCGCCAAGTGTCGGCGGCTGATTCGCCGGGTCATTTGGGTCCGGAGGCGGGGCAATTGGTTCAGACGGCGGGGTGGAATCGAATGCCCCTGCCATGGCCCAATCGCGCTGCTGCCCTTCCATCGGGGGATCCCGACGCGGGGTGGAATTCCCCCTCATCGCGTCGCTTTCAGGACCCGAACCGCCGCCAAATGGACGATCTTGCGGCGTATTGGTGACCGACCGTTGCGGCACAATGGGCTGGGGCATTCGGGGCTGCTGCCCATGGCCTGCCCCCAGCATAGGGTCAACAGACATTGGGGCTTCGGGCGGTTGCGTTGGGTTTGGTGGGGCCGGAACTATACGCTGCCGTGGCGCTTCTGGAGCAACGGGTGGTGCCTGTGGACTGGCCGGAGGCGCGTATGGCCCACGTTCAATACGCACGCCACGACGGCGCGTTGGTTTCGGGTCCGCGCCCTCAGGCGGAGTGCTGTCATCGTGATCCGTCATACTGCCCCGGATGCTTGCCCTGAACTCTTACGTGGTACCCAGTCATCGTCGATTAGCTCGATCTATAGGTCGCTTCTACACGCCGCTTACAAGGCAGAATAGGGCGTCTTCACGCAATTGCGAAGCCCGACCGGCGGATTTCCGCATACTCAAACTGCCTAAAATTTAGACTAAATGCACAATTTGTACAAAAATTGTGCGAAATATCGGATTCATCTGCGGAATTTGCAGGCAGATCGTTGAACAGACCCCCTCTTTGCCAGTGTCTGTCCATGTCGTCCGCAAGGACACCTGCCACATTCGGAAGGGTAACAACCGTGAAACTTATCATTGCAGCAATCAAGCCGTTCAAACTGGAGGAGGTCCGTGAAGCACTGACCTCAATCGGTGTACGCGGTATGATGGTCACAGAGATCAAAGGCTTCGGCGCTCAGTCGGGTCACACCGAGATCTACCGCGGCGCAGAATACGCCGTGAACTTTGTTCCAAAGGTCAAACTCGAAATCGTTGTGACCGCCGCCATGGCGGACCAGGTCGTCGAGACCATTCAAACCACTGCTAAAACCGACAAGATCGGCGACGGCAAAATCTTCGTTCTGGACGTTGCACAAGCTGTTCGTGTGCGCACAGGCGAAACTGACAACGACGCGATCTAATAGACCCGCTTCAACACCTCTTCTCCCAAGCTTTTCCCTTGGAAAGGACAAACGAATGAAATTTACAAGAACCCTCGCGCTCGCAGCTCTGGTGGCATCCGCCCCAGCTCTGGGTTTCGCGCAAGAGGCCGAAGTTCCCGCCGCAGTACCTACAGACGTCGTATGGATCCTGAACTCCGTACTGTTCCTGGTAGGCGGTTTCTTGGTCTTCTTTATGGCAGCTGGTTTTGCCATGCTGGAAGCCGGCCTGGTACGTTCCAAGAACGTATCTATGCAGCTTCTTAAGAACGTATCTCTGTTCTCTTTCGCAGCGATCTTCTACTATCTGATCGGCTACAACCTGATGTACCCATTGGGTGACTGGGCAATCGACGGTGTCTTCTCGGCGCTGTTCCCAGCTGTTGGTGTGCTTGAAGCTGTTGGTGTCGACGCTGCTGGTGCAGACGACTATGCATACGCATCCACTGGTTCCGACTTCTTCTTCCAGCTGATGTTCTGTGCGGCAACTGCTTCGATCGTTTCCGGTACTTTGGCCGAGCGTATCAAACTGTGGCCCTTCATGATCTTCACAGTCATCCTGACTGCCATCATCTACCCACTGCAGGCTTCCTGGAAATGGGGCGGTGGCTTCCTGGACGCAATGGGCTTCCTGGACTTCGCTGGTTCGACAGTTGTGCACTCTGTTGGTGGCTGGGCTGCTTTGGTCGGCGCTATCATCCTTGGCCCACGCTTGGGCAAGTACAAAGATGGCCGCACAATCCCAATGCCTGGTTCCAACTTGGCGCTTGCTACACTGGGTACATTCATCCTGTGGCTCGGTTGGTTCGGCTTCAACGGTGGTTCGCAGCTGGCAATGGGTTCGATCGGCGATGTTGCTGACGTATCCCGCATCTTCTCGAACACCAACGCAGCTGCTGCTGGTGGTTCCGTAGTTGCCTTGATCCTGACCCAAGTTCTGTACCGCAAGCCTGACCTGACTATGGTCCTGAACGGCGCGCTGGCAGGCCTGGTATCCATCACTGCAGAGCCTCTGACCCCAACACTGGGCGAAGCTACTCTGATCGGTGCCGTGGGTGGTGTGATCGTTGTCTTCGCAGTACCTCTGCTGGACAAACTGCGCATCGACGACGTTGTTGGCGCGATCCCTGTTCACCTGTTCGCAGGCATCTGGGGCACAATCGCTGTTGTCTTCACAAACTCCGACGCTGACCTGATCGTTCAGCTGACTTCTATCGCAATCGTAGGTGGTTTCGTGGTCGTCGCATCGGCAGTAGTTTGGATCATCCTGCGGATCACCATGGGTATCCGGGTATCCGAAGAAGACGAGATCATGGGTCTGGACATGTCCGAGCTGGGCATGGAAGCCTACCCAGAGTTCTCTAAGGGCTAATTTAGCCTGAACCAAACATCGCCCCGGACAGAGAAATCTGTCCGGGGTATTTTTTTGCCCATCAGTACCAGTCAACCAAAACAAAGACGGCGCGCCCCAAGGGACGCGCCGTCTTTGTTTTTCAAGTTACTGAGTAGCTTAAAGTTCTGCCGCAAAGGCCGCTGCGACCAGCGGGATGTTTTCATCGGTCAGGCCCGCCATATTCAAGCGACCGTCTTCTACCATATACACCCCGTGGGTTTCACGCAGACGGTTCAGCAAGGCGTCGTCAAACCCAAGGATCGAAAACAAACCGCGCTGTTCGGCCAGATAGGCAAACCGATCCGATCCTAGCGCGATTTCAAGCGCCCCGACCAAAGCAATACGGTTGCTTGCGATGCGTTTGCGCATATCCCCCAATTCAGCTTCCCAATCGGCGCGCATCTCGGCGTCGGTCAGGATTTCGGTCGCCACGCGGGCGCCGTGATCCGGTGGGAAGGCAAAGTTCAGGCGGTTCAAAGACACAAGGCCCGCTTGCGCGACCCGCGCAATTTTTGGTGTTTCGGCGACGGCAAACGCCATCGCGACCCGTTCCCGGTACATCCCAAAGATCTTGGATCCCGACAATGCCACCATCATTTGCGGCAAACGTTCGGCCAAAGTGCGCAGGCCTTCGGTATCGGCGATCACGCCTTGGCCAAACCCCAAATAGGCGGCATCGACCAAAGCCATTGCTCCGGTCTGGCCCAATACATCTGCCACGGCGTCCCATTGATCCAAATCCAGATCGGCACCGGTTGGGTTGTGACAAGACGCGTGCAAAATCACCACGTCGCCCGGCGAGGATTCCGAAAGGTCATCCATCATTGCATCAAAATCAACACTGCCGGTTTCGCGATCATAATACCTGTAACGCCAGATCGGCGCACCGATCGCCTCGCTTATTCCGGCATGGTTGGGCCAGCTGGGATCACTGATCCAGATACGCCCCATAGGGCTGGCCATGCGCGCAAGATCCAACAACTGCCGAATAGCAGAGCTGCCCCCGGGCACCGCGACGGCTGCGATCCGTTCCGCATCGACCGAGCTGCCAAACACCAGATCCCGTGTTGCGGCATGAAAGGCCGGATCGCCCCCAAGCCCCACATAGGATTTGGTTTCCTGGGTGGCCAAAATCAGCTCTTCCGCCGCTTTTACAGTGCGAAAAATCGGGGTCGTTCCAAACGCATCGCGGTAAACACCCACGCCAAGGTCAATTTTATTGGCCCGCGTGTCCGCCTGATAAATCTGCATCAAACGAATAATCGGATCGGGGTCCCGAATGGGAAGCGCGTTCAGCATTCTTTATCCTTTCTCCGCCGCGAGCGAGGCGAACTGCCCCCACTCGGCCCAGGAGCCATCGTACAAAGCGTGATCTACATGCCCTAACCGCTCTAGGGCCAGGTTAATAATTGCCGCTGTCACGCCAGACCCGCAACTGGTAATGATCGGTTTGGTCAGATCCACCCCGGCCTGCTGAAAAACAGCGCGTAATTCGTCGGCGGGTTTCATGGTGCCCGCCTCGGTCAACAAGGTGGGAAACGGCACGTTCAAAGATCCGGGGATATGACCAGACCGCAGCCCTTCGCGTGGTTCGGGCTGATCGCCACGGAACCGAGCGGCGCCGCGCGCGTCCACAATCACCGGCAGACCCAATTTCGAGGCCGCAGCAACTTGGGTTACATCTTTGATCAGGTTTGATTGGCGCCGTGCAGTCATGTGCCGATCTTTCAAAATCGGGGCCATGTCTTCGACACTGCGTCCTTCAGCCTGCCATTTCGGCAAACCGCCATCCAGCACGGCCACGTCAAACTTGCCCATCAGCTTGAACAGCCACCAGACCCGCGCGGCCGAAAAAATGCCCGCGCCGTCATAGACAACGACTTGGTGCCCATCGCCCACCCCAAGCGAGCGCATGCGGCTCATGAATTTTTCAACAGGGGGGGCGGTGTGCGGCAAGGCCGAGCGGCTATCGCTGATATCATCCATGTCGAAAAAGCGCGCGCCGGGGATGTGTGCCGCGCCATATTCCGCCTTTGCGTCGCGCTTCATGTCCGGCAAATACCAGGACGCATCCAACACCCGAAGGTCAGGATCGTTGATATGAGCCGCTAACCATTCGGTCGACACAAGTGTTTTCGGATCATCTGACATTCTGGGCGGTCTCCGGACGGATAAACGTATGTATCGCCTATCGCCCGGAACACCGCTTTTGTCCAGATCTAGCCTATTTGGCCATGGCGGATTTGATCATACCGACAACAGCCAAAAGCACGCCGCCGCCGACGCCGCCGCCCAAAACCTGGCCGATGATGCCATCAAGACCGCCGCCGCCAACCATGGACAGGATCTGCCCACCAAGGCCGCCACCAACGATGCCCGCGATAGAGTTGCCGATGACACCAAGGTCGAACCGCTTCAGCAACATTGCGGCACCGTTACCGCCGACTGCGCCAGCGATCAGGTTGATAATAAGAGTTTCCATTGAATCGTTCCTCCCGATTTACGTTCACGTAAACAGGGGTATCACGAATGATGCGAAAACTTTCAGGGGAAATTTAGCCCTGCTGTTTCAAAAGACGGCTCTTTTGGCGGTTCCAGTCGCGTTTCGCGTCCGTAGCCCGCTTGTCTGCCAGCTTTTTACCCTTGGCGACACCGATCTTCAGCTTCACCAAACCCCGGTGGTTGAAATACATCACCAGCGGCACAAGGGTCATGCCTTCGCGCTTGGTCGCATTCCACAGCTTGGCCAATTCACGCTTGCTGGCCAACAGCTTCCGCCGCCGCCGTTCTTCATGCATGAAGGTCTTGGCTTGTTTATATGGCGCAATATAGCCGTTCACCAACCACAGCTCGCCTCCGTCCACAAAGGCATAGCTTTCGGCGATGTTGGACCCGCCTTCGCGCAGGGATTTAACCTCGGACCCTTCAAGGATGATGCCGACTTCCAGATCATCCTCGATCGCATATTCACGCCGCGCTCGCCGATTTTCGGCGATCACTTTGTAATTTGGGTCTGATTTACCTTGTACCATGATGCGCCACATCTAAGGACGCCGCAGCTGTCACGCAACGGCCCCCTTCCATGTTCCTAAAATATCTACGTCAAAAACCGCGGTTTGACCTGATCAAAGCAGGCCCGCATGGACCATACCGGCCCGGACCGCGTCTTTGACCCCGTCCGACAAGCCGACCAAAGGCAAGCGAACCTCTTCTTCGCACTTGCCCTGCAGGCTCATCCCGTATTTCGCGCCCACCAGACCAGGTTCCATGAAGATGGCCGTGTGCAACGGCATCAGCTTGTCTTGCAGCTCTAGCGCTTTGGCGAAATCGCCAGCCAAGGTTGCCTCTTGGAACTGTGCGCACAGCTTTGGCGCCACATTGGCGGTGACAGAAATGCAGCCAACCCCGCCATGGGCGTTGAACCCTAGGGCGGATGCGTCCTCGCCAGACAGCTGGATAAAGTCTACGCCACAGGTGGCGCGCTGTTGGCTGACCCGCGTGAT
>SPJP01000202.1 GCA_006844665.1 Paracoccaceae bacterium
ATCAGACGCCCGGGCGCGCAGGCGCTTTGCCAGCTCGGCCCCCAATTTCGCGCCGTCCTCGACCGGGGCGCGGCCTTCGTCTGCCAGAACCTCGGACCCGTCGGGGCGCAGAATTTCACCGCGCAACCAAACCTCGTCCCCCTCTAGCACCGCCAGCCCGGCGATGGGCGTTTCACAAGATCCGTCCAGGGCGGCCAGAAACGCGCGTTCACAGGCCAAACGCTGGCCGGTGGGCGTGTCGTGGATGGCATCCAACATCATGGCCATACGGCTATCATCGCCGCGCCGTTCAATGCCAATCGCGCCTTGGGCGACAGCTGGCAACATATCGTCGACCTCTATCGCGGTACGGGGCACCTCGGCCATGTTCAGGCGGTTCAGCCCGGCCATGGCCAGGAAGGTGGCCGCCGCCACCCCGTCGCCCAGCTTTTTCATCCGGGTCTGCACATTGCCCCGAAACTCGACCAATTGCAGGTCGGGCCGCCGGTGCGCCACCTGCGCCCGCCGCCGGAGTGAGCTGGACCCAACCACCGCCCCTTCGGGCAGATCGGCCAGCTTACCGCCATCCAAGGTGACAAAAGCATCCCTCACGTCTTCGCGGGGCAGATAGGTGTTCAGCAACAGGCCACCCGGTTGTTCCACCGGCATGTCCTTCATCGAATGCACCGCGATGTCGATCTTGCCTGCCAGCAGGTCTTCTTCAATCTCGCGGGTGAACAGGCCCTTGCCGCCGATATCCTTCAGCGCTTTGTGCTGGATCATATCGCCAGTGACCTTGATCACGACGATTTCAAACGCCTGTTCGGGCAGATCAAAGGCGGCTTGCAGACGGGCGCGGGTTTCATAGGCCTGCGCCAATGCAAGCGGGGACCCCCGCGTGCCGATGCGCAAGGGAAGATCGGGGGTGGGAAGGGGCGTGTTCATAACGCCTTGTCTATATGTGACACCATGGCCGGACAATATGTGATTGCGCGCGGCGGGCGCTCGTGGAACGATATTGCGAATTGAGCACAAGGGACCCGTAATGGCCAAACCGACAAAAAAGATCCTTCGAAGCCTTGCGGGTGAGACGCTGCCAACACCGCCCATCTGGATGATGCGCCAGGCCGGTCGCTACCTGCCCGAATACCGTGCCACCCGCGCCCAAGCCGGGGATTTTCTGTCGCTGTGCTATAACCCCGAATTGGCGACCGAGGTCACCTTGCAGCCGATCCGCCGTTACGGGTTTGATGCGGCCATTCTGTTCGCCGATATTCTGTTGGTCCCCCAAGCCATCGGGGCCGATCTGTGGTTTGTCACCGGCGAAGGCCCGCGCCTGTCGACCATCACAACAGACGCGGATTTCGCCAAGCTTAAGGGTGCAGATGACATTCACGACCACCTGGCCCCCATCTACCAAACCGTCCGCAATCTGGCCCAGGAATTGCCGGATGAGACGACTTTGATCGGGTTCGCCGGGTCCCCCTGGACCGTCGCCACCTATATGGTCGCAGGCCGTGGCACCCCGGATCAAGGCCCGGCCCACGCACTAAAGGCGGAAAACCCCGCGCTGTTTGATGCGCTGATGGTGCGGCTGACAGAGGCAACGATCACCTATCTGGATATGCAGATCCAAGCTGGGGCCGAGGTGGTCAAACTGTTCGACAGCTGGGCCGGATCGCTAAAAGGCGACGACCTGCGCAAATACGCGATTGAGCCCGCAAAGCAGATCATCACCGCCCTAAAAGCCAAGCACCCCAACGTGCCCATCATCGCCTTCCCGCGCGAAGCAGGCCAAGCCTATGTGGGCTTTGCCAAGACCACAGGCGCCGATTGCGTGGCCATCGACAATTCAGTGTCTGCAGAATGGGTGGCCAAACATGTGCAAGTGGATGGCTGCGTCCAAGGCAACCTGAAGTCCAGCCATATGGTCACCGGCGGCCGAGCCCTAGTGGACGAGACCCGTGCCATTGTCGATGCCCTGTCGAGTGGCCCGCATATCTTTAACCTGGGCCACGGGATCACCCCCGACGCCGATCCGGAAAACGTGCAATTGATGATCGACACGGTGCGCAGCGGCGGGGCGGGTTAGTCCTAAACGCGGGCTAGGTCCACTTCGCCTCTGGCGGCAAAGACATCAGAACTGCATCGGCATTATGGCCGGTTTCCAAGCCAAACTTGGTGCCCCGGTCATAAACCAGGTTATATTCGGCATAGAGACCCCGGTGGATCAGCTGGGCCTCTTTTTCCGCGTCGGACCATGGCAGATCGCGGTTCTTTTCGGTCAGGGGCACAAAGGCCGGCAGGAACGCGCGCCCGACATCCTGGGTCAGGGCAAAGTCTGCCTCCCAATCGCCGGTGTTGCGATCGTCGTAGAAAATGCCGCCGACACCACGGGCGCGGTTGCGGTGGGGCACGTAGAAATAGGTGTCGGCCCAGGCCTTGTATTCGGGATAGATCCCTTCGCCGTGGGGGTCGCAATGCTGCTTCAGCACGTCATGGAAAAACGCGGTGTCTTCGTCTTTTTCCAAGCACGGGTTCAAATCCGCGCCACCACCAAACCACCACGCATGAGGCGTCCAGAACATGCGGGTGTTCATGTGAACCGCAGGGGTGTGCGGGTTGCGCATATGGGCAACCAGACTGATGCCAGAGGCCCAAAACCGCGGGTCGTCCTTCATTCCGGGAATACCTTTGCGCGCGGCCATGGCCATCTGCGCCCGTTCCCCCAAAGTGCCGTATACGGTCGAGATATTGACGCCCACTTTTTCGAACAAACGCCCGCCGCGCATAACGCTCATCAATCCGCCTCCTGCGTCTGATCCGTCATCGCTGGACCGGGTGGTTTCTGTCAGCTCGAACCGACCGGCAGGCAAACTGGCGAAAGGGCCGGTTGTCTGGCTGTCTTCCAACGCTTCGAACGAGGCAACGATTTCGTTGCGCAGCTGGCGGAACCACGCGCTTGCGCGGTCTTTTTCGGCATCAAACATGTCGGACATGAAAACTTCCTTCAAAGCGCCAAAGGGCCGCTAGTGCGCGGGCAAAGTGACCGGATCCAGCAGGGTGCGGCCGCCGTCGATGGTGATGATCTGGCCTGTCACAAACCCCGCACCGTCGGAGGCCAGATATTGCACCGCATCGGCAACCTCGGTCGGCGAGGCGATGCGCGCCATGGGCGTACAGCCCAAAATCTCACTGCGCAGATCACCACCGTTGTCTTTCAGGGTTTGCTTCAAACTGGCGCTCATCACCGATCCAAAAGCCACGGCGTTCACGCGAATCCGGTTTTCGGCAAGGGCCACGGCCATAGAGCGCGTCATCTGATCCAGCGCCGCGCTCGAAATCGAATAGCCCAACAGATCAGGATGGGTGTGGCGTGCAGCAATGGACGAGATATTGACGATAGAGCCCACCTGCCCATCCGTTTGATCGCTGTCTTTCGACTGCTTGATCATGCGCTTGGCGATCAATTGGCTAAGCCGCAGGGACGTCATCAGGTTTTGGTCCAGCAGGTCCTGAACTTGGTCTTCATCGGGGTTCAGCGGGTCGGATGCCATCACCTGTCGGGACGCGTTGACCAGAATGTCGACGGTGTCGAACTTGTCCAGCGTGGCAGATAGCAGGTTGGCTTGGGTTAACCGTTCCCGCAGATCGCCCGCGAAATAGGCCATGTTGCCGGTGTCTTCGCTGGCATGTCCGACCTCGTCAGCCAAACGCTCTTCATCGCGGTCGGCCATCATTACATTTACGCCTTGGTCTGCAAACTGACGGGCAATGGCCAAGCCAACCCCGTTCGCAGCACCCGTTACAATGGCAGTTTTACCAGCAATAGAGAAAGACATCGGGAACCTGACTTTTTGTCTTATGCAGCGCGCGTGGGGATGCGCGCATGGATCACTTTGAATCCGGCCTCTTGGACCAGCGGGGTTACCTGCGCAAAACGCTGCGCAAGATCAGACTCGTAAGGCAAATGGCGATTCGCGACCAGCACCAGCTGCCCTTTGGGCCGCAAAAGACCTGCAGCAGCCGCGATAAAGGCGCGGCCAAGGTCCGGTTCGGCGGCACGTCCGGTATGAAACGGCGGGTTCATAACCACCATATCAAAGCTGCGTTTGGGGCCGAATGTGCGCGCGTCGGTCCAGTGGAACTGCGCCTTTGGGTCGGTGACGTTCAGGCGCGCCGCGTCCAGCGCTGCCTTTTCCGCCTCGACCAGATCCAGACTGGTGACTTTGGGATGGGCCAGGATCGCGGGGGCCAGATAGCCCCAGCCTGCGCCCAGATCACAGACCTTGCCCGCTGGGGTCGGCAGGCTGCGCGCCAGCAATTCCGACCCAGTATCCACAGCATTGGCCGAAAACCCGCCCAAAGCTGTGTGCCAGCCTTCGGGGGCGGCAGGTTTCAGCCCGGCCCATGCCGCGATCGGCGCAGGCACCTGATCGGGGCGCCGCGCGATTAGCAATTTGCCGTGGGATTTGGACACGACCTCTAGTTCCAGATGAGGACGCAGAACCTTTAGCAGCGATTCGATCCCATCAGTCTTTTGACCGTCGATCAGAACCAACCCGCCGGGAACCGTGGCCTGCATCGCCATGGCAATCAGCGCGCGCCCGTGGTCGCGAACGCGGGGCAAGGCCGTTAGGCTAGCGGCATAATCCGTGCCGATTTCATCGGCGGTTTGCACGCCGTAGCCTGACCATGCGGCCAGTTCAGGGGCGAACCCATGCACCAATGTGCAGCGGTCCAGGGGCAGTTCCGGCGCGAAGTCGGACGGAACGCGGTTCAGCAGAACCGGACCCTCGGGCCAGACCAGCAGGCCGTCGCGGGTGGCAGACATTAAACGTTGTGACATGTTGGGTCGAGCGCGCCTTGAAAGGCTACTCTTTCTCCATCGTACATTGCAGGGGATGTTGGTGACGGCGGGCGAAATCCATAACCTGAGCCACCTTGGTTTCCGCGATCTCGTACGAGAACACGCCCACCACAGCCAGCCCTTTTTTGTGAACCGTCAACATTATTTCAACCGACTGCCCGTGATTCAGCCCAAAGAACCGTTCCAACACCAGCACGACGAATTCCATCGGCGTGTAGTCGTCGTTCAACAGCATCACCTTATACAAAGGCGGTTTTGCGGTTTTCGTCTTTGGCTTGGCGATAACATCGGTTTCGCTGTTGCCACCGCCCGGCACATCGTCAGACAGTGTGATAGAGGAAATCAGCGCCATGAGCATCCCAAGGGTCAAGTTGTGCACGATGGGCGCAATATAGTCTTCTTGGCCCCTATGAAAAGGGGCGAGTTGCCCATATTGGGCCAGAATATCGCTGTGAAGATAAGGAAAGTTGAATGGCTTCGCTAACAACATTGGGATTCGATGCCGACGATACCCTGTGGCACAACGAAGGTCTGTTTCGCATGACCCAGGCCAAGTTCCGGGAATTGCTGGCAGATTTCGCAGAACCGGACCATCTGCAAGACCGCCTGCTACAGGCCGAGATCCGCAATCTGGGCACCTATGGCTTCGGGATCAAAGGCTTTATCCTGTCGATGATCGAAACCGCCCTAGAGGTCACGGAAAACAAGGTTCCGGGCCACGTTATCGCGGATATGATCGCGACGGGTCAGGATATGCTGTCCCATCCCATTGAATTGCTGCCCGGCGTCCGCCCGGTGATCGAAGATCTGGCAGACGCTTACCAACTGGTTCTGATCACCAAGGGCGATTTGCTGGATCAAGAACGCAAGCTGGCCCAGTCCGGCCTGGGCGAGCTGTTTGACGCGGTCGAGGTCGTGTCCGACAAAACCCCTGCCACTTACCACGACGCCTTTGGCCGCCATGGCGACGGCCCAGATCGGGCGATGATGGTCGGAAACTCGCTTAAATCCGACGTGCTGCCTGCGCTAACTGCTGGGGCCTGGGGCGTTCATGTTCCGTACGAGGTGACTTGGACCTACGAGCAGGCGGACCCCCCGAAAACCCAACCCCGTTTCCACGAATTGCCCGATTTACAGGCTCTGCCCGGGCTGGTTCAGCGAATTACCGCATAAGTTGTTTAATTTCCGTTCCCAAAAGCGCCGCGCCGTGTTACACAAATCGAACATTAGGGGGCGAATAACGATCCCCAAGAGGCAGAATCGAACGGAATTTTAGAATGTCACGACAAGTACGGGCAGCATTTTCTGCCCTGTGTGTGTGGTTGTGTTTAGCGAGTGTTTCCCACGCGGCCCCTTATGCCGCCATGGTCATGGATGCCCGAACGGGCGAAGTTTTGCATTCCCGCAATGCCGACACACGACTACACCCCGCATCTTTGACCAAAATGATGACGCTTTATATTGCGTTCGAAGCCATCCGTATGGGCGAGATCACTTTGGACACCAAGGTGCGGATCTCGCAGAATGCGGCGTCTGAACAGCCGTCCCGATTGGGCCTGCGGTCCGGTCAGCGGATCGAGCTGCGCTATCTGATCCGGGCTGCTGCCGTCAAATCTGCTAATGACGCCGCCACGGCAATTGGCGAAGCGATCGAAGGCTCTGAGGCCGCCTTTGCACGTCGGATGACCCGCACGGCCCAAGCCCTGGGCATGACCCGCACGACGTTCAAAAACGCCCACGGTCTGACTACCAGCGGCCATCTAAGCACCGCGCGGGATATGACCGTAATGGGGCGTCGCCTGTTCTACGATTATCCCCAATATTACAACATCTTCAGCCGCCGTTCGACCAATGCGGGCCTGCGGCAGGTGTCCAATACCAACCGCCGTTTGCTGGCGGCTTATCGCGGTGCGGACGGCATCAAGACCGGCTATACCAACGCGGCGGGCTTTAACCTTGTCGCCTCGGCCCAGCGGGGGGAAGAACGCATCATTGCCACTGTTTTTGGCGGTCGTTCGGGTGCCACCCGCAACGCCCGTGTGGCCGAGCTGTTGGATATGGGCTTTGCCCGTGCCCCTAGCCACGCCACCGTGCGCCGCCCTGTCCTGCCGGTCTATGGCGGCTCTGGCTCCAGCAGACCACAGCGTGAAATCGGGGCTGTCACCCGCAGCCTGCGCCCGGCACCGCGCCCTGTGCGCCAGCCTGACGAAGGCGTTCTAGTGGCTTTGAGAAACGGGGTCGAGGACGCCGTGGCCGAAGCCATTGCCGAAACGGAAGCAGCCGAGCTGCAAGACAAGATCAACGAAGTGGTCAACACGGCCGCGGCCCTGCCTGAACCCGAACCCGAGCCGGAAGCCGCGATTGACCGGGGCCTCGATGGCGACCAAGAAGAGCCCTTGGAAACCGAATTGGCTGCTGGCGATCCAGAACCAAGCGCGCCGATCTTTACCTCGGCCGAAACCACAGAAGCCACTTTGCAAACCGCCCTAGCCCAACCAGAGCAGCCGGCAGAGCCTGTGTCGATGTACCACGTGACAGCGCTGGAAGAACCAGAGCCCCGGATCATAACGCGGATGTCCAGTTCAGGCCCGGCCGAATGGGCGGTGCGTGTGCCTGGGTTCACGTCACAATACATGGCCGAGCGGGCTTTGTTGAAAGTAGCGATGAAGGAAATGAACACGCTAGAGACCGCAAGCCGGTCGGTTCAGCGGGTCGAGGGCAGCTATCAGGCCGTGTTCTCGGGCCTGACGGCGGACCGGGCGCTGTTTGCCTGCCAGCGCCTAAGCGCCCGCAATATCCCCTGCAACATGGTCGAACCCGGCTAACGGGGCCCTTAGCTGGCCCCGACCGCCCGCAAATCAAACGCGGCGGCCATCAGTTCGCGCGTGTAGTCTGTCTTGGGCGCTTCAAACACGTCGCGGCATAGGCCTGCCTCGACCACGTCGCCGCGTTTCATCACCATCACCTTATGGGACAGGGCCCGCACGACTTTCAGGTCGTGGCTGATGAACAGATAGGCAAGCCCGTATTTCTGCTGCAGCTTACGCAACAGATCGACGATTTGCACCTGAACGGTCATGTCGAGCGCGCTTGTCGGTTCGTCCAGAACCACCAGCTTGGGCCGCAGGATCATGGCGCGCGCGATGGCGATCCGCTGGCGCTGGCCGCCCGAAAACTCGTGCGGGTAGCGGTCCATCATGGCGGGGTCCAGGCCGACCTCGACCAAAATTTCGGCCACCATATCGCGGGGGTCGCGGCCGGGATCTACATCGTGAACCGTCAGGCCTTCGGCGATGATCTGGGCAACAGTCATGCGGGGCGACAGGCTGCCAAACGGGTCCTGAAACACCACCTGCATATGACGCCGGTAGGGCCGCAGCTTTTTGGAGCTCAGCCCCTGAAGATCCTCGCCTTCAAACCGGATCGCGCCTTCGGATGACAAAAGCCGCATGATCGCAAGGGCCAGAGTGGTTTTCCCTGACCCGGATTCCCCAACGATGCCAAGGGTTTCGCCCGCGCGAACAGACAAAGTAGCGGCGTTCACGGCCTTCACATGGCCCACGGTTTTGCGCAGCAGACCCGATTGGATCGGGAACCAGATCTTAAGTTGATCGGTCGACATCACCTCGGCCGCGGCGTCGGGCACAGGGTCCGGCGTGCCCGAGGGTTCGGCGCCCAAAAGCTTGCGGGTGTAGGGGTGTTGGGGATTGGCAAAAATCTCGGCCGTGGGGCCGGTTTCTACGATCTCGCCACCTTGCATCACGCAGACCCGGTCGGCGATGCGGCGGACGATGGACAGATCGTGGGTGATAAACAAAAGGCTCATGCCTTCGCGGGATTTCAGGTCGGCAAGCAGATCCAGGATTTGCGCCTGAATGGTGACGTCCAGCGCGGTGGTGGGCTCATCCGCGATCAGCAGGTCGGGCCCGTTGGCCAGGGCCATGGCGATCATGACCCGCTGGCGCTGGCCGCCGGACAGTTGGTGGGGGAAAGCGCTAAGGCGGCTTTCGGGGTCGTTGATGCCAACCTTTTCCAACAGCTCGATGATCCGTGCGCGGGCGGCCGCACCGGTTAGGCCCTGGTGCAGGCTAAGGCTTTCGGCCAGCTGTTTTTCCAGCGTATGCAGCGGGTTGAGCGAGGTCATCGGTTCCTGAAAAATGAAACTGATGTCGTTGCCGCGCACCTTGCGCAGACCTGCTTCATCTGCCCCGACCATTTCCACATCGCGGTATTTGATCGAGCCATCGATGTCCGCGCTGTCGGGCAAAAGGGATACGGTGCTAAGGGCGGTGACGGATTTGCCGGAGCCGGATTCTCCAACCAAAGCAACGGTTTCGCCTTTTTCGACGTCAAAGCTGACGCCCCGGACGGCATGGGTGACGGCCCCGTCTTGGGCAAAGCGGATGTTCAGGTCGCGGACCGACAGAAGCGCGCTCATGAGAATGTCTTTCTTGGATCAAACGCGTCGCGGACGCCTTCGAAAATGAACACCAGCAGCGACAGCATGAAGGCAAAGGCGAAGAAGGCGGTGAAGCCGAGCCACGGGGCTTGCAGGTTCTGTTTTGCCTGCAATGTCAGCTCGCCCAAAGACGGCGAGGAGGACGGCAGGCCAAAGCCCAAAAAGTCCAGAGCGGCCAAAGATCCGATGGTACCGGTGATGATGAAGGGCAGCATGGTGACCGTTGCGACCATGGCGTTGGGCAGCACATGGCGGAACATGATTGTGCCGTTCGATACGCCCAAAGCGCGGGCGGCACGGACATACTCAAAATTACGGGCGCGCAGGAATTCGGCCCGCACGACGCCGACCAATCCGGTCCAGCCAAACAGCACCATCAAGAACACCAGCAACCAGAAATTCATCTGGAATATGGCGGCCACAATGATGATCACGTAAAGCGACGGAGTAGAGCCCCAAAGTTCAATAACCCGTTGAAAAATAAGGTCAGTTATGCCGCCGAAATAGCCCTGAATGGCCCCTGCCGCGATCCCGATGATCGAGGTCAGAGCCGTGACCACCAGCGCAAACAGAACCGACAATCGGAACCCGTAGATCACCCGTGCCATCACATCGCGGGCGGTGTCATCGGTGCCCAGCAGGTGGTCTGAATCAGGGGCAGAAGGGGCCGGGCCGCCCAGATCGTTGACGGTGTTATAGCTGTAGGGGATAGGGGGCCAAAGCAGCCAGCCGGGCTTTATTTCTTGGCCATCCAGTGTGCCGGTGCTGGCCTGTTCTATCGTTGCTTCGGGGTCGTCCCAGCAGGCCTCGGCGCCGCCGGAAATGATCAGGCATTGGACCTCGACATCGCGGTAGACGGCTTCGGTTTGAAAGTCGCCTCCGAACTCGGTTTCCGGGTAAAAGTTGAAGATTGGTGTGTAATACGAGCCGTTATATTGCACCACCAGAGGCTGGTCATTTGCAATGAATTCGGCGAACAGGCTGATGCCGAACAGAACGCTGAAAATCCAGAACGACCATAGGGCGCGGCGGTTGGCGCGGAAGTTGCGCAGGCGGCGTTGGTTCAGCGGCGACAGGCGGCTGCGGCGCAGTTTTGGGGCCTTGTTTTGGCTGTCTGTATCGCGTCGGTTTTGCGTCGGTAAAACGTCGGTATTTTTTCCGACGTCATTTTCGGTGTCAGGATGCGTCATTTATCACGTCTCCCGCGTTTCAAAGTCGATCCGGGGGTCGATCCAGATATACATCAGGTCCGACACCAGCCCCATCAGCAGGCCCATCAGACCGAAGACGAACAGGGTGCCAAAGATCACCGGGTAATCGCGGCTGACGGCGGCTTCGAACCCTAGGCGGCCCAGACCGTCGAGGCTGAAGATCGTTTCAATAATCAGCGAGCCGCCGAAGAACACCGAAACGAACACAGCCGGGAAGCCCGCGATCACGATCAGCATCGCGTTGCGGAACACGTGGCCGTACAGCACCCGGGATTCTGACAGGCCCTTTGCCTTGGCTGTCATGACGTACTGCTTTTTGATTTCGTCCAGAAAGCTGTTCTTGGTCAGCAAGGTCAGGGTCGCAAATGCCGAGATGGTCGAGGCCAGAACCGGCAGGGTGATGTGCCAGAAGTAATCGGCCACTTTGCCAAGCAGGCTGAGGTCTTCGAAATTATCCGATGTCAGGCCGCGTAGTGGGAAGACCTGATAGTAGGACCCGCCTGCAAAGACCACCAGCAACACGATGGCGAATAGAAAGCCCGGGATGGCATAGCCGACGATGATCAGGCCCGAGGTCCACGTATCAAAGCTGCTGCCATCCTTAACGGCTTTGCGGATGCCCAAGGGGATCGAGATGACATAGGCCAGAATGGTGGACCACAGGCCAAGGGTGATGGACACGGGCAGCTTTTCGATCACCAGATCGATCACGCTGATCGACCGGAAATAGCTTTCGCCGAAATCGAGCCGCATGTAATCCCACATCATATTCAGGAAACGTTCCAGCGGCGGCTTGTCAAAGCCGAACTGTTTTTCCAGATCCTCGATAAAATCAGGCGGCAGGCCGCGGGCCCCTAGATAGCTGTCTTCTGCCCCGCCGATATCTGCGACCGGGCCGCTATCGCCCCCGCCGCCATTGATACTGGCGAACACGTCCCCTTCCCCTTCCAGCTGGGCAAGGATCTGTTCAATCGGCCCGCCGGGCACGAATTGCACCAGCGAGAAGTTGATCACCATGATACCGATCAAAGTAGGAATGATCAGGGCGAGACGTCTGAGGATATAGGGGCCCATGGCGGTTTACAGGGCGCCCGCGGCCTTCAATGCGGCCTCTTTATCCGCGTTGAGCCACCAGAAATCCAGGAAGCCAAGGCCAAATGGGGGCAGTTCTTCGGGGTGCTCGAACATGTCGTAATAAGCGACCCAGTGATTGCCGTTATACCATTGCGGCACGCGGAAGCGTTCCCAGCGCAGAACCCGGTCCAAGGCGTGGACGGCGGTGATCATTTCGGGCTTGGTTTCCGCCCGGATCACGTTTTCGACCAGCGCGTCCACGGCAGGGTCCGAGACGCCCGCAGGGTTAAAGGCCGAGCTGTCGGATGACTCGGACCCGAAATACTGGCGCAGGCTAGAGCCGGGTTCGTAACCCATAGGGAAATGGTCGGTGATGATGTCGAAATCATAGGTCTTTTCGCGTTCCGACAGCTGGGCTGGATCGACCCGTGTCAGACGGGCATCAACGCCGATCGAGCGCAGGTTTTCGACGTAAGGGTTGATGATGCGGTCAAACAGGGGCGAGCTGTTCAGGAACTCGACCTCTAGCTTGTCGCCGTCTGCGTTGCGCAGCAAACCGTCATCGCCCGGTGCCCAGCCTGCATCTTGTAGTAAACCCAAGGCGCGGCGTGCCTTGCGGCGGTCGCGGGCGGTGTCTGGGTTGGACGGGGTTTGGGCATAGGCGGGCTGGTTGAAGACCTCGGGGCGCAGCTGGTCGCGCAGGGGTTCCAGAAGGGCAAGCTCATCACCTTCGGGCAGGCCTGAGGCTGCAAGTTCGGTGTTCTGCCAGAAGCTGGGGCCCTGGTCATACAGACCGAAGAACAGGGTTTTGTTGGTCCATTCGAAGTTGAACAGAAGGTCCAACGCTTCGCGGACGCGGACGTCCTGGAATTTTTCCCGGCGGGTGTTGATCACGAAGGACTGGCCCGAGGTGATGGTGGCCTTGGGCAGTTCGCGTTTCACCACATGGCCCGCTTCCAGACCGGGGAAGTCGTAATTGTTGGCCCAAGCGACCGAGCTGCTTTCCTGGCGGAAAGTGTAATTGCCGGCGGTGAAGCCTTCGAACGCGGCGATGCCGTCGCCGTAATATTCGATGCGGATGCTGTCAAAGTTGGAACGCCCGCGCATCAAAGGCAGGTCTTTGGCCCAGTAATCCGGGTTGCGTTCGTAGACGATGCGCTTGCCCACTTCGACCTCGCCCAGAACATAGGGGCCCGAACCGATCAGCGGGGTCAGGCGGCTGTCTTCAAATGCGAGCCCCGAGGCTTCGTGGCTGGCGCGGGACATGACCGGCAGGCCGCCTGCGGATTGGATACGGCCGCGCAGGGGGGCGTCGGGGTTGAAATCAAAGCGGATCGTGTGGTCATCGATCACTGTGGCACCGGCGAGGGTCTTGCCGATATTGGCCACAAAAGACGGCAGGCCTTCGTCGCGCAGGATTTCGTAGGAAAACAGGGCGTCGTCGGCCGTCAGGGGGGTTCCGTCAGAAAAGCGTGCTTCTGGGCGGATCGTAAAGATCACGTAGGATTTGTCTTCGGGGTAGGAAATGGTTTCGGCCAGCAGACCGTAGGCAGACCCGATTTCATCCGAGGTGCCTTCCAGCATCGATTCGAAGAACACCGAGGACAGAATCGCCGGGTCGCCTTTCAGGCTGTAGGGATGGACGCTGTTGAAAGAGCCGGTGGACCAGGAAAACGAAATCTCGCCACCCTTGGGCGCATCGGGGTTAACGTAATCCAGATGTTCAAAATCTGGCCCGTATTTCAGATCGCCGAATGTCGATACGCCGTGGGTCACGATCAGCTCTTCCGCTTTTGCGGTGGCTGTAAACGCGGCCAAGGCCAGGATGCCAAACCCAAGGGCCAGCGCGGTTTGTCTGACCCGCGCGCCGGGATGTTCAACTGCACGTGCCTGAGTTTCGACGGTTCGGTTGGTCATACGGGCTCTTGCCTCCTGAATGCGAAAACTTGTCTTCACAGGGTAGGAAACGGAGCTGTGTAGTTTCAAGCACAATCGTCCCCTGTTCACGGGGAATTAGGGTTTCGTGTAGAAAAAACAAAAAGCCGCCTCGAATGAGGCGGCTTTAAGAGGCAAAAGTGCCTGAATTAGTTAGTTATTGTCGCCAGATACGCAATCAAGTTTGCGCGATCTTCGACATCAGGCATGCCGCGATAGGTCATTTTGGTGCCCGGTGCGTAGTTCCGTGGGCTTTCCAAGAAGCCGTTCAGGTTTTCCGGTGTCCAGTCGCCGTCCATTGTGGCCAGCACGTCGGAATAGGCATAGCCAACCGCGGTGCCTTTGTCGCGACCGACAACATGGTGCAGGTAAGGGCCGGTGCCGTTGGAGCCGTCTTCCAGCTTGTGGCAGGTGCCGCACTGGCGCCACAGACGCTCGCCCGCGGATGCGCTTGCTGTGGCGTAGACTTCTGCGAAGGGCACTTCCATGACCTCTTCTTCGCCGTGATCTTCTTCACCGGTGTCGATGGTGTAGGCTTGCTCGGCATGGTCGCCATGACCGCCTGCTCCGTGGTAGATCGTTTCGGCAGCCCAGCCGCCCAGAAGAAAGATCAAGAGAGCGCCACAAAACGCACCCACAGTTTTTGTCATGGTCATCGTGTCGAACATAGTAGTCTCGCCTTGAAAGGGATTTGCCGGGATATATGCGCTTCCACTGGTCGCTGGCAAGGTTTAGAAGCCGCGACGAAACGCCCAACCCTGCACTTGGTGCCGGGAAACGCGAAGGAGACCACGATGACACAGAAAATCGCATTTCAAGGAGAGCTGGGCGCCTATTCGCACCAGGCCTGCCACACTGCGCGCCCCGATCACGAGGCCCTGCCCTGTTCGAGCTTTGAGGATGTGTTCCAGGCTGTGACCTCTGGCCAGGCGGATTTGGGCATGCTTCCAGTGGAAAACACCACTTATGGCCGGGTTGCGGACATCCACCGCCTGCTGCCCGAGAGCGGTTTGCGGATCATCGACGAGGTCTTCGTGCGGGTTCATGTCAACCTGCTGGGGGTCCCTGGCGCCAAGCTGGAAGATGTGACCGAAGCCCATTCCCATCTGGTCCTGCTGCCCCAATGCGCGACATTTCTTCGCGACCACAATATTCAGGGCCGCGTCAGTTCGGATAACGCCCGGGCGGCGCGCGAAATTGCCCAGAGGGGCGAGGCGAACGTGGCGGCATTGGCAAGCGAATTGGCCGCCGATATCTATGGGTTGAACGTTCTGGCGCGGCATATCGAGGAAACCGACAACAACACGACCCGGTTCCTGATCATGTCAAAAGAAGGCGACACAACTCGGCGCGGCGACAAGGGCATGATCACCAGCTTTGTGTTCCAGGTCCGCAACATCCCGGCGGCGCTGTACAAGGCCATGGGCGGATTCGCGACCAATGGTGTGAACATGACCAAGCTGGAAAGCTATATGGTCGGCGGATCCTTTACCGCGACCCAGTTTTACGCCGATATCGTCGGTCATCCCGAGGACGAGAACGTGGCCCATGCCCTGGACGAGCTGGCGTTCTTCACCTCGGAGCTGCAGATCCTGGGCGTCTATCCCGCGGACCGTACCCGTACTTAGGTTATTGTGGGCCTAAGTGATTGCGGGCATGCGGTCTGACAGCCAAGCCTCGATCAGGGAATAGGCGATCGCGCCGTGGCGGGGCTTGGTGATTTCGGGGTGATCGCCCGCGAAAATCTGGGCCATGTCTTCGCGGCTGACCCAGCGGGCATCGGCGATTTCGACCGGGTCGATGTTGATCTCGGTCGTCGTCGCCTCGCCCCGGCAACCCATCATCAGGGAAGACGGATAGGGCCAGGGCTGGCTGGCCACATAGCGCACCTTGCCCACGCGAACGCCTGCTTCTTCAAACACCTCGCGGCGGACGGCGGCCTCGACCGTTTCGCCGGGCTCGATGAACCCTGCCAGCAGGGAATAGAACCCTTCGGGCCAGGCAGGCGAGCGACCCAAAAGAACAGAATTTCCGTTTGTAATCAGCATGATAACTACCGGGTCCGTGCGCGGGAAGTGTTGGCGCGAACAAGACGAACATTTGCGCTGCCACCCGCCAGATGTGATCTGAGTTTCGGCCCCGCAATTGGCGCAGAACCGGTGGTTGCCATGCCATTGCAGCACCGAACGGGCGGTTGCCGCCAGCTCGCCATCACGCCGCGACAGCTGGGTCATGACCGGGCGGCTGTCCTGGAATGCGGCGAATTCCGGGGCGTCTGGGTGATACTGACGGCTGTCATCGAACATACCGCCTGATTCGGGGTCTTCTTGCGGCGGCTCCCAGCTGGAAATATCCCGCGCGAACCGGGGGCCGTCTGTGTCATGGCCCAGAAACACTGGCACTTCGGCGGCATCGGCCCAGATCGGGTGTACCGCAGGAAGCCAAACCAACGCGCCGTCGTTGATCAGAAGCTTGCCGCGCCAGACCGCCAGCACCCCGGCGCTACCCGACGCCAAAAGCTGCGCGATCTGTTCGGGGTCGTTGCGTATGGCGCCGCCCCGGTCCAGATCCGAGCTGCCGAATGTGATCAGGTCTTCCATGGCATTCCCCTTCGTGCTTGGGGATCTTGTGCCACGCGGCCGCCCCTTGCGAAAGGCCCAACGGGCAGCTATATGCAGCCCCGAGAGGTTGGCGCGGGCAAGCACGTCGCCAACCCGGTCAGATCCGGAAGGAAGCAGCCGTAACGATACCCGCTTGGGTCGTTGTCAATCTCTCACCTTATTGGTCCGCCTGTTGCGGTCGGGCCGATTTGCGGATTTGGCCCAGCCAGACCATTGCCCAGCCAGACCATGGCCCAGTGTCTAAAGGATCCCTCGCGTGACCCTGACCCTCGCCGATCTAGGCTGGAGCCCCTATTTCCAAGATCAGCAAGACGACCCTGCCCTGCATCCTATGCGACTGACCAGTGTGACCCGCAGCGCCTTGATCGCCCTGGGGCCGGATGGCAGCGCGCGGCTGAAGCCGCCCAGTGATGTCAGCACAGGCGACTATGCCGTGGGCGATTGGGTTTTAAGCGACGGGGATATCGCGGTGCACCGGCTAGAGCCGCGCAGCATTCTGCAACGCCGGGCCTCTGGCCCCGAGGCGCGGTCGCAATTGATGGCCGCCAATGTGGACACGCTGGGAATAGTGACGGCGTGCAACGCTGATTTCAACGTGGCGCGGCTGGAACGCTATGTGGCCATGGCCGCCAGCGCCGATTGCCTGCCTTTGGTGATCCTGACCCGCGCCGATCAGGTGGATGACCCCGACGCATTGCGCAAACAGGCCGAAGCGATTTCGCCCATCGTGTCCTGCATCACCTTAGATGCCCGCGACGTGGCCGAGGTGGCCCGCCTTGCCCCCTGGTGCGGCGACGGGCAGTCGCTGGCGCTGATGGGGTCCAGCGGTGTGGGCAAAACCACCCTGACCAACGGGCTGACCGGGCAGAGCCTGGCCACCGGGGCGATCCGCGAAGACGACGCCAAGGGGCGCCATACCAGCACCTCTCGCCAGATGCTGCGGACCTTGCATGGCGGCTGGCTGATCGACACCCCAGGCATGCGCGCCGTGCCGTTAAGCGAGGCCGCAGACGGGATCGACGCCGTTTTCGCCGATCTGGCCGATCTGGTCACCCAGTGCAAATTTTCCGACTGCGCCCACGAGTCTGAGCCGGGCTGTGCCTTGCAGGCGGGTCTGAAAGACGGGTCCATCGAGCCCGAACGCTACGCAAGGTGGAAAAAGCTGATGCTGGAGGAGGCCCATAACACCGCCACCCTGGCCGAGGCCCGCGCCAAGGACAAAGCCCGCCAAAAGCAGATCGAGATCGGCCAAGCCCGCGGCCGCCGCAAGCGCGGGACTTAAAGCCGGGTCGCGCCAAACGTATCGCACACCTGCACGTCTTGGGCTTGGTAACCCTTGGTGAACCAGCGTTGCCGCTGGGCACTGGTGCCGTGGGTGAAGCTATGGGGGTTCGGCCTGCGCCCGGCTTGGGATTGCAGGTAATCATCGCCAATCTTGCGGGCGGCGTTCAGCGCCTCTTCCAGATCACCGGGTTCCAACAGGTCCTGGACAAAGGACGCCCAGACGCCGGACAGGCAATCGGCCTGCAGCTCTACCCGGACGGAAATCGCGTTGCTGTCGGTCTGCGAGCTTTGGGCCCGGATCGCGTTGGCTTGGCCCAGAATACCCAACTGGTTCTGGACGTGATGGGCGACCTCGTGACCGATGACATAGGCGGCGGCGAAATCGCCCGACGCGCCTAAGCGTTGTTCCATCACTGCGAAAAAGGCGGTGTCCAGATAGGCGCGCTTGTCGGCCGGGCAGTAGAACGGGCCCGAACTGGCGCTGGCCCCACCGCAAGCGCTGTTGACGGAGCCTGAGAACAACACAAGCTGGGGCGGCTGGTAGGTCTGGCCCAGCTGATCAGGAAAGACCTGGGTCCAGACGTTTTCGGTCGTGGTCAGAACGCGAGAGGCAAAATCAGCGGCGCGGTCTTCCGACGGGGTGGTGGCGCGCTGCTGGGTCTGCTGCGGGGCGCTTGAGCCTTGCAAAAGCGGCGTGACATCGACGCCCAGGAAGTAGCCAAGCAGAAGAATGACCAGAACGCCAAAGCCACCGACCTTGAGCCCCCCCCCACGCCGAGCCCCAGACTGCCCACGCTGATCCACAACATTCCGGCTACGCCGAATACCCCGCAACTTCATACCAGACCCCTTGGTTAAACTGAGGTCAGACATGCCACAGGCGGAGGGGCGTTGCTAGATGGGGTTTGGGGAGGTCGGGTGTGCGGGACAAAGCTGACCTCACTTCTGCAACTACACGAACTTCATCCCGCACCATCTCAAAAATCGCTTCCAAAGCCAAAGCACTGGCAAAAGCAAGATCAGACCCAATCTTCCCTCTTTGGAGGTATCGCCGGGGATCAGTGCGGATGCGATGGCAATTCCTACCAACGCAACGATAAGAGTCAGTGTTATCATCATGATCACACCCAGAAGTATCGGCACCGGACCCGGCTTCAAAACTGTCATATTAAGGAATGTTCAAACATCTTGTTGGTAAACATGCTTGCCACCGTGTCGGATTTCAAGTTCTCAATACATAAGTTAAACCCATATTATCACTTTTCCTCAAACGGTGAAGTTGCGGTAGTTGGGCTCGAAGCCGACATCGGACGCTTTTTGTCAGGTCGTTTGGCGGGTAGTGTAGGTCACGACACAAGGGAGCGTTAGGGTCGGCTGTGCGGGACCTTTCTGCCGTTCACTCATATCATCTGAACGTCAGCTAAGCACAGCTTGCTACCACCCGAATTTCAACGATTGCGCCTGGTCGCCTCAGAGCAGCGACCTCGACGGCTGTCCAAGCTGGAAAAGGCTCAGACACGTATTCACATCGAATTTCGCTGAACAGGTCAAAATGATCGTGAATCCCGACGTGGTATGTCGTCATCTCGACAATTGCATTATGCGACAGACCTGCCTCAGCCAACACCAATCCGATTTTTTCAAACGCTGACCTAAATTGATCTTCTGCTTGGTCGGGCATCGACCCGTCAGGACGGCTTCCGGTGACGCCCGTTAGAAAGACGTTGTCACCAGACATGATGCCGGGTGAAACCTTGATCTGTCTTGCTTGGCTCTCAGAACCGGCTGGAAAAAGCGCTTTCTTGGTCATAGCTGTCTCTCATTCAATCGACGCAAGCATGACC
>SPJP01000203.1 GCA_006844665.1 Paracoccaceae bacterium
GTTGCCGAAGGGGTCGCGTTTACCCGCGATCTGACGAATGAGCCTGCCAATATCCTGACCACCACAGAATTTGCCGACCGTTTGGTGGCGCTGTCTGATCTGGGCGTCAAGGTTCAGGTTCTGGAAGAGGCTGAGCTGGAAGAGCTGGGCATGCGGACCCTGCTTTGCGTTGGACAAGGCTCGCGCAGCCCGTCGAAGGTTGTGGTGATGGAATGGCAGGGCGGCGGGGACGAGGCCCCGTTTGCGCTGGTCGGTAACGGTGTCGTGTTTGACACGGGCGGGATCTCGATCAAGCCGGCGGCGGGCATGGAAGATATGACCATGGATATGGGCGGCGCGGGCGTTGTGTCGGGCGTGATGAAGGCGCTTGCGACCCGGGGGGCCAAGGCCAATGTGGTTGGGCTGGTTGGACTGGTTGAAAACATGCCCGACGGCAATGCGACCCGTCCCGGCGATGTGATCCGGTCCATGAAGGGCGACACGGTCGAGGTGATCAACACCGATGCCGAGGGCCGTTTGGTTCTGGCCGATGTGCTGTGGTATGCGCAGGAACGGTTCAAGCCCAGTGGCATGATCAATCTGGCGACCCTGACCGGGGCGATTATCATTGGCTTGGGCCATGAAAACGCCGGTGTGTTTTCCAATTCGGACGATCTGTCGGGCCAGTTTCTGACGGCTGCGGCGGCCGAGGATGAAGGCGCGTGGCGGATGCCCATGGGGCCGGGCTATGACAAGCTGTTGAAATCGCGGATTGCCGATATGAAGAATATCGGCGGCCGGGCGGGCGGTTCTATCACCGCGGCGCAGTTCTTGCAGCGGTTTGTCAAGGACGAGACCCCTTGGGCCCATCTGGATATCGCGGGTGTGGCGTCGGTTGCGGCCGAGACCTCTTACGCGCCAGCGGGGGCGACGGGCTGGGGCGTGCGGGCGCTGGACCGGATGATCCGCGACAACTACGAAGGGTAAATCCTTATGGGGGCTGCGTTTTTCTACCATATGACCCGAACGCCTTTGGGGGAAACGCTGCCCGTTCTGCTGGGCAAATCATTGGGCGCGGGCTGGCAAGTGCTGGTGCGCGCCCCGTCCGAGGACCGGGCGGTTTGGCTGGATGATTTTCTGTGGACCTATTCAGCCGACAGCTTTCTGCCCCATGGCCGGGACGGGACGGCCGACGCCTTCCACCCGATCCTGATCAGCCCGTCCGCCTCGTTTACCCGGGACGCCTTGGTTAGCGTCGAAGGGGCAGAGGTAACAGCCCCCGAGGTCACCGCCAGCACAAGGACCATGATCTTGTTTGACGGCGACAACCCACAGGCGGTGCAGACCGCCCGTGACCAATGGAAGGCCCTGACCCAAGCTGGATGCAGTGCCCAGTATTGGAGCCAACAAGACGGACCCTGGCAGATGAAGGCCGAGGCGTAAGTTTTTGATACTTAGTCTTTTTGACAGTTAGCGGGTCAGGACCAGCTTGCCGTCTGTGATCTCTATATGATCAAAACGGTTCAGATAGCTCATCCCCAGTAGCGATCCGCGCATTTCGCCATTATTGACCACGGCGGGCACGTAGGTGTCTCGGATATCGCCAAGCTCGACCTGTTCCAGGCGGACTTTGGCGGTTTTGACTTGGCCGTTGGCGGTGTTGGCGATGCCGGTGAAGACCATGTTGTCCAGATCAATGCCGATGCGCTGCGCGTCTTGGCGGCTAAGCACTACATCTGATGCCCCGGTATCCACAACGAAGGGCACAGGCACGCCGTTGATGTCCAAGGTTGCGTGGTAGTGGCCGTCGATGCCACGGGGGATCTCGATCCGGCCATCAGAGGCGAAAGTCGCCTGACGCGGAATGGTGCCAAAGCTGGTGTCGGTCCATAGCGAAAAGCCCACCACGATGGTGCCAAAGATTAGAACCCACATGGCCGCGTGGCGAAACAGGGTGGCCAGCGCACCGCGATTTTGCACAATCAGATACCAGGCCATAAAGACCGCGGCGAAGCCAAGAACGGCGGCACGGATCATATGATCATCGGTCATGGGGTCCCCTTTTGGCGGCGCCTGCTAACTTTGCGTTAACAGTTAGGTAGGGGATTGAGCGCGAAATGCTAGATGGCAAGCAGGCCAAGGTCGCGAAGACCGTTCAAAACAAATTGTACTGAAAGGGCGGCCAGCAGCATGCCCAGCAAGCGCGAGATCACATTGATCCCGGTTTGACCGACAGCGCGTTCCATCAGGCCCGCGCCCAGAAACAAGATCAGCACAACGCCCAGAACGGCGGCCATAACCCCATGAATCGCCAGAACAAAGACCCAGTCAGAACCGGGCTGGTTGGTCAGCAGAATCATAGTGGCCAATGCGCCGGGCCCGGCAATCAGCGGCGTGGCCAGGGGAAAGACAGAAGGATCAGGCAGGTCTTCGACCTTTTCTTCGCGCCGTTCGGTCCGGCGTTCGAATAGCATTTCCAAGGCGGTCAGGAACAACAGCAAACCACCTGCGATCTGGAAGGCGGGCATAGAGATGCCGACGAAATCCAGAACGCTTTGACCGGCCAGGCCAAACAGGGTCAGCAGGCAAAAGCCGACGAAAACGGCCCGAATGCCGATCTTGCGGCGGTGGGTGCTTTCCATGCCTTGGGTCAATGCTGCGAACAAAGGTGCAAGACCGACCGGGTCGATGATGACAAACAGGGTCACAAAAGCGGTGATCAGAAGGGTCGGGTCCATTATCCTCGGGCCTGTGCTTGGTCGAGCTTGCTTTGAGCGGCTTCCCACAGCTGTTCAGCGCGGGCCAGGCCGTCCATCACCTCGGCGTATTTCTTGTTCCAGGTCGCCAGCTCACCTGCTTTGGTATCTTCATACAAAGCAGGGTCGGCCAGCTTGACGGCCAGTTTAGCACGCATATCCTCGATCTTGTCGACCCGGGCTTCGCATTTGCGCAGCTCTGCGCGCAGGGCTTGCAGCTCTTCCTTGCCGGCGCGTTCGACTTTGGGTTTCGGCTTTTCGGGCTTTTGCGCTTTCCGGGCCTCTTTTTCACCGCTGAGCAGCAGCTTGCGGTAGGCCTCCAGATCGTCCTCATAGGGTTTGACCGCGCCGTCTTTGACCAGCCAAAGGCGGTCGGCGACCATGCTAAGAAGGTGCATGTCGTGGCTGACCAACACGACCGCGCCGCCATACGCGGTCAAGGCTTCGACCAGGGCTTCGCGGGATTGGATATCCAGGTGGTTGGTTGGCTCGTCCAAGATCAGCAGATGGGGCGCATCCAACGTGGCCAGCAGCAAAGACAAGCGGGCCTTTTGGCCGCCTGACAGTTTGGCGCACAGGGTTTCGGCCTGATCCGCGCCAAGGCCGAACCCGGCCAGACGGGCACGCAGACGGGCGGGGGATTCGGTTGGGCGTTCGCGTTGGATATGCTGCAGCGGGGTTTCGTCGGCGTGCAGTTCGTCCATCTGGTGCTGGGCGAAATAGCCGATGCGCAGCTTGTTGGACCGCGCAATTGTGCCTTCGCATGTCTTAAGTTTGTCCGCCAACAGCTTGGAAAGAGTGGATTTTCCTTCGCCGTTGCGGCCCAGTAGGGCGATACGGTCGTCCTGGTCGATGCGCAGGCCAAGGCGGCGCAGGATGGGCGGGCCGCCATAGCCGACGGCGGCGTCATCGGTGGCGATGATCGGCGGGGACAGAGTTTCTGGGTTGGGAAAACTGAACACGCGCTTTGCGGCTTCTTCCGGCGCGGAAATCGGCGTCATCTTTTCCAGCATTTTCACGCGGGACTGGGCTTGTTTCGCTTTCGATGCCTTGGCTTTGAAGCGGTCGACGAAACTTTGCAAATGGGCGCGGCGCAGGTCTTGTTTTTTCGCGGCGGCCATTTGCACGGCACGCTGTTCGGCACGCTGGCGGGCGAATTGGTCGTAAGGGCCTTGCCACAGGGTCAGCTTGCGTTCGTCCAGATGCAAGATCGCGCCCACGGCACGGTTCAACAGGCCCCGGTCATGAGAGATTACCAAGACAGTGTGGGGGTAGCGCTGCAGATAGGCTTCCAGCCACAGCGCGCCTTCAAGGTCCAGATAGTTGGTCGGCTCATCCAGCAGCAGCATTTCCGGCTGGGCAAACAGAACCCCCGCCAAAGCCACTCGCATGCGCCAGCCGCCCGAGAAATCGGAACATGGCATGCTGTGTTGATGGGACGGAAAGCCAAGGCCCGTCAGGATGGATGCGGCGCGGGCCTCGGCGCTCCAGGCATCAATATCGCTGAGGCGGGTTTGAATGTCGGAAATGCGGCCGGGGTCTGTGGCGGTTTCAGATTCGGCCAACAGCTCGGCCCGTTCTGTGTCCGCTTCCAGTACCGTGTCCAGCAGAGAGGTTGCAGAGGCGGGCACTTCTTGGGCGACGCCGCCGATGCGCGCGCGCGACGGAATGGTGATCGCGCCGGTGTCCAGCGTCAGCTCGCCCCGGATCAGGCGGAACAGGGTTGTTTTGCCCGCGCCATTCGGGCCAACCAATCCGACCTTATGTCCGGTCGGAATTGTGGCGTTTGCGTTTTCGAAGAGCGGACGGCCTTCGATGGAATAGGATATATCATCGAGTTTGAGCATGACGCGCGCTTAGCAGAGCAATCGGTCTGGCGAAAGGGCTTGTGGCCAAGTTGGACAAGAAGGTTCTATTGGTCGCATTCCAGATTACCAGAACAGCTTTTCAAGTGCATCCTTGCGTGTTAGTCGGCCCCAGAAATTCATCTTTTGCTATGAGGCATCCTATGGCTATCCAGCGTACGTTTTCTATCATCAAACCAGACGCCACCAAACGCAACCTGACCGGCAAAATCGCCGCCAAGTTCGAAGAAGCTGGCCTGCGCATCGTCGCATCCAAGCGCATCCAGATGACCCTGGCCCAGGCGCAGACATTCTACGGTGTGCACTCCGAGCGTCCTTTCTTTGGCGAATTGTGCGAGTTCATGATTTCCGAGCCGATCGTTGTTCAGGTTCTGGAAGGTGAAGACGCCATCGCGAAGAACCGCGAAGTTATGGGTGCAACCAACCCAGCCGAAGCCGCAGAAGGCACAATCCGTAAAGAGTTCGCCCTGTCCATCGGCGAAAACTCTGTCCACGGTTCGGACGCCCCAGAAACAGCCGCAGAAGAAATCGCTTTCTTCTTCTCGGGTCTGGAACTGGTTGGCTAAGCCATCTGGCACTAGTTTTTGGAAAGGGCCGTGCCGCAAGGTGCGGCCTTTTTCGTATCAGCGCTTTGGGATCACGCCGATATCGGCAAGGGCTTTGTCTATCCCGGTGTCGGAGAGCCCGGTGCTGGAGGAGGCGACGCTGTCTTTGATCGCATCAAAGGTTTTGCGCAGGGCGGCTTTTTCGTCGCCTTTAGCGTCATTCCAGGGCCGGCCTTGCAGCCCCATGGCCAAGGCGTAATAGCCGATGAAATGGGGGCGCTGGCCGCTTTGAAGCAAACGGCGATAGGATTCGTCGGCGCCCAGATCGCGCACTTGTTGTGCGGACATTAGGCCTGCGCGGGCGAACGCGTCTTCGGACGCGGGGCCCAGATTGCGAATAGTGCTGATCGGATCATCGGACATAGGCGCGTTATACCGTGCAAGGTTGGGCGCGCAAAGCCTGATCAGATGCTGGCCCAGTCCACAAATTTGAATGGCGCCGGGCGGGGAGAGCTGGGCTTGGCTTTTTTCGGGGCTTTCATGGTGCTCGTCATCGTCTTTGCCTTTCCGTTTTCCGAAACTTTGTGTTTGGGTGTAACGAACACTCTGCTTGGCAATTAGGACCGTTCCGGCCCTGAATTAAGGCGATACGGTGCCGAACAGGGAAAATTAGTAGAAAAGCCAATTCGAATTGGCGAAAACGGAGCATGGATAAGCGCTATGTGGAAAACTCTGTCCAGCAAGGTTTTGCTGTCGCGGCCGCCGTATTTCACGGTGACTCAGCAAGAGGTCCAGACAGATAGCGGCCAGATCGTTCCTGATTATTACCGGGTAGAGCTGTCTAATTTCGTGATTTGCGTGCCGTTTCTGCCCAGTGGCGAGGTCTTGAGCCTGCGATCCTATAAACACGGCGCGGGGCAAGTCAGTACATTCTTTCCAGCGGGCCATGTGGAAGAGGGCGAGGAACCTGATACCGCAATGAAGCGCGAGCTTTTGGAGGAAACGGGATACGAGGTCGGGCGTTTGGTGCCGCTTGGCAGTTTCATCGATAATGGCAATCAGGTTGGCAGTCGGGGGCATTACTATGTGGCGCTGGATTGCAGTCCTGTCCAAGCCCCGGACGATGGGGATCTGGAAACGCTGACGCAACATCACCTGCGCGGCGAAGATATCGAGGCTGCGATCTTGTCAGGCGATATGCCGGTGGTGCATCACGTCGCGGCCTGGCATCTTGCCCGCGCCTGGCAGCGGCGGCAAGCCGGTGATGCGTCTTAGTCTAACTTCTTCTCTGCCCAATAAACCGGAGCCTTTGAATGAGCTTTTTGAACTTTCCCTATGGCAGCTATGTGCCCCAGCTTGGCGATAATCTGACAGCGGCCCCTGATGCGGCCGTGTTGGGGCGCGCGGAATTGGGGGTGAATGCGGTTTTGGGCAATCTGACGGTCATTCGCGCCGATGGGCATTACGTGAAAATCGGGGATGATTTCAGTCTGGGCAATGCTGGCACGGTTCATATCGCCCATGAAATCTATGCTACGGATATCGGCGACCGGGTTGTCGTCGGCGCGGATGCGGTGGTCCATGCCTGCAAGGTCGGGTCCGATTGTGTGATCGGCGCGGGGGCGGTGATTTTGGACGGCTCGGTCGTTGGCGACGAGGTGGTGATGGCCCCGGGCGCGGTCGCGTTCCCTCGGTCCGTGCTGGACAGCGGCTATCTATATGCCGGGGCGCCCGCGAAACCCGTGCGTCCGCTGGAACCGGGCGAGCTGGCGGCCAGCCAAGCGGGGCTGCGGGCGGAAAATGCCGCGATGATGGAGGCCGAGGGCGTGGCGCGGGGGGCTGTTATGGACGGGCCGCTGTTTCAGGCCGCCAATGCGCAGGTCTTGGGCGCGGTGGAATGCGCCGAAGACACCAGCATTTGGTTTGGGTGTGTGCTGGATGCGAGGGATGCCAAGATCAGCATCGGTGCGCGGACCAATATTCAGGACAACACTCGGATGGCTTGTGATGCGGGCAATATCCAGATCGGCGCGGATGTGACCGTCGGCCATAACGTGGTGATGTCCAGCTGCCAGATCGCGGAGCAAAGCCTGATCGGGATGTCTGCCCGCGTGGCACCGGGCACCAAGGTAGAGCGCAATGTGATGCTGGCGGCAGGGGCCGTGACCGAAGCGGGGCAGGTGCTGACCGAAGGCTTGCTGTGGGCCGGCAACCCCGCCCGCCCGAAACGAGAACTAAGCCCAAGCCAATCAGCCACGATCCAGGAAACCATCCCGTCCTATATGAGCTACGGCCGGAATTTCGCCGCCTCTCAGAAGAAGGTACTTGGATGACGCCGCTAACGTTTCGCAAAGCTGCACTTTGACGCTCAATGCATGGCAAGTCGGGCCTTCTCGGCATTCGCCCGGCAAAGCTGAAGGCCCGTTCCAAAATGCCTTTCAGACGGCGCCTGTGTATTCTCCCCGGGCGGGATAGCTGTTCTTGATCGCAAAATCGAGCGCCCCGACGAGTTCTGAAAAATGCGGACTTACGAAGGGCATGGTCTGGGTCGACCCGTAGTACAGGGTCTGTTCGGGCGTGACCATGAAAAGGCCGGGTTCCGAGAATAGGGCCGGTTCTTCGATCCCGATAGAGGTTTTGCCCCGCGAGGACGATATATAAAGCCCCCACTCGCGGGCTTTTTCAAGCGACAGGTCATAGGCAAATCGCAGCGTGTTTGCCCCGATCTTCTCGGCCATGTCGCGGGCACGTTCCTCGCCGTCGGAACTGATGGCGATGGTATTCACACCGCGCTCCTCGAAGTCCGCAACCCGTTTCTGGAACTCTGTCAGATAGGTCGCGCATATCGGGCAATGCAGCCCGCGGTAAAAGCAAATCACTGTGCCGCGCTCGGATTTTTCGTCTGAAAGGTTAAAGTCGCCGTGATCAAGCGTCGGAAGATTTAGATCGGGGGTTTTCTGGCGGGGAATGAGCATGAGAATTCTTTTATGATGTTACGTTGCAATCCAATAGTACAAGATTTACGGTCACGAAACGCCAATTAATCTGATTAGAAATACGATATGCAACAGTTTGACCGTTTGACGACCCTGATTGACAGATTCAAGTTAACGGTCGCGCCCGCCAAGCAGAGCGAGACAAACTTAATTGTTTTTGCCGCTGCGGACGGCACGCCCGAGCGCGCCGTGTTTTGTCCTCGCCAAACAGGTTCCATACCTTTAGAGGGGCCGGTTCTGTTTTTCGCGCGGGTCGATTGGAGTGGGCCGGACAATCCCTTTTTGACAGCGCTCCCCGAAACCGTCGATTTCGACCTTTCTCATGATCGCGACGGCGTCGGCCTAACGCAAATGATGTTGTCGGAACTAACAGCACATAGATGCGGGGCGGGTTCCGTATTAAGCCGCCTGGGCGAGGTGTTGATTGTGCGGATGATGCGCGCTCAGATCGAGACGGGCTCCACTCAACCGGGGTTGCTTGCGGGACTCTCCGATCAACGGCTTAGTCGCGCGATTGTCGCGATGCACGACCGTCCTGGTCACGCGTGGCGGAACGAGGATCTGGCTGTCCTTGCAGGCATGTCCCTGAGCCGTTTCGCAGAGACGTTTCTCGCAGAGGTCGGCGAGCCGCCCGCCAAGTACCTTCGTCGATGGCGACTGAACCTAGCTCGACAGGATATCATCAAGGGGCATCGCGTGGACGCAGTTGCGCGGCGCTACGGATTCTCTTCGCCCGAAGGGTTTACTCGAGCGTTCAAGAAGCATTTTGACGAAACGCCTATGTCGCTACGCAATGGTCGGTCCGTTTGAAGTAAAACAGTTGCCCAGCGAACAAACGAGGCCGTTCTGAAACCACCATCAACTCGATCGGTCCCTCTCCATCTCCGCAAATTGGATTGACCGCCGTACTTTTTGGGAAGGCTAAGCATGCTGAGAACCATTTGCATCTGCCTCTGCTCAAAATCATGGTTTTGGCAGGCGAGCTTCTAAGAACGGACAAACTCCCACATTCAAAATTCCCTTTGTTCCTGCGAAGCAAAAATTGGAAGTCCTGAAATGCTGCGTCATCAACCAAGGTCCGCTATGCAGGCTGTGGGTAGTCGCCCCGAAATTTAGGGGTGTGCGGAAGTAGAATTTTCTCGAAGATGAAAAAGAGGAGATTTTGATGAAGAAATCGAAATACAGCGACGCGCAGATCATGGCGGTGTTGAAGCAGGCTGAGGGTGGTGTGTCGGTCTCTGAGTTTTGCCGGGAACACGGGATGAGCGTGAGCTTCTACAAGTGGCGATCCAAATATGGCGGCATGGATGCCAGTCTGATGGCCCGGATGAAGGAGCTCGATGAGGAGAACAAACGGCTCAAGAAGATGTATGCCGAGAAAAGCATGCAAAACGATCTTCTGAAGGAAGCTCTTGGAAAAAAGTGGTGAGGCCGTCTCAAAGGCGCGAGATGGCCGAATGGGCGGTGCGCTACCGATCTGCCAGTATTGCTTTGGCGTGCCGTGCGTTCTCGATCAGCGAGACCTGTTATCGATATCAGCCCAAGCTCAGTGATGAGAATGAGTTGATCGCAGACTGGTTGGTTGCTGTGACGAATGTGAAGGAGACGTGGGGCTTCGGCCTGTGCTTCTTGCATCTACGGAACGTGAAGGGCTTCGGCTGGAACCACAAGCGGGTCTATCCACTGGCCGCGGGTGAATGGAACATTCACCGTAAGGCGGATCTATCGCGAGCTGGAACTGAACATGCGGATCAAGCCGCGCAAACGGCTGAAGCGTGAGAAGCCTGAACCGTTGGCGGTTCCCAAGGCTCCTAATGAAGTGTGGTCCATGGACTTCATGGCGGATCATTTGGCAGACGGTCGATCATTCCGGACGCTGAAAGTGCTGGATGACTTCAATCGAGAAGGTCTGGCCATAGAGGTCGACTTCTCATTGCCTGGCGCGGAAAGCCGTTGGCCATTCGTGTGGACAACAGCCCTGAATACGTCAGTGCCAGGCTACAGAACTGGGCGGAAAACGCCGGGATCGCCTTGATCTACATCCAGCCCGGAAAACCGCAACAGAATGCCTACGTCGAACGATACAACCGAACTGTCCGGACTGAATGGTTGGGGCGGTATCACTTCAACAGCATCGAGGAGGTGCAAGAACACGCCACAAGCTGGCTCTGGACATACAACAACGAAAGACCAAAATGGGGATCGGCGGGATGACCCCGATACAGAAACTGAAAGCAGCGTAGATTCTACACAAGCGCCCCTCTAAAAATGGGGGATTACCCACCCTCACTGCGGCAGAGGAGTTCCATATCGTTTGCATGATGCCCAGAAACGAACATGCAAACCTGTCCAAGCAGGTGGGACCAATTCATTCGCCACGCATTTGTTACTAGACGGGCTTGACCGACAGTTCGATTCGCGTTTGGATGCCCCGAGACGTCCGTTCTGCCAGGATTGCTCGATGATTTTTTTTGTTCGTTTTTTGTTCTTAGTATTTTTGGGTGCCTTTTTTAGCCTAACTGGCCCTGCAGTGGGGCAGGAAAGGGTAACACCTGAAACGGCGACAAGCGAGTTCATGGACACGGCACCTGATGGTGCTGTGTTTATTTTAGCGCCGGGCACCTATTCGGAGCCGTTCTTTGTCGAAGGCAAGCGGATCGAATTGCGTGGGGAAGAGGGCGCAACGCTGCTTGCCCAGGGAGAAAGCTTGGCGATAGCGGTGCTTGAAGGCGCAGAGCTGACTTTAAGCGGGGTGACCATCGAAGGGAATGTCGATGGCTATCCCATGGTGATGGTTGTGGGCAGCAGCCTGTACATGCGCGATGTGCATGTCAGCCATCCCGACGGGGACGTTCTGTTTGCGACCCAAGGCGCATCATTGAACATTGATGACAGCCACTTGGAAAGCGAAACGGGGGCTGCGCTGATTGTAACGGCTGGGTCCTCGGCCGAAGTTGCGGGCAGTACTGTGATCAGTGCTTCGGGGCCTGCAATCATTGCCGATGGTGCAGGGCAAGTGAGCTTGGCCGCGATGCGCGTGCAGGGCGAACCCGCGTTGGATGCCAGCGGGGTCGCGGTCTTGGGGATCGAGCAATCTACCCTTCATGGCACCGGCCCTCGTGCGCCTGCGATCATAGTCAATGACACGGATCAGGGCGTTTTGTTGGGCAGCACCGTCACCGGCGGCATGGTCGCCTTGCGGGCCAAACTGTCTGAAAACCAGCTGTTCACAGTGGAAAACACGCTTTTGGCGTCTGGTGCCGATGGGGCCGCCGACGCCGATGGCGCGATTGGGGCCGAATTTCGGGTCACGAACTCTATTTTACTTGCCAACAACCCCGGGGGGGACCGGCCTTTTTATGGGTTTCTGTCGGAAGGGGCAGAGTTTATTCCTGTGTTCGACCGCAGCGCCATTCTGGCGCCCGGCGGATATGGCGGGGTCGCCCAGGACGGGGCAGGTTTATCCTTTGGCAAAGGCGCGATTCTAGGGGATCTGGCGCCGCTTTTGATGCTGGAAGGGTCCGATGATCTGACCCTGATCGAGGACACCAGCCTGCTGCCCCCGATGCCGATCGAAGGCAATATCGCGCTGGATCAAGTGACCCAAGGCCGCCTGCTGGCCCCAGAGGCAGAGGCGCGCGCCGAACTGGACGGTCTGATTGCGGCGTTGTCCCAGGCAACCTCGGGCCCGGTTGCCGAGCCTGTAGATCTGGTAGAAGCGGTTCAAACCCTGGATGCTGTGGCCGGGCTGCTGGACAACGGGTCCGCAGAGCCCGCCACGCTAGAGGTTCTGGGCCGGGATCTGTCGGGCAAACTGCATGCGGTCCCGTTTTCCTATTTTGCAGAGGAGCTCATCCCTTCGAATGGCAGCCCGATTTCGCTGCTGCACCCCGGCCCGGGGCAGGTGATCATTGCGGCCAGCGGGCTGGAACGTGTTCAGGACGTGGTGCTGGAGCCAGGTCTGAACCGGATCGAGGTTGATCTGGGCGACACGCTTGTTTTGGACATGCATCAGACGGATGACGACGAACCGGACCAGATGATCCTGCAGCTTTTGCCCCAAGACCAACGCGCCGAAAAATTGGGTTTAATCTCGCTAACGTCCGTGCGCGGCTTTCCCGCCCGACCACGATACGATGTGATCGCCGATGATGTCGCCAGCGCCGTTTTGGTTGCCCGTGATTTTCTGGCCAACCTAAAGACCCGCTCTGCCGAGGCTGGGTTTGCCGAAGGCTCTGATCAGGAACAGGCGTTCAAGCGCTCGGCTCGCTTCGCTCAGCAGATCTTGGCGTTGTACGGTACGGCTGAGGATGCACCGCTTTTGGCGACGGCTGATTTGGCGGGCGACAGCGCCATTGGGCCGATGGGGCGTTATGCCCAGACAGCCATGTTGGAAGCACGATTGGGCACGCTGGCGACCGGCGTGCTTGCCGATCAATTGCGCTCCGGGTCCGAGGTGGAACGGATAGAGGCAGCAGCCGTGCTGTATAGCAATGGCTTAGATATCGGCGTGCCCGTTGCCGCCCAGGTCTTTGCTGAATTCGCGGCCCGGTCCGGCCAAGCCGATCCTCAGGTGCAAGATGGGCAAGCAAAGGCGCTAGATATCGCGGGCTCTTTTCTCGAGATGATGGATGTTGCCGATCCATCCTTTATGGCTGCGGCACAGTCGCTTTTGATGCGCGCCCAAGGCCTGCCCATTGGGGAACTGCAATATGGCGAAATGGGGATCCCACTAGCCTATATTCTGGCCCATGGCACGCAAGATCAGATCGCCAAAGCCCTTGACGGGCAGGGCACTGTTCTTTGGTCAGATGTAGGGATATTTGTCCCGATCCTGACTGATTTAACATCGATTCTGCGGGCTGCGCGGAAAGGTTATGTCAGATGGCCAATGGAAATTGCTCTGGCGCTTCTGCGCCATGTCCCAGATGCCGAACGACGCGCTTTGGTCGAAGATATTGACAACACGGTTTGGGCTGGCGCGGTTGCCCAACAAGGCGGCGGCGAGCTGAACTTCAACCAAAGCCTTGCCGCTCAAGGATCGTTTGTAAGCTTTAAACTGCGCACGGCTGCGGAACGGGTCAGCGACGAGGCCGCAGGAATACAGGCTGGTGCAAGGGGGTATTCTTATAACGGATCACCAACGCCGCCCATGGCCCAGCCGTGGCGCGTGGACGAGGCTTTGTCCGGCCTGTCCCGCGCGAATGACGATGGAATGTTCTATGTGCGCACGCTTGACTATCTGCCGGTGGATCAGCTGCGAGGTCTGCTTGATGGCGCTGATCTGTCTGCCTGGCCTGATCCCGACCTGACACGCTTGGCGCTGCTGACGCTTTCGCGCAGTCACGGGACGAAAGACGATGAACAAAGTGGCTTGGTCACACCTTTCCCTGATGACCGTTTGCGGCTGCCTTTCCTGCTAAAGGACGACCCGGCCGGGGAAGAGGGCGTCTATTCCGGCGCAATGAACGGTATTTTGAATATGACGCCGCGTTTGACAGACGATGTGCTGACCTTGGATGTGTTCCTGGAAAGCGCCAGCCATTATCTGGAGCGCTGTGGTCTTGCAGCCCATATCGAAACTGGTGGCTGCGGGTTAGAGCATTGGCGCAACCATGCCTATGTAGATCGCAACGCCGAGCGGCTGGTCGGCGATATGGCCTTGGTCCGTTTGGGGCCCGGCGGGATAACCGACCGCGTGCCCTTTGACGTGGACATCCTGCGCAACAGCCAGCGCCGCACCGCGCGCTTGCCTGGCCGCGATTTGGCCGGATGGGCCTTGTCGGTTCAGTTGAACTACGGCCCCAAGACACAGACCCATTGGGTTGTCCCGCTGTGGAACACATTTTTTGCCGCCAGCGAGCGCGAACGCAACGCCATTCTGGATGCGGCCCGGGCGGCTATCGCGGCCAGTCCGAATGATGCCTCGCTGGTCCTGGCCCTGGCCGACCGGCAAGCAGAACTTGGCCAATTGCAAGACGCCGCTGCCACCTTGGCAAGCTACGGGGCCAAAATCGGCGATCCGATCGACGGGGTTCTGCGCGGGGCCGAGGTGTACCTGAACGCCAAGCAGCCGAAAGCAGCCTATGATCTGATTGATGCCGCAATTGACCCGGCCAACCCGAACCTGGACCTGTTATTCGCCGCAACCGTCACGGCACTCGACGCACGGTCCTATTTCGACGCCTATGAAAAGGCGCTGGCGATGAACCTGCCAGGTGATGCAGAGGTTTTGGCGCTGCAAGGCAAAGCCGCCTTGCTGGCAGGGGATTTCTTCGCGGCTGTCGATGCACTTTCTGCAATTCCCCAAGACCAGCGCGACGCGGAATTGCGGGTTTTGTACCAACTGGCGCTACAGCTTAACAGCGGGACCGGGGACGGGGCGCAGTTCGTGGCTGACATCTTCTCGCTTGCCGCCAACCGCGGCGACGGGCCGGGGCTAGCGGGCATTTGGGAAACCCAGCTGTTGAGCCCTGTCGAGGGCGAGGTCCCCGCCCAATGCGATGCCGCCGCCTATGCGGGGATGTGGCTGCGCACGACCGAGCATGCGGATGCGTCAGAAAGCTATATCGAGGCCGCCCGGGGCCTGTGCCCATCTGACGGGTCGATGGCCGACCACATAGCCGGATGACCCTTCCTAAGAAACACTGGACCCGTCCTTAACGACGAAGCCGCAGGAGCAAGCCAGATGCAGAAACAGATCGCACGGATCAGCATCCTTTCGGGATTGGCGCTGTTGCTGGCGGTGTCCGGCGCGATGGCCCAAAGTTCGCTTCGGCGGTCGCAACAACCCGCCACCGCCGAAGCCCCAACCGCGCCGCCTTTTCGTCAGGAAGAAACGATCATCCGGCTGACCTATACCGACCCCAACCCGCGCGATGTGCCGGGGGAAGGCAGCCGTGATCCAGGACGCGACGCAGTTGATCTGCCCAAACGATATGGCGGGATGGCGGGCGCGCTGGAAGATGTGATCATTCATTTTATGGAAGATGACGGCAGCGATGCGTCTGAACAAGACGGAATTACCACGGTTGAAAATGATCCCGCGACCGCGCGCGTTACCATCACCGTTACCCCGGATTACGAAGCGCCGTATGCAGAGCTGGACATAACCAAACTGCGCCTTGCAGTCGGGCCCGTAGAGGCCGATTTTGGTAGCGCGATGCGTCCGTCCGTGGTGGCCGATCTACAAAAGGAATTGAACGAAACCCTGGCTCGGATCCGCTACCTCGACGGGCGAATTCTAACTGCCACAGAACGAACCGAACTGATTGGCGGCGGCCTGTTGCGTTACAAACTGGAACAGCCCCGGGGCCTAAGCGTCATGGATCACCATGTGCTGTTCAACCAACCGCCTGCCACGGTGACGGTCAAACGCCGCCCGCTGAACAACGACCCCTCTTTACGTTTTGTATCGGTGGAACCAGATGGCCGGGTGCTGTCGTTGCTGGCGATCCAGGTTGATAAACCGTTCTATGTCGAAGCGTTCTATCCCTTGCCGGTAGAGGCCCCCACAGGGCCGCTGGTGATTTCCGTCGCGGGCCAAGATCAAACCCTGACCCTGACCAAGACCGAGGATGCCCGGATCTGGCGGGCAGGGCCGGTTTTGCCGGTGTTTGATGCCAAGCGAGCACTGGAACAACGCAACCAATCTTTTAGCCAACAGCCAGATCAGGTGGCAGGTGCAGGACCGGACCAGGGGGATCAGGAACAAGGGTTGCCTTTGCCCAGCGAAGACACCGAAATCACAACGGCGGAGGCTGAGGCAGAGGCTGAAGCCGACACCTCTGCCGGGGCCGACACTCAGCCCGAACCGCAACAGTTGACCGATGACCAGGTCCAGGAATTGCTGGCGCCATTGGGTCTGGACGGGCTACGGCTTACGCCAGACAGCTTGATCAAGGTGGACACGTTAGCCTCGACCCTGCGGCGGGATTTTGACCCCTCGGGCGGGACAAATGATGGGGACACCTTTATCAGTACAGCCCCCCGGATTGATACCGAGGTCGCGCCCCGGGCAAACGCCGCCTTCGATTCTGTGGAGCAGGGCAATGGGGCTGCCCAAGCCCAAGATCAAGCCGCAAACACGTCGGCCAATACGCCAACGCAAGCCCAGCCCCGCCGGGCCGCATCTGATCCAGGCCGTGTTCAGTTCGGCGACACAGGCGTGCGCCTGACACCGGGCCGCAACAGCGCAGGTGGGGGCGGTGGCGCACGTCCGCAACAGCAGCCGACCTCGCCGCTTTTGACACTGATCGACCGACTGGGCCCCCAGGATCCACGTGTCCAGGCACTGCTGGCGGACGGCGTGCAGCTGACCGATGAAGCTGCAGCCCAACAGATCCTATTGGATCTGGCGAGCCAAAACGGTGCGGAGATTTCCCAATGATACAGGCCATCCGCAAACCCCTGACCCTAATCGCAGCCCTATGCGTTTGGCTGATGCTTTGTCTGCCTGCAGCCCATGCCCAAACGCCTGACCAAGCCGACCAACCCCCAACACCCTTTGCCTGGCTCGAAGGCCGGTGGGAGGCCCAATATGAAGACGGCGCCCTAGGCACCGTTCAGGGCGAGGCGATTTTTGAGCTGGATGGCACCCGCACCGGCCTCGGCGGATCACTGGTCTACACCCATCCAGAAACCGGCGCGGTACACCGGTTGGAAATGCATTCGGCCGAGGCTGTGGGCGGAACGGGTCCTGACGGGATCGCGCGCAAAGTCAAGCTGAGCTTTTTGGGCCGCAGCCCGGCCAGCGGCAGTGCGGAACAAGGTAGCGGCCAGCCCACTATCCTGGTGCTTCCCGGCGACTCAGTGAGCATTCGCCTAAGCGGCGCGTCCCAAAGCATTTCGGTCGAAGAAAGCCGCGATACCCCGTTTGAGATCACTGTGTCTGCCCCCGAAACCGGCAAGATCGCCTCGGCCACCGGGGAATGGAGCTATTACGCAGGCTCGCCTAGCCAGATGGCATTGGACCGTGCGGGCAGCTTTAGCGCCGAAGATGGCCGCGCGTCTGGGGCCGAGCTGTGGCGCAGGCCGCAGTCTTCGGTTCTGGCGGTGTCGCACCGCGACGAAAAAGGCCCCGATGTCTTGCGGGCCGAAGCCAAGCGGCGCGGCCAGCCGGAACCGCAATTCGAAGGCAGTTTTGGCGATATCTGGGTTTCTGTCGCGGGTCTGGATCTGCCCGTGCATTTGGAACAGGATGTGCAGGTGTCGTTCGGGCCGGTATCGGCCAAGCAAACCGATCCCAACCACAGCCGGGTGCGCTTGCTGACCTATCGCCGCGACCCCAAAGCGCCCTCGGTCCTGCAGTTGCGTGTTGCGATGGAACAAGGCTTCAACCAGACCCCGATCCTGGTCGAGGTCAACGGATCAAGTGGCGTATGGCACCCTCAAGCACCGTCACAGGAACCCTTGATGGTGCGTTTTGTACGTGCGCGCAGCGACACCGAATATCTGGCCGCGCAAGAGGTCTACCCCGGCGATGTCGTCTATTTGGAAGGCTGGTATGATCGCCCGCCCCTATCCCAGCCCACCTTCGGGCTGAAACAAGACGGCGGCGGCGATCTGGCCCAAACCACCTTGCAATCCGACCTGACCGGCGGGTCCGAGGGGCTGTATGTCTACCGCTCGCCGCGCATCCTGGTGTTGCCCGATACTGAAACCCAAACACCGGCCCAGCAATTGATCGGCTCGTCCCGCAGTGCAGCGATTGAAACCCAGGCCCCGATTGTGCTGCGGGCCGCTATGGAAGGGGCCATTCTGGGGGCCGAACTGGACAAAGGCGCCAGCACCGGGCCAAAGAAAATCGCCCGTGTCCGTCTGACCGACCCGCCCCCCACCTTGTGGGAAAAGGCCCTGCTGGAAGCAAAGGCATGCCGTCAATGGGGTAGCGCGACCGATGTCAGCGCCTTTATCGTGATCGAGATGTTTTCCAAGAATGGCGGCACCCGCCAGCAAAGGATCTCGCTTGAAGACCATGCCGCCGCGATCCTGTTGCAGGACGAGTTGGAGCGGTCCCTCGGGGCCTACCAGCGCCGCCTGGCGCCGCGGCCTGCCGAACGACGCTCGCCCGAAGCAATCCAAGCCGAGGCGCTGCATCTTATCAATATCGCACGCTCGGGCGGGTGGCACCCGCTGTTTTCGCAATCGGTGGCCGAAGCACGCCCGCGTGAAGATGGGTCCAGCTTTTCAGTGGTTGCCGGGGCAAGCATCAGCCTTGGCGACGCCCTTAGCCCGTTAGCCTACAATTCTATCATACGCTCCCATCGCGGCCCGTTTCTGACTTATGCGGCAGCCGTCATTGCCCAAGCCAAACAGCAAGCGAGAGAGGCGGCCGGGGCGTCTCGGGAAAAGGCGCGTGCTGTTGACAGCTGCGATGTGCGCGAACTGTTCAAGCTGGTCGGAACCGGCATGGAGCCCTTGGTCCACGGTGTCATCCCCCGCCTGATCCGGCGGCCCATTGGGTCTGAACCACCTTATCCCGCATGGCGCCCGGACCGCATGGCAATTGCGGCCGTTCGCGGTGTTGCGACGACCCAAGAAGGTATTGCCTCGATTGACGAGCTGAACAGAGTCGACCGAGATGTGCTGATCGCGGCTGCGACCCTGCCCGTTATGGCGGTGTCATTGGCGCCTTCGACGGCAACCTATCTGTCTGGTGCTGCGGCACGGGGGTCCCTTGCCGCTGTACGCGCCTTGCAAGCCGTCGAAGCGGTCGAAGGCGCGGCAGGCGTTTATGACGTCTACTCGATGCTGCGTACCCGGCAGGAATGGGGCGAGGCTGTTGAGGACGAAGAGTTTGCCGAAGGCATCCAGGGGGTTGCGGGTCAAGAACGTCTGCGTTTGGCGCAAGCCCGTCAATCCGAAAAGCTGTTTGAAGCGGTCAGCACAGTGGCTTTGACAACGCTGTTCACGGCAGGCGGCGGGCTGGAACTGGAAGTGCCGCCATCTGTGCGCGAAGCGGTGGCGGGCAAAGCCCTGCGCGAAGGGGTAGAAGCGCTGACCGTTGCCGAACGGAAGGTGTTCCAATCTGTGCTTAACGAAACGGCCGGCCGCGCCGCTCAACGGGCACAGCGCGCGGCCCAACAGGCAGAGCGGGCAGCTTTGT
>SPJP01000200.1 GCA_006844665.1 Paracoccaceae bacterium
TCCAAGCCCCGCGTGGATGCAAGACGCCCTGCGCGCCATCGGCCTGCGCCCGATCAGCTTCTTGGTCGATGTCACGAACTTCTTTACCTATGACCGCAACCGCCCGCTGCACGTGTTTGACGCCGACAAGATCGCGGGCAATGCCCTGCGCATCCACCGCGCGGAAGGCGGCGAGACCCTGGTTGGGTTGGACGAAAAAGAATACACGTTGCTGGAAGGCCAAACGGTTATTTCCGATGAAAGCGGTCCCGAAAGCATCGCGGGCGTCATGGGCGGGCAGCATTCTGGCTGCACCGACGACACCGTCAATGTGTTTGTCGAAGCCGCCTATTTCGACCCGATCCGCACCGCCTATACGGGCCGCGCACTAAAGCTGAACACCGATGCGCGGTACCGCTTTGAGCGGGGCATCGACCCGGCCTGGACCCCTGAAGGGCTAGAGCACGCAACCCAGATGATCCTGGACAATGCCGGTGGCGAAGCCTCCGAGGTCGTGGTCGCAGGCGCCGTTCCCGATACCACGCGGGCCTATAAGCTGGACACAGCGCGGGTGATTTCCTTGGTGGGGATGGACATCCCGGCGGACACCCAACGCGCGACGCTGACCGCCCTTGGCTTTACCCTGGACAAAGACGACATGGCCAGCGCGCCAAGCTGGCGGCCTGACGTGCAGGGCGAAGCGGATTTGGTGGAAGAAGTCGCGCGCATCGCGTCCCTGACCAAGCTGAAAGGCACGCCGCTGAAGCGTTTGCCTGGTGTTCCAAAGCCGGTCCTGACCCCGCAGCAGAAACGCGAAACCGCTGCGCGCCGCACGATTGCGGCCCTGGGCTACAACGAATGCGTCACCTACAGCTTCATCGATCACAAAACCGCGTCTTTGTTCGGCGGCGGGACCCAGGCAAGTGAGCTGGAAAACCCAATCTCGACCGAGATGAGCCATATGCGCCCGGATCTGCTGGCTGGGCTGTTGCAAGCGGCTGCGCGCAACCAAGCGCGGGGCTTTGCCGACATGGCCCTGTTCGAAGTCGGTGCTGCCTTTAGCGGTGGCGAGCCTGGCGAACAGCAGACATTGGCCGCAGGCCTGTTGGTGGGCAAGACCCTGGCCAAAGACGTGCATGGTGAAAGCCGCGCGGTCGATGTGTACGATGCCAAAGCCGATGCCGAGGCCGTCTTGGCCGCAATGGGCGCGCCCGCAAAGGTGCAGATCTTGCGTGGAGCCGATGAATGGTGGCATCCGGGCCGGTCTGGCAAGATCTGCCTTGGCCCGAAAAAGGTGCTGGGCGTGTTTGGCGAAATTCACCCCAAGGTTTTGGCGGCGATGGATGTCAAAGGCCCTGCCGTAGGCTTTACTCTTTGGCCCGCCGAAATTCCGTTCCCGAAATCCAAATCCTCGACCCGCGCGGCCTTGCATTTGAAAGACCTGCAAGCAGTTGAACGGGACTTCGCCTTTGTGGTCGACAGCACGGTAGAGGCCCTGACCCTGGTCAATGCCGCATCCGGGGCCGACAAGGCGCTGATCCAGGACGTGCGGGTCTTTGATGAATTTGTCGGCGGATCGCTGGGCGAGGACAAGAAAAGCTTGGCCATGACCGTGCGTCTGCAACCGACTGAGAAAACCCTGACCGAGGCCGAGATCGAAGCCGTCGGCGTCAAGATCGTCGATAAAGTGTCCAAGGCGACAGGCGGCGTTCTGCGCGGCTAGGCAGGCCGAAAAAATAGCATTCTACTGGGCGGTTCGTGTGATGCGGCCGCCCTGCGCTTTTCACGAAGGAGACCGGAAATGGCTTTGAAAGTTTACCTCTCGGGCGAGATCCACACAGATTGGCGCGACCAGATCATTGACGGCTGCAAGGGCTTGGATGTTGAATTTTCCTCGCCCGTGGTGGTGCACGAAAATTCCGACGATTGCGGTGTCGCGATCCTGGGGGCCGAGCCGGACAAGTATTGGCACGACCACAAAGGCGCGCAGATCAACGCCATTCGCACCCGCAAGGGAATTCAGGATGCTGATATTGTCGTGGTGCGATTTGGCGAAAAATATCGCCAATGGAACGCCGCATTCGACGCGGGCTTTGCGGCGGCATTGGGTAAATCCCTGATCGTGGTGCAACTGCCCGAACACCAGCACGCGCTGAAAGAGGTCGACGCAGCCGCTCTGGCCGTGACCGAAGACCCTGCTAAAGTTGCCGACATCCTGCGCTATGTGCTGACGGGCGGCTTGCCCGGCTAAATGACAATCGCCGCATGCCGGTTTTCGATCGCGCGCATCAGGCTTAGCACGACAGTGCCCGAGGATTTGGCATTGCCTGGTTCAGGCTTGGCCGTCACCGAAAACGCCATCTTGGCCACAGGGCCTTCGGCGGTATAGCTGTGTTGATTGCCCGTCAGCGCCGGGTCAGCCATCAGCCGGACTTGTGTTTTGTCAAAACCGATGGTGGCCAGCGCAAGGGTCGCGACGACATTTGCGTTCTTAGGGTAAGCCAAAGCCGCTTGCCGGGCGCTGCCTTCGAATACCACCGTGGGCTCGGCCAGATTTGCCAGATCCAGCATATCCTCGGCCGGGGTGCCTGCCCAAGCATGGGGCGGTTTGCGGCCTTCATACTGCACATCCGTCAAGACATCGCGCGCAAGGCTCGCGGCCATATCCACGCCGCCGATGGCGCCAGAAGGCACCAGCAACTGCGCCCCGGTATGGGCGGTTTCTATCAAGCTGGCTTCGAACGCGGGATCTGCAAGGGCACTGACCGAGCTGATCAGGCAATCGACCCCCTGACCAAGGGCTATCGGGGCAAAGGACTTGGCGGCATTGTGACCTGCGGCCTCGATCAGCATGTCGATGCCCAGCAATTGCTGCAGCGTAAAAATATACCGCCCCGGCTTGGGCAGGGGCGGTCGAGGAGCATTGGGGCGGATCAGAATCCGCAGATCTTCCACATGGCCGCAGTTTGCCAGACGTGCGGCCAAGGCCTGCCCAATCGCACCATATCCGATCAGGCCCAGCCTCATGTTTTGATCGCTACTTCGGAATGGGCGGAACGCCGCGCCCTTTCTGAACCGCGGGCCGCGCGCCAAACCGGGCCATATAGGCGGTGATGTTTGGCAGCTCGGCCAGGCCCAAAACCTCCTTCGCGCCGTAAAAGTCGATTGCCCCCAACCAAGGCGCAATCGCGATATCTGCGATGGAATAGGTTCCGGTCACCCATTCTTTGCCCTCTAACTGTTTTTCCAGAACGGCCAGCAATCGTTTGCTTTCGTCAACGTAGCGGGCCTGAGGACGCTTGTCTTCCCAAGTGCTGCCCGCAAACTTGTAGAAAAAGCCCATCTGCCCCAACATTGGGCCCAATCCGCCCATCTGCCACATCAACCATTGAATGATCTCGGCCTTCTCGGCGGCGTTTGTGCCGATCAATTGGCCAGTTTTCTCGGCCAGATAGATCAGGATTGCTCCCGATTCGAACAGGTATACGGGATCACCATCAGGTCCGTTTGGATCGATGATCGCAGGGATCTTGTTGTTCGGGCTTAGGCTCAGGAACTCGGGGCTTTTGACATAGTCGTCAGACAAACCGACCAAATGCGCCTCGTAGGGCAGGCCCGTTTCTTCCAGCATGATGGATACTTTGACCCCATTTGGCGTTGGAAAAGCGTATAGCTGCAAGACCGACGGATCAGAGGCAGGCCATTTGGCGTTGATCGGGTGGGAAGTGACGGCGGACATGGAAAACCCCTTTGTTGTGTCCGCAAAAGATAGGGGGAAGGCGCGCCAATAATAACCCCACTATTATGTGCGTATTTATGATAGGGGCTGTGCACGGGCGCAAAGACGCCTGAGTGTGTAGAATTTTGTAGAAGAGGGATATGGAATGCTGAAAGAATTTCAAAGCTTTATCGCCAAGGGCAATGTCATGGACATGGCCGTCGGGATCATCATCGGTGCGGCGTTCACCGCGATCGTTAAGTCGATGGTCAGTGATTTGTTGAACCCCATCATCGGCGCGATCTTTGGTGGCGCGGATTTCACCGATTACTTTATCGTTCTTGGCGAAGGCGAGTTTGCCTCGCTTGAAGCTGCCCGCGAAGCCGGTGCAGCCGCGTTCGCCTATGGCGCATTCCTGACCGCCGTCATCAATTTCCTGATCATCGCCGTTGTCGTGTTCTTGCTGGTCAAAAACGTCAACAAGATCAAAGAAGCGGCTGCCAAGAAAGAAGAAGAAGCGCCCGCAGCCGATCCCGGCCCAAGCGAAAAAGACATCCTGATCCAGATCCGGGACTCGCTGGCGAAATAAGCCACGGTGCAGATTTGTGGATTTGAAAGGCGGTTCGCGATTGCGGGCCGCCTTTTTTGGTGCTGGTGGGGAAGGGTCTGTCGCTAATCTGGGTTTTATGCGCATAATCTTGCAAAACGTGACGCTTAGATAGGACATCTTGCCAGCCATGCAGCTAGATCCAACGGACCGCCGAATTCTATCAATCCTGCAGCGTCAGGGCCGCTTGTCCAACGCAGAGCTGGCCGAGCAGGTGAACCTTAGCGCTTCGGCCTGTCACCGACGGGTGGCGCGTCTGGAATCTGAAGGGGTGATCCGGGATTTCGTGGCGCTGCTGAACCCGCGCAAGCTGGGGGTGCCTACAACCGTGTTTGTCGAGATCACGTTGCAAGGCCAAGCGGATGAGGTCTTGGATGCCTTTGAAAAAGCTGTCTCGCGCATTCCGGACGTGCTGGAATGCCACTTGATGGCGGGTACTGCGGATTATTTGTTGAAGGTCGTGGCCGAAAACACCGAAGACTTCGCCCGCATCCACCGCCAATCCCTGGCCCGCCTGCCGGGCGTGGCCCAGATGCAATCGTCCTTTGCCCTGCGCACCGTATTCAAAACAACCGCTTTGCCGGTTTGACCTGACGGCCTAGCCCGCCTGGCCATCCGTCAAAATCGGAAACCAATCCTCTCGCAGCTTCTGCCCGACCTTCATGTCGTGGCCCGGAAACGGGGGCGAGGTTTTGCCCGGGCGCTCAACATAGCGGGCGTCGTCGCCCAGTAGGCGCAGGGAAAAGGCGCGGCGTCTTTGGGTGGTTTCGTTGCCCCGCGCCCCGTGCAGGGTTTTGTAGTGAAACGCCACGGCATCGCCGGGCTGCATCGGCCATTCCAGCACTTTGAACTGCAACGGGTCAGAATCCGGGTTGGGCACTGGCCGGTAGGTGCCGTCATCGGGGAAGAAATTATCCTCGTGCAGCCATTTGGTCGGTAAAACGGGTTTGGTCCATAGGTGGGACCCAGCCACACAGCGCAAAGACGCCTCGGTCACCGGATCAACAGGTACCCAAAAGCTGACCATTTGCTGGCCATCGACGAAATAATAGGGCGCGTCCTGATGCCAGGGGGTGGGTTTGCTGGTGCCGGGTTCTTTCACCAGGACATGGTCGTGAAACATCTGCACGGTCTGGCTGCCCATCAGGGCTTTGGCGGCCTTTGTCGCGTCGCTGTCAGCGATGACGGTTTGAAATTCGGGGATCCGCTGCCAGTTGCAGTAATCGTCAAAGAACCGCCCGCCTTCGCCCTCTTTCAGGTTCTCGGCGGCATAGGGGCCGGGGGTTTCCATGTTGCGGGCAATGCCTGCGCGCAGGGTTTCGACCCAATCGGCAAACAGGCCGGGAATCAGCACAGCGCCATCCCTTTGAAAATCCGAGATCTGTTCAGGGGTGACTGGCATGGGCGGCTCCGTTTTCCAGAACGCTAATCCGGTCGCCCAAAAAAGACAAACCCCCGGGCAAGGCCACGGGGGTTTAAGAAGGACGACCGAAGCCGCCAAAACGCGGAGCTGCTTAGAGCATACCTTCGCGCTGAGCCTTTTTCCGTGCCAATTTACGGGCGCGGCGGATCGCTTCGGCTTTCTCGCGTGCTTTTTTCTCAGACGGTTTCTCGAAATGTTGCTTAAGCTTCATTTCACGAAACACACCCTCACGCTGAAGTTTTTTCTTCAACGCGCGCAGCGCTTGATCGACGTTATTGTCGCGAACACTAACCTGCATGTGGTTGTCACCACCTTCCTAAGTTAAAGTTGCATAAAGTGCAGGAAGTGGCCGTATAGCTAGATCGACTTAGTTTGTCTACCAGCTTGCTCGCAACGTCACAGTTAGGGGATATCCATGACCGAAACAGCAACGACGGAACAGATCCAAGACCAACTGCTGGACGCAGCTTTGCCCCATGTTGTCTTCGATGGCTGGGGCCCGGCCGTGTTCGACATGGCGGTGACGGAATCAGGCGTCGCCCCCGCCGTTGCTCGGGCCCTGTGCCCGCGCGGTGCGGTTGATTTGGCCCTGGCCTTTCACAAGCGCGGGGATGCGGCGATGGTTGCACGGATGAAGGCGGCGGATCTTGCGGAAATGCGGTTTCGCGACCGGATCGCCGCTGGCGTGCGTTTTCGCCTGGAAGAAGCCGCCCCGTTTAAAGAGGAAGTTCGCCGGGGTACCACCTTGTTTGCCTTGCCACATCTGGCGGCGGACGGGGCAAAGCTGGTTTGGGGCACGGCGGATGCGATCTGGACCACCCTCGGCGACGCGTCGCAGGATTTTAACTGGTACTCTAAACGAGCCACCTTGTCGGGGGTCTACGGATCCACGGTTCTGTATTGGCTGGGCGATGAAAGCGAAGATCACGCAGATACTTGGGCCTTTCTGGATCGACGGATCGAAGATGTCATGCAGTTCGAGGCATTGAAGAAAACCGTGAACGACAGCCCGATCCTTAGCCGTGCTATGGCCGGGCCAAACTGGCTGCTGGGTATGATCAAAGCGCCCGTGCGCCCTGCGCAAAACGATATGCCTGGCTCGTGGGTGACCCCGCGTTCGGACGTCTAAAGGACCCCAATCATGACATTGCCTAATCAGATGCACGCGATCCAGATCACTGAACCCGGCGGGCCAGAGGTTCTGGCTATGACGACCCGGCCTATGCCTGTTCCCGGCCCGGGGCAGGTGCTGATCAAGGTGGCCTATGCCGGGGTGAACCGCCCCGACGCGTTGCAGCGCGCAGGATCCTACGCGCCGCCCCCCACTGCCAGCGATCTGCCGGGGCTAGAGGTTTCGGGCCAGGTCGTCGCCGCTGGTCCCGGAGCAAGCGGGATGGTGGGCCAGAGCGTCTGCGCCCTGACGCCCGGCGGTGGCTATGCCGAATATGTGGTGTGTTCCGCGCTGCACTGCTTGCCGGTTCCCACGGGGCTCAGCTTGGCCCAGGCGGCGGCTTTGCCGGAAACCTATTTCACCGTCTGGTCCAACATCGTGATGCGCGGTGGTTTGCAGGCGGGCGAACGGTTCTTGGTGCATGGCGGATCATCGGGAATTGGCACAACCGCCATTCAACTGGCGGGAATGCTGGGCGCGCGGGTGTTTGCTACCGCAGGTTCCACCGATAAATGCACCGCCTGCGCGGACCTGGGGGCCACTTCGATCAACTACCGAGAGGATGATTTTGTCGAGGTGATGAAGGCCGAAGGCCGCGCGAACCTGATCCTTGATATGGTCGGAGGCAGCTATTTGCCGCGCAACGTCAAGGCTTTGGCCAATGACGGACGTCTGGTCCAGATCGCTTTTCTGACCGGCCCGAAGGTCGAGCTGAACTTTGCCGAGTTGATGATGCGCCGCCTGACGATCACCGGATCCACCCTGCGCCCGCAAAGCGATCTGGCCAAGGCAAGGATAGCCGATCAGCTGCTCGAACAGGTCTGGCCCTGGTTAGACGCCGGACGGATTGGCCCGGTGATGGATTCCGAATTCTCCCTGCAGGACGCCGCCAAAGCCCACGCCCATCTGGAAGGCGGCAGCCATATCGGCAAGATCGTGATGAAGGTTGGCGCCTAGTGCCCTGACCCAAACCTACCGAGTCCAGCTTGCCATTTCCGCAACAGCCCGCTTTAGCTGAAAGATGTCGAACCCGCCGATGATCCGGTAGCCCTTGTCCCAGAACACCTGCGCATCGGCTTGTGAGCTGACGGGCCCCCCACCAAGGGGGACGTTCGCGGCAAGGGCTGCGGCCTCGATCCGTTTGACGGCTTCGGTGAACAGGGGGCTGTCAAACTGCCCCGACACGCCCAGCGAGGTCGACAGATCAAACGGGGCGATGAACACGAAATCAACACCGTCGACGGCGCAAATCTCGGCGATATTGTCCACGGCCTCAGCCGTTTCGATCAGAAAGCAGCTGACGATCTTGTCGCCGAATTTGGGCAAATACTCCATCGGGGGGACGCCCCAGCGGGAATGGGCGGTAAAAGCGCCCCAGCCCCGGGTGCCATGGGGCGGATAGCGGGTGGTGGCGACACAGGCGGCGGCGTCTTCGGCCGTTTTGATTAGGGGAAAGACGATACCTTCGGCCCCCAGATCTAACACCAACTTCACGGGTTCGGCCCCGTGGCCGGGCACACGGACCAAACAGGCACAGTCGGTGCCTTGTGTGGTGGCGATCATAGCGTGCAGCGTATCGGGGTTGGTGGCCGCATGTTCCAGATCCAGCATCAATATATCGGCCCCAGCGGCGGCCACGGCCTGGCTGACCGTGGGCGAGGGGATGACGCAGGCTTCAAAACTTAGCCGTTGGGCGGAATCACGTAGTTTTTCCTTCAAACGCATGGCGGTGGGCCTTTCCTTTGTGGGCGACCGGCCCCTGGTGCAGGGCCAGTCTAAGGATCACCCTAGCGCAACGGGTCCATTTGCGCATCCGTCATCGTACAATCACGCCGCACATCCCGGCCACAGCTGCGCAGCTCTAGGTCCTTGGTCAGGCAAATCCGGGCTTCCTGCACATAGCCGTCGCGGCACGACAGGGTGATCATATCGGGGGCCAGATCTGGGTTTGCTTTGATAAACGCCTCTTCCACCACGCGGATCGGCAGGCGGTAGGTTTTGTCCAGCTTGCGAAAGATCTCGGGTCGATTGATGCTGTCATAGGCTTGCCGTGATAGCTCGTAGTAGCTGTCAGCGGATACGCCCGCGCAGCGCCCATGCTTGTTCCACTGGTGCCAGGCCAGCCCGTCGCTGCCAAACAGATCGGCCTGGGCGGCGGTGTCACTGCGCGACGGGTTGCGGTGGTTGGTCAGACAATAACTGGGCCAGCCGGAATCGTATTGCGGCCACAGCCCGTGCAGGGTCCAGCCAAACCCGGTATCCGCGTCGCATTGGTCCGAACCCCGCGCATCCCCTTCGATTGCGCACCAAGACGGGGTCCAGCTAAGGGCCATGACATAGTAGTCAAAGTCGCCCGCGCGCTCGCCCTCTGCCGCAGATGGCCCGGCGGTCAACGCCAAAGCACAGCACAGACCCGCTGCCCAGATTTTCAAAGCGTGCATTGCCTCTTCCCCTTTTTCGTCCGTTGTCTTATATCAGGTCCAAGTTCCCTGACATTGTGAACCCGCAGCGCCTTCAAAACGCTGCCATCGGCCCCGCCGGTGACGGGTCTCCTTTGTCATACGCATGAAGGAGTAGGACAATGGCAAAACCGTTGATGGCGAAGGCAACAGCTGTTTGGCTTGTTGATAATACGACACTCAGCTTTAAACAAATCGCGGATTTCTGCGGATTTCACGAGCTTGAGGTCCAAGGCATTGCAGACGGCGATGTGGCCACTGGTGTGAAAGGGTTTGACCCGATCGCCAACAACCAGCTGGAAGCGATCGATATCGAGAAATCGGAAAAAGATCCGCTGCGCCCGTTGAAGCTAAAGGTTTACGCTGCCGCCTCTGGCGAAGAAAAGCGTCGTGGCCCGCGCTATACACCCTTGTCCAAGCGTCAGGACCGCCCGGCCTCTATCCTTTGGCTGGTCAAATTCCATCCGGAATTGACCGATGGTCAGGTCAGCAAGCTGGTCGGCACCACCAAGCCAACCATCCAGGCGATCCGCGAGCGGACCCACTGGAACATCCAGAACATCACGCCGATTGACCCGGTGGCTTTGGGCTTGTGTAAACAGTCGGAACTGGACGCAGCCGTGCAAAAAGCCGCCGCCAAGAAGGCAGCCGAAGGCGTGCTGATGACCGATGATGAACGTCGCAAGCTGGTGTCGACCGAGCAAAGCCTCGCCATGGATACAGAACCAAAGACACCGTCCGCCATGGACGATCTAAGCGCGTTCACCTTGGGCACTGCCGCGCCTGCAGAAGAAGAAGACGAAAAGATGGGCGAAGGTCTGGACGCCGACACCTTGTTCAACCTGCCAGATGGTGACAGCAAGGACGAAGACGACGACGCCTAAGCGCGCCATTGTCCGCAATTAATGCCCCGGTGATCCTTTGATCGCTGGGGCTTTTTTGTGCCTGTGTGGTGCTGGACAGAAAGGTCTGGGTCAGCGAATGTGGCGCTGTACCAAGGGGGGTGCCAAATGCGTATCGCAGTTATTGGGCGTGGTCTGATCGGCTCTGCCGCAGCACGCCATTTGACCAAGGCCGGGGCCGATGTGGTTCTGATCGGCCCGGGCGAACCGGAGGATCCCGCCAAGCATCGCGGCGTGTTTGGATCCCACTACGATTCGGGCCGGATCACCCGGCAGTTGGATTCCACCCCGTTCTGGTCCGATGTCAGCCGCGCCTCGATCGCGCGATACGCCAGGATCGAGGCCGCCAGCGGCATCCCGTTCTTTCACGAAGTCGGCACGTTGCATGCCGCCCCAGAAGGGTCTGATTGGTTGGCCGGGATTACGGGGGTACAGGCTGAAACCGGCGTGCCTGCCAGCTTGGTTTCGGGCCAACAAGCGATGGAAGCCTTTCCCGCTTATGCTTTCCCCAAGGATTGGATGGTTTGGGTGGAACGGGAAAAGGCGGGTTATCTTGACCCCCGCGCCTTGGTCCAGGCCCAAACCCGTGCGGCGGAAAAAGCAGGAGCCATGGTGGTGCCTGCTCAGGCCGACGGGATTGCGGAAACCGATAGCGGCGTTGTTATCCGCGTCGGGGCGGAACGGATCGTCGCGGACCAAGTGTTGGTGGCGGCAGGGGGCTTTACCCAAAGCCTGATCGCGCAGCCTTTGCCCCTGACGGTTTACGCCCGCACGGTCACGTTTTTCGAAGTAGATGTTGGCGAACAGCAGCGCTTGGCTGGCATGCCCACGATGGTGTCGCAACTGCCCGATGGAAACGACCCCTACCTTTTGCCCCCAATCCGCTATCCAGATGGGCGGGTGTTGCTGAAACTGGGCGGTGACCCGGTGGATGTCGTGCTACGGGACGAACAAGACACAAAAGACTGGTTCCGTTCCGGCGGGTCGGGTCAGGTGCGCGACTGGCTGGTGGACCATATGGCAGACCGCGTTCCAAGCCTTCGCAGCACATCCATCACCAAGGGGGCTTGTGTAACCACCTTCACGCCCACCGACAGGCCCATCATCGACAGGCTGTCCCAACGAACGGCTGTCGCCGTCGCGGGTTGCGGCCGGGGGGCGAAATGTTCAGACGAGCTGGGACGCTTGGCTGCGGCCTGTGTTCTGGGCCAAGATAACCCGACAGATCAGAAACTGGAGACTGCACTATGAAATCCCTGATGTTTTCACTTGTTCTTTTGCTGGCCCCCGGCGCTGTGCTGGCCAATTGCGAATCTATGTGGCTGACGCGGAACATGGTCTTTGACCGGGCGGGCTATTGCTTTGGCTCTAACCTGGGCCAAGCCGTGCTGGGCAATTGGGCCTGTTCTGGCAAGGACGTGTCGCTGACCGCGGAAGAGAGCGCCTTTGTCGCCTATACCAAACGGATGGAAGCAGAATTCTCCTGCAGCATTGATACATCGGCCAGCCATCTAGACCTGCCCCTGTTGTCCCTTTGGTTAGAGCTGACCGACCTGCCCAAACGGGACCAGTTCGAATCGGGATGTCTGGGATGGAAAGGCCCGCCTTTGTTTCTGCGCGCGGCTCATAACATGGGGGCACCGGTGCTGGGCCAGATCGAACAGGGCCAGCATGTTTTGTTTTCCCATTGGGCAGAAGACGGGTGGGACTTCGTTGAAATCTCGGACGATGACGGCCCGGTCAGCCTGGGATGGGTCCGGATCACAACCGACCAAGCCACCTGTTCAGGGTTTGCGGGCTAGCCTAGGTCGCGGTCACTCGACCCTGCGGAACTCGATATCATCCACGGCATAGGTGGTGTCAGGATCGTTGCCTTGCAGGAACAGTCGCGTCACCATCGGATTTTCTTCGGTCACGTTGACCACCTGGGTGTATTGTTGCCAATCCGAGGTGATTTCCTGTGCCATCGGCGGAAAGCCTTCTCCGCTTGCGTGATCCCAATTGATCGTCGTTACGCTGGCTTCTGAATCGGCGACCCGCGCCCAATAGCTGAATTCATAAACACTGGGTTCTGCATCGCTAGGGTCAAGGCCCCGGATCGAAAAGCCACCATAGCCGTTGTGGTAGTCCGAGGCCGTGGTGAACACCAACGCGGTGTCGCCTGTGACGGCCCCCAGCGCGTCGCTGGCGTTGAATTCCACGTCAGGGTGGTTCCATTCCCAGGGTTCGAAATCCAAGGCGTCGCCGCCGTCGAAATTAAAATCGATCCCTGCATAATTGCGATCAAACCAGGTCATAATCTGGGTGGACCGCAGCATCGTGTCCACTTGGGTCGAGGTGTTCTTTACGCCCGAGCTGACAGTGGCAAGCGCGGCAATGCCCAAGCCCGATACGGCAGCTGTCAACACAACCCAGTCAACAGTGACGGCACCCTGTTCGCTGCTCCAAAATGCGTTTGCCTGCCTTAACACGTTACAATCGTCCCTACGCTAAATACTAGGGGCCTTCTTCGCGCGGCGAAATGGCGAGGGTTTGATTGAAATTGGGCCTTTTGGTGAACAATCGGCTGTGACCGCGCCCGCGCTTACACTGATTTGCGGGCCCGGAAGGCGGCGGTGATGGTGCCGTCGTCCAGATAATCCAGCTCTCCGCCGATGGGGACGCCTTGGGCAAGCGAAGTTAGCGTCACCTCGTGTACCGCCAATTGATCGGCGATGTAATGGGCCGTGGTCTGGCCGTCGACCGTGGCGTTCAAGGCCAGGATAACCTCGGACACGTCGCCTTCAGCCACACGGCTGACAAGTTTGGGGATGCGCAGTTCGTCCGGGCCGATGGCATCCAGGGCCGACAAAGTGCCCCCCAGAACGTGGTAGCGCCCGGTAAAGGACCCGCCCCTTTCCATTGCCCATAGGTCGGACACATCTTCGACCACGCAAATCTGGCCATTGGCGCGCTTGTCGCTGGTGCAAATCTGGCAATGATCGCTGGTGCCTATATTGCCGCAATCCACGCATTCGCGGGCGCTGGCGGCCACATCAGACAAGGCGCGGGCCAAAGGCGTCATGACCTGGGCCCGCTTTTTGATCAGGTGCAACACCGTGCGGCGCGCGGACCGGGGCCCAAGCCCCGGCAACCGTGCCATCAGTTCGATCAAAGCTTCGATTTCCCGCGACGAGGTGCTCACGCTAGAACGGCAGCTTCATGTCGGCCGGCAGGCCCATGTCTTCGGTCAGCCGCGCCATTTCGCTGGCGGCTTTATCCTGCGCTTTGACCTGAGCATCCTTGATCGCGGCCAGGATCAAATCCTCGACCACTTCTTTTTCGTTGGGATCAAAGATCGTCGGGTCAATGTCCAAACCGGTCAGCTCGCCCTTGGCAGTGGCTGTCGCCTTGACCAAGCCCGCGCCGCTTTCGCCGGTCACAGTCATGGTGGCCAAGGCCTCCTGCATGTCGCCCATCTTGGTCTGCATTTCTTGCGCGGCTTTCATCATCTTGGTCATATCGCCAAGCCCGCCTAATCCCTTGAGCATCGGTTATTCCTTATTGCACTATGTCTGTATCGTTGGCGTTGAATGTATGCGCCCCCCAGGGGCGTCACAAGGGCAGCAAAGCCTTTAGTCGTCCTCGAACGGATCCCATTCGTCTTCCACTTCGGCCAAAGCTTCCACCGCAGCCTCTTGTAGCATATCGGCCTTGGACCGAATTTCGGTGATCTTGGCCTTGGGGAATTGGGCGAAAACGGCGGCCACCAAAGGGTGGTCCATCGCTTCGGCCTTCAGCTTGTTTTCGGCGGCCTCGCGGCTTTCAACGATGGTCTGTTCCCCGCCCGAGTTCACAACCGTCACCCCCCAGCGCACGCCTGTCCAGGCTTGCAGCTTCTGGGCCATGCGCTGGGCCAGATCGGGGGCCGCCGTGGCGGTCGGTTCAAACTCGATCTTACCGGGGGCGTAATTGGCCAGGCGCACATCGCGTTCCAGCTCGATCTGCAGCAGCGTGTCTTTGCGGGCGCTGACCAAGCTGATCACGTCCTCAAATCGCGCGTAATGGGCCAAGGCGCTGGGGGCCGTGGCCAGCGCGGCCGAGGGTCCCCCGCCGGACGGCGCACTCGCCCCCGGCGCGCGTCCCATCGCAGTCGAACCGCCGCCTTGCGGGGCCATAGGCGCACCACCACCATTTGGGGCAGGGGACGGGGGCGTGTCTTGCAGCTTGCGCAGCAGTTCTTCGGGCGAGGGCAGATCGGCCACATGGGTCAGGCGGATCACGGCCATTTCGGCGGCCATCATTCCGTTGGGCGCATGGGTGACTTCCTCTAACGCCTTTAGCAGCATCTGCCACATCCGCGTCAGAACCCGCATGGGCAGGCGTTCGGCAAAGCCTTGCCCCCGGGCGCGTTCATCGGGGGCGATTGTGGGGTCTTCGGCGGCCTCGGGGGTGATCTTTACCACGCTGACCCAATGGGTCACCTCGGCCAGATCGCGCAGCACGGCCAGGGGATCGGCCCCGTCGCTATATTGCGCGCTCAGTTCCGACAGGGCGCCTGCCGCATCGCCGCGCAACAGCGCGTCAAACAAATCCATGATCCGGCCCCGGTCGGCCAGCCCCAGCATGGTGCGCACTTGGTCAGCGCTGGTTTCTTCACTGCCATGGGAAATCGCTTGGTCCAGCAGGCTCATCGCGTCGCGCACGGATCCTTCGGCGGCCCGGGTGATCAGGGCCAACGCGTCCTTGGCCACCTTCGCTCCCTCTAGCCCCGCTATTTTGTCCAGATGCGCGATCATCACCTCAGGTTCGATCCGGCGCAGGTCGAACCGCTGGCACCGGCTTAGCACCGTCACCGGCACCTTGCGGATTTCCGTCGTCGCAAAGATGAATTTCACGTGCGCAGGGGGTTCTTCCAACGTCTTCAGCAACGCGTTGAACGCGCTGTTGGACAGCATGTGAACTTCGTCGATGATGTAGATCTTGTAGCGCGCCGAGGCCGCTCGGTAGTTCACCGAGTTGATGATCTCGCGCATGTCATCCACGCCGGTGTTGCTGGCGGCGTCCATTTCTAGCACATCAACATGGCGCCCTTCGGCAATCGCCTTGCACGGCTCGCACTCGCCACACGGTTCGGTCGTGGGGGTGCCGGTGCCGTCCGGCCCGACGCAGTTCATCCCCTTGGCGATGATCCGCGCGGTGGTGGTTTTGCCGGTTCCGCGAATGCCGGTCATCATAAAGGCCTGGGCGATGCGGTCGGTGGCAAAGGCATTTTTCAACGTCCGGACCATGGCGTCTTGGCCGATCAGGTCGGCAAAGGTCTGCGGACGGTATTTCCGCGCCAGCACCTGATATTCGTTTTCGCTCATGTCGTCCCCCGATTCCGCAGGCCAAGGGTAAGGCCCGGCTTGCCTGACGTCCAGCGCTGGGCTAAGGAATATCCGTGGCCTTCGGGGGCCCGCCCGATCCGCGGAAAGCTGTTGCAGCGCCCTTGAATGACGAAAATCGACCATTATCGGTTTTCTCGGCCCGGATAGCGGATCATCGGGCGTGCAGAGGGAACCCCGATGTCTGACCAACTTTCTTTTTTGCGCCGCAAAGCCAAGACTTTGAAGAATGCTTTTCTTCAGGGCGATCTGTCCGCGCGCCAAACCGTGCAGGGGATCAAGCCCCAGTCCGATGGCCAACCGCTGAAACATGCCGATTTCTTACACGTCGTTGCCCGTATCGAAGGGTTTCGGTCCTGGCCTGATATGAAGCTGGCTGTCGAATCCCAAGGGATGGACCGGGCCGCCAAACAGGCGCGTTTGCGGATCGCCTTGTTCCAAGGCCAACATTGGGTGGTGAAACGGCTGCTGTCCGATACGCCCGATCTGGCCAAGGGGCAGTTTGCCTTGCTTTGCGCCCTGTTCGATCACGCAGGCGTAGCCCAGATGCTGAAGGCAGACCCTAGCCTGGCCACCCAAATGTTCGCGCCGCGCCGCCCGATCTTGCATCTGGCCTATTCCCAACATCTTCAGGCCGCCCCTCAGTTAGAGTCCGACATGCTGGCCATCGCCCAGTTGTTGGTGTCCCACGGGGCCGATGTGAATGACGGCTTTGCCGCGACCGAAGGCGACAGCCATATGTTATCGGCGCTGTATGGGGCCTTGGGCCATGCGGGGAACATGCCGCTGGCGCGCTGGTTGCTGGAAAACGGGGCGGATCCCAATGACAACGAGTCGCTCTATCACGCGACCGAGCTGGGCCATAGCGACGGCGTGGCTTTGCTGTTGACCCATGGGGCCAAGCCAGACGGCACGAACGCGCTGCTGCGGGCGATGGATTTCAACAATCACGACATGGTCCGCCAGATGATCGCCGCCGGGGCCTCGGTCCGCGATGGGCTATCCGTGCCGCCGCTACATCATGCCGCCCAGCGGTCTTGTGATGCGGAAATGGTAGACATCTTGCTGCAAGCCGGCGCTGATCCGTCCCAGACCCACGATGGCGCGACCGCTTATGGCTATGCGCGGGTGTTCGGCAACGCAAGCTTGGCCAAGGCCTTGGAAAGCCACGGACAAGTCCCGGCCCTGTCGCCCGAGGAAACTTTGTTGGCCCGCGCCGCAGATGGGCTGGACAGCCCCGGTCAATGGATCGACACCGCCAAACTGCCAGAGGCATATCGCACAATCCTGGGCTCTATCCTGACCGATCCGTCCCGCCTGGACCACGTCAAACGCCTGGTCGCCCTGGGTATCGAATATGACCGCCCCGGGTCGATGGGCCTGACCCCGGTTCAGGTCGCAGGCTGGGAAGGGCTGCCCCAGGTGATGGGCTATTTCCTGCGCCAGATGCCAGACCTAAGCCATGTGAACGACTTCGGCGGCACCTTGTTTTCGACCATTCTGCACGGGTCCGAAAATTGTCCAGCAAGGGCGCAGCGCGATCACGTCACCTGTCTGCAAATGGCGCTGGAACACGGCGTTGCCCTGCCACGGGCAGCGCTTAAATTCACCGGGAACGAGGATGTCGCGGCCCTGCTTGCCGACTGGGCGGAAGCCCATCCCGGCCAAGTCGTCGAACACGGTATTGTCTAGGCAAAGGACGGTTCGGGCCCGCCCGGACCGTCCGCCTTATCCCCTGTCGGTCAACAGCTTCAGCCCCGCTGCGGTGAACATCACGCCCAAGGTTGCTTGGATATACGTTCGCGCGCGTCCGTAAATCATGACCATGACAGGGGTCGAAAATGCGACGGCATAAAGCGTGTGGAATATAACAGACAATATGAAAGTCCCAATCACGATCACACCCGCGACCCAAGCCGGCGAACCCGGCTGTAGGCCAAGCGAGATTGTCGCGATCCACGCCAGGGCAGCCTTTGGGTTGGTCATCTGAACTGTGTATCCGCTGATCATATAGCTTAGCGGCGACCGGGTTTCGCGCCCCAGCTTTTCGGCTTGCAGATCATAGGTTGAGGCCGCGGCTTTGAACGATTTGTAGGCCAACCAAAGCAGATAAGCGCCCCCGGCGATCTTGATGACCAGCAAGGCCGACGCATAGGCCGATAAAATCGCCGACAGACCTAGGGCTGTCAGCATACCCCATGTCAACGATCCCACGGCCGCCCCAAGCGCCAGCGCGACGCCAGACCGCCGGTCTACGGCCATAGAGGTGCCGATGATCGCCAAAATATTTGGCCCGGGGCTGGCGACGCCGATCATGAAAATCGAATAGGCCAGCAAAATGCCCGGCAGGTAAATGTAGATCTGATCCATATTTTGCGTCCGTCCTAATCTCGTCACCAAAACCGGCCGTGTTTCATTCGGTCAGACGCCGCGCCGCTTTCAAAACACCGTAAAGGCGTTCCAAGTTGATGTTGCACCTTTGCGCGGCTACGGTCCAGCCATGCTCGATCCCGTCTCCTTGTTCTTTTTCGCCTGCGCCAGCGTCGTGGCCCTGGCCATTCCGGGGCCCACCATTGCGTTGGTCATTGCGCGGTCCCTATCTGACGGGCGGCGCGTGTCTGTCCCACTGGCCCTTGGCATCGGGGCCGGCACCTTGGTTGGGTCTGCCGCAGCCCTGGCAGGCGCAGGGGCCGTTCTGATGGCGTCGGCCACCGCGTTCACCGTCGCAAAATGGATCGGTGCGGCATACCTGGTATATCTGGGGGTCAAGCTGTTCGCGGCAGAGCCTGTTTTGCAAGACGCCCACCCAATCGCGCATTCAGCTCGACCCTGCAGGGCTTGCGCGACGGCTTTCTGGTGACCTTGCTAAACCCCAAAAGCCTGGCCTTTTCCGCCGCGTTCATTCCACAGTTCATTGGCCAGGGTGGAGGCTATGTGTGGCAGGCCGGCGTTCTTGTGATCACGTTTTCTGCCCTTGCCACCCTAAATGGGCTGGCTTTTGCGTTGGGCACCGACGCCTTGCGGCCTTTCGTGCACAATATGCAGCCTCTGCGCTGGGTTAACCGCGCGGGCGGGGGCTTGCTGATCGCTTCGGGCATCGCGGGCGTGTTCTTGAAACGCCCCGCTGTCTAAGACCCTTCCACGTGACAGGCCGCAGTCTGGTAAACTTAGCTCCTTTGCAAGCAACGTCTGTCAGGCGTTTGCAAATATTCCGGTCCCTTTGCATGAGTGTTCGCTTGATCCACTTTTCAAAATCAACGCGTTTACACCGGCCTCCTCAAACAACTGGCCACCGAGTTCGAACGAGACCAAAGCAGCTGTGGCCCATGCATCTGCTTCGCAGCACGTCTTCATGGCGACCGTGACAGAGGTATCGATCGACGTAACTGTTTGCCCAGTGCCGGGTATCACCGTGTGGGTCACGGCAGTGCCCTCTTCCTGCCGGTAGTTTCGGTACCCTCCTGACGTTGCCAGAGAAACGTTTTCGCAAGGTAGGATCAAACGGGCTTCGCGGCGCTGTGT
>SPJP01000201.1 GCA_006844665.1 Paracoccaceae bacterium
GATCGAGCCGCCGACGATCTTGCCGTTCACGCCAAGGTCTTGCATCACGCCCAAGGCAACGGTGGATTTACCGCAGCCAGATTCGCCCACAAGACCCATGGCCTCGCCCGGTTGAACGGTGCAGCTGAAATCCATCACCGCCGGAATTTCGCGCAGGCGGGTGAAGAAGCTGATGGAGAGGTTCTCGATCTCGAGGATCGGACCGTCGTAATCCAATTTAGCCATTAACGTATCTCCTATCGGGGCCGAAACGGGGGGCTGTTTCACGTCGGTATTGCGTCGGTAAAACGTCGGTACTCAATTTTAGGCCCGGTTTGCGGCATCTTATTAAGGTTTGGCCCCCGCGACAGGCGCGAGGACCAAGGGGATTTTAGTCTCGTAGGCTTTCTTCGCGCAGACCGTCGGCCAGCAGGTTCAGACCCAAAACCAGGCTCATCAAAGCGAAGGCCGGGGGCAGGGCTGGGTGCGGATAGACCGACAACAGTTTGCGCCCGTCATTGATGGTCGAGCCCCAATCCGGGCTTTCCGGCGGCAGGCCCAGGCCAAAGAAGCCCAAAGTGCCCAAAAGGATCGTGGTGTAGCCAATGCGCAGGCAGAAATCGACGATCAGCGGACCCCGGACGTTGGGCAGGATTTCCCACAGCATGATGTACCACGGGCCTTCGCCCCGGGTTTGGGCCGCGGCGACATAGTCGCGGGTTTTTACATCCAGCGCCAAGCCCCGCACGATCCGGTAGACCGTGGGCGAGTTCACAAACACCACCGAGACAAACACCACCAGCACGCCGCCGGGGATGTCGAACAGATCAAGCGGCCCAGGCAGGACGTTGATCACCGAGCCAGAGGCCGAGATCAGGGACAGGTAGATCCAGCTCATCCCGCCCAGCACGACAATCAGCAAGGGGGTGCGGATATGGGGCTGGGTGTAGTAGCGCGAGTTGAACAACACGGCCGTGAATACGATGGGGAAGATGAACAGCACCATAGCCATGTAATTGGGGATGCCTGTATCGACAATTTCCGGCGTCACCAGCAGGTAGAACAGCAAAATGACCGGGAAGGCGAGGATCAGGTTGGACAAGAAGGACAGCACCGTGTCCAGCATCCCGCCGTAGTAGCCTGCGGGCAGGCCCAAAGTGATGCCGACCATAAAGGCAAACAAGGTGGCCAATGGCGCGACCTGCACCACCACGACCGAGCCTGCCACCATGCGGCTGAACACGTCGCGGGCCAGGTTGTCGCCCCCAAACAGGTAATAGGCGTAGTCGCCATCTTCGGCCCCGCGCAGGGGCGTGCCCGGCACTTTGTTTTTCATTCCGGACACCTGACCCAAGGGATCATGGGTGGCGATCATGTCAAACATGCCGTTGAAAAGGGCGGTAAAGACCCAGAACATCACCAGCGCAAAGCCGATCATGCCGATGGGGCTGTCGAAGAGTTTGCCGTATAATCCAAGACGCCGTTTAAACGTGATGGACAGGGCAAATGTTGCGATCAGGGCAATCCACACCGGGGTGAATTGGATCAGAACGCGGACGATGATGTCGCCCCAGCTTAGCGGTTCCATATCAAATTTCCCTTACGATATGCGGATGCGGGGGTTCAGGAAGACATAGCCGATATCCGAAATCAGCTGGGTCAACAGAACCACGACGACTGAAACAACCGAGATGGCCAAAAGCAGCTCGATGTCATTATTTCCTGCAGCTTGCACAAGAGTCCAGCCGAAGCCTTTGTAGTTGAACAAGGTCTCGACAATCACCACGCCGTTCAGCAGCCACGGGAATTGCAGCATGATCACCGTGAAGGGCGCGATCAAAGCGTTGCGCAGGGCGTGTTTCAGAACGATGTTGGGAAAGCTGACGCCTTTCAGGCGGGCGGTGCGGATATACTGGGATGTCATCACCTCGGTCATCGAGGCGCGGGTCATCCGGGCGATATAGCCCATGCCGTATAGGGCGATGGTGATCACGGGCAGGAAGAAGTTTTCGAAATTCGCGCTTTCCATCGCCGAGGTGGCCGTGCCTTTGAACCATTTTAGCCCAACGGCCGAGGAGGCAAACAGCGCGATCAGGATCACGCCGGACACATATTCCGGTGTGGCAGTGGACAGGATGGAAACGGTGGACAGGGACCGGTCGGTGCGCGAGCCTTCGCGCATGCCTGCCAGGACCCCGATGATCAAGGCGCCGGGCACCATGACCAGCATCACGCAGAGCATCAGAAAGCCGGTATGGCCCAGACGGGTGGCGATGATGTCGGCGACGGGTTCCTTGAAGACGCTGGAATTGCCCCAATGGCCTTGCAGGATACCGCAATATGTGGCGGCCTCGGCCGGGTCCGCGCCGCGCTCGATGCAGCGACCGGTGATTTTGCCGTCCTCATCCGTGTTGGTCCAGCCCGGTACAACGCCGATCCATTGGCCGAATTTGATCGGCAGCGGGTCCAGATGGCCGTTTTTGGTCAGCCAGCTTGTGACGGCTTCGTCGCTCATCCGGAAGTTGCCTTCCGTCTTGGCCAGTTTTTCCAAATTCGGGTAGAGATTCGTCAAACTGAACACGATGAATGTCAGGCAGAGCGCCGTCAAAATCATCACGCCCACACGACGTAGAATAAACAGTCCCATATTCGCCCCTGTTGTCGGCTAAAGGGTCACGGGCTGCGTCTTGGTGAACGTCTATAAGGGCCCGTGTCATAGAAAAACCGGGCCCCAACGCGGGGGCCCGGTTCAAAGAAAGCGCAGATTAAGCGGCGAAGGCCCACTTGTAGACTTGCGGCAGGTCAGCGATGTGACGTTCGACATTCACAAACTTGGGGCTGTGATGACGGATGGCCGAGCGCCAGTAAGGCTGGATGGTGACGCCTTCGTCGATCACGATGGCCTGGATCTTGGCCATAACCTCGCGGCGGGCTTCGACATCAGCGATCGAGTTCGCTTCGGTCAACAGCGTGTCGAATTCAGCGTTGGACCAGCCGAACTCGTTCCAGGCCACGCCGGTCTGGTAAGCCAGCGCCAGCACCTGTGTGCCCAATGGACGGTGGTTCCAGTTGGTGGACGAGAACGCGTATTTTGTCCAATCGTTCCAGAAGGTTGAACCCGGCAGGATGGTCCGCTTGACGTTGAATCCGGCGTCGCGCATCTGGGCTGCCACGGCGTCGGTCGTGTTGCGGCGCCAGTCATCGTCGATGGAGTGCAGCTCGAACTCGAAGTCCTTGCGGCCCGAAGCTTCCAGCAGCTCGGCTGCTTTGGCTGGGTCGAAGGGCAGGCGGTTGACGTCGCTTGCATGCTCGGGGTGCATTGGGCCAACGTGGCAGTTGTCGGCGGCGATGCCGTAACCGGCCATACCCAGTTCCAGGCAGATTGCGTTGTCGACGGCCATGGCGACCGCTTGACGCAAACCTTTGTCTGCAAAGATCTTCTCGCCGTTTTCGTCTTCGGCCAGCTGGTTTGGACGCACAACGATGGTAAAGCCCGACGGGATTTCGGAGCGTGTCAGGCCAAGGCTGTCGAACAGTTCGACATATTCGCCGACCGATTCCCAAACCATGTCGATTTCGTCTGCTTCAAATGCGGCGACGAAAGCGGATGGGTCGGTGCCGTAGTCGATGAACTCGATCCGGTCCAGATAGGCGCCTTTGCCTTCGGCATAGCCCCACCATTCGAAACCTTCGTTGCGTTCCAGAACGGATTTTTCGCCGACGGAATGCTGGACGTTCAGGTAAGGGCCGGTGCCGATCTGGTTGCCCAGCAGATCTTCAGGGTCCTGTGCAGGGTGGATGATCGCCGCAGGGTAGTCCGAAATGCCAGGGATCAGCGTGATGTCAGGCTGGATCAGGTTCAGACGTACTGTGTGGCTGTCGACAATCTCGATCGCGCCTTCTTTGGCGACCCGTGTGTCTGGATCAACGATCGAACCAACACGAGCAGCCATAGAGTTGCCTTCGGCATCGGCTTCGGCCCAGCGGGCGAAGTTGAAGGCAACGTGCTCGGCGGTGAAGTCGTCGCCATTGTTCCATTTCACGCCCTGGCGGACATGCAATGTGTAAACGGTGGCGTCGTCGTTGACTTCCCAACCGGCCAACAGCATCGGGTTGAACGAGCCGTCAGAGTTATATTCGACAAGATATTCCAGCCAACCCGCGGTGGATGTGGCCATCTGTGTCCAGTCATAGGTGCGGGGATCTTTAAGAGCGCGGACTTCCATCTGCATGCGGATTGTGCCGCCTTGCTGGGCATGGGCCGCAGCTTGGGCTGGTGTCGCGCCGATCAGGGCATAGGCCCCGGCGGTGGTCAGGCCCAAAGCCGTTGCACGGGTTAGGAATTCGCGGCGATCCATATCACCTGCCTTATGTTCCTTGGCGTACATTTTGGCGGCTTTGTGGATTGGCGCACCCGTCAATGTTGATTGCGTCATTACTTTCTCCCTGTGTCGCACAAATCTAGTGCATACATAATTTGCGTAAACAGTCGCGAATGGCCCCGATGACCGCCAACGGGCGTATGGGGACCAAAAGCAACATCTTTGCTGCGACAACATGGCAACAGGTTTTGGGCAGAGCGTCAATGACTATCAGAGACCTTTGAGTGCGAAAAAGCGACATTTATTTTGCACATTCGCGACCTGTTTTGCACAGGGACGTGGCGTAAAGCACTGATAACTTTTGTTTTTGTTGTCAACGCAACCGGAAGGCCTGCTGGGAATGTCAAACTGTCGTGAAAGCTTGGGGTGTCTTAACGTAAACCGCCGTACTGGGCGGTTTCTAGGCTGCGCGACGGCTTGCGCGGGCGCGGATACGGGCGGCGCTAGGGGTAACACCGGCACGCTGGCCAAAGGCCCGTGTGAAATAGGCGGCAGATCCAAAGCCCAGATCCCGGGCAATTTGGCGGATCGGAATTTCCGTGTCTTCCAACATGCGGCGGGCTTCGGCGATAACCCGTTCATGGAGCAGGTTTGAAGCGGTTTTTCCGGTGACTTCCCGGCAAACGCGGGTCAAATGGGTCGGGGTGATCCCCAACATTTGCGCGTAATCCTTGACCGTCAGGCCATCGGTCAGATGTTCTTCGATCAGGGCGGTGTAGCCTTCGACGATGCGTTGGGCGGTGCCTACAATACCTGCGCTGACACTGCAGGAGGCATGCAAGCGGTCTAGTTGTACCGCAACAAGGGCCGAATAGCTGCGCGCGGCGGCAAACCAGCCAGAGGATGCGTTGCGAACCTCGGTGGTCAGCTGGTCCAACACCTGGGTCAGTTCGCCCTGCTGTTTGCTGTCTTTGATCCGCAATATCAGCACGTCTTCGGGCAGTTGCGAGTTCAGGTCATCGGGAAAGCAAATCCGGGTGCCGAAAATATGGGGTGGAAGTTCGAAGGAATACATCGTGCGCGGCGGCAGGAAGATCGCAGTATGCTGGGAAAAGCCCCGGGTTACACCATGGGTTGTAACCCGCCCCTGGCCCTTGGTGACCCAATATAGGCGGGCGCGGTCCGAGGAGTGGGGTGTTTCCATCCGCCACGCCCCACGCTGCAACAGACTTTGGAGCGAAGCAGCACGTACGTCTGTGCTCTCTATATCCATGGCGCCCATATCCCTTGTGGTGTGTTTGAAACACGCTACCACATGCAGAAATAACCTGTCACTGTGGAAAACCTGTGGATATCACGAAATATTGGGGGCAGAATTGGACAGGTAACTGAATGTAGTGGTTGCGACTAAAGAAAAAAGGCCCTTGGCCAATTTTTAAAGCGGTTTCTGAACCAGGTTCTTTGGCGCTTTGCGAATTGCTGAGTGGCGATAACAGCAAGTTCTGTAGCTTCGATTAAATCAATTTCGCCTTTTACGTGTGCGACAAGCTCTGGCGCGCCGATCGCACGCGAGGCGGGCAAGCTTTGATTCCATTGCGGAAAAACGGCGCGAACTTCGTCCAGCGCGCCTTGGTCAATCATCTGAGCAAAGCGTTTGGCGATTCTTTCGGATAGGTTTGTCTTGTCGCGTTCCACCACCAGAGGCTGGCAATCGGTCAGGGGCAACAGAGGCGGGGGCGTTTTGTGGTGCCAGGCGCGCAGGCCAGTGCCGGTTGCGGTCAAGACCTCCCACGCGCGTTGGACCCGCATGGGGTTGTTCAGGTCGATATAGGCCGCTGATTCCGGGTCTTTTTGCTGCAGCTCTTGAATCATAGCAGCCAGATCACTGCTGCGCAGGGCGTTTCCGGCCGTGCGAATGTGATCGGGGATGGCCGGGATTTCGGACAGGCCTTCGGTCAGGGCGGAAAAATACAAGCCCGTACCGCCCACGACGATGGGGCGGGGGCCGTTTTGTAAGTATGGAGTGATGGCCCGCAGCCAGTCGCCCACGGAATAGGCGGTCGTATAGGGGACATGGCCGTATAAAGCGTGGGGCGCGCGGGCCAGATCCGCGTCATCCGGACGGGCGCTGAGCAGACGCCAGCAGGCGTAAACCTGAAGGGCATCGGCATTAATAATGATGCCGCCCTGGGCGTCTGCGATTTGCAAGGCCAGTTCTGACTTGCCAGACGCCGTGGCCCCGGCGATCAGAATGGGTTTTTCAGGGTCCAGGGACGCGATAAGGGACATGGGGGGCCTGTGCTGGGACGTGTTGGGCGGGTGTAAGGGCGTCTGTGTCGCATATTCCCCGGAATTCTGCCATTAGGATTGTATCCGTCGCCCGCTCGTTGCATTTTGCGCGAAGCATTTTTCATAGGATCATTATTTATGACTGAGTCGACTGTCGTGAAGTATAAACGCGTCATGCTGAAAATCTCGGGCGAGGCGCTGATGGGGGATCAGGGGTTCGGTCTGCATCCGCCCACTGTGGAACGGATCGCGCGCGAAGTGAAAACGGTCAGCGATTTGGGTGTCGAGATTTGTATGGTCATCGGCGGTGGCAATATTTTCCGTGGCTTGCAAGGATCCGCCCAAGGGATGGAACGGACGACGGCTGACTATATGGGCATGTTGGCGACAGTGATGAATGCGCTGGCGATGCAGTCGGCGTTGGAAGGGGTGGGCCTGCATTGCCGGGTTATTTCCGCGATCACAATGAACGAGGTGGCCGAGCCCTATATTCGACGCCGCGCTGTGCGTCATTTGGAAAAAAAGCGGATCTGTATTTTCGCGGCGGGCACCGGAAACCCTTATTTTACAACGGATACCGCGGCCACGTTGCGGGCGAATGAGATGTCGTGTGAAGCGATCTTCAAGGGCACCAAGGTTGACGGCGTTTACGACAAGGACCCGGCCAAGCATGAAGACGCTGTGCGTTATGAACATGTGTCCTATGATGATTGCCTGGCCCAGCATCTGAAAGTGATGGATGCCTCGGCGATTGCGCTGGCGCGGGACAACTCTTTGCCGATCATTGTGTTCTCTCTGGACGAGCCGGGCGGGTTTAAGGGCATTCTTGCCGGTCAAGGGACCTATACAATCGTGCACGATTAACGGTATAGACGGGCGCAAGAGGAATACAGAAGAGGCACCCATGTCCGAAGACGATCTTGAAATTGACCTAGACGACCTGGAACGCCGGATGGACGGTGCTTTGGGCTCTTTGAGAACCGAATTCGCGTCTTTGCGCACCGGGCGGGCGGCGGCATCCATGCTGGACCCTGTCATGGTCGAAGCATATGGCCAGAAAACCCCGATCAATCAGGTTGGCACCGTAAACGTTCCGGAATCCCGGATGGTGACGATCAATGTTTGGGACAAAAGCATGGTCGGCAAGGTTGAAAAGGCCATCCGTGAAAGCGGCTTGGGCATCAACCCGCAGCTAAATGGCACGATCATCATGTTGCCGATCCCAGAGCTGAACGAAGAACGCCGCCGCGAGCTGACCAAGGTTGCGGCGCAATATTCCGAAAGTGCTCGGGTTGCGATCCGCAATGTGCGCCGGGACGGGATGGACCAGATCAAAAAGGCCAAGGCGGCTGGGATGTCGGAAGATGACCAGAAGCTGTGGGAATCCGAAGTTCAGGATCTGACCAACAAAGGCATCGCCAAGGTGGATGCGGCGTTGGAAACCAAACAAGCCGAGATCATGCAAGTCTGACACTCGGCTCTGTTTGAACCTTAGCCAGAAACGAGGATGGCGCAGTGGCACCAAGCCCCAACGACACAACTGGCCCCCGTCATGTTGCGATAATCATGGACGGAAACGGTCGCTGGGCGCGGCAGCGCCGGCGGCCGCGTTTGTTTGGTCACCAAGCGGGCGCAAAACGCGTGCGCGAAATTGTCGAGGCTTGCCCGGATCTTGGGGTCAAGTATTTAACAATATTTGCTTTTTCGACCGAGAATTGGAAGCGGACCCAGGCCGAAGTGGCCGGTTTGATGACCCTTTTTCGCCGCTATATCACCAAGGAAATGCAAACCTTTGTGACCGAAGGCGTGCGGGTGCGGTTCATTGGCGACAGGCGCCGGTTGGACCCGAAGCTGCAAGAGCTGATGGATCATTGCGAAACGATCACGGCCGTGAACACCAAGGTGCATCTGACCATCGCACTGAATTATGGGGCAAGGGACGAGGTCGCGCGGGCGATCAAGGATTTGGCGCGAGAGGTCAAAGCTGGCAAGCTTGACCCGGAATCTGTTGATGAGACAACCTTGACCCGGTTCCTGGATACCCACGTGCTGCCCGATCCCGATCTGGTGATCCGAACCAGTGGCGAGGCGAGAATCTCGAACTTTCTTTTGTGGCAGTCAGCCTATTCGGAATACGAATTTATCGACACGCTGTGGCCTGACTTTACCGACGAGATTTTTGCGGAAGTTATTGGCCGGTTTGGCAAGCGCGAACGCCGCTTTGGCGCGGTTCCTGCATGAGCGGGGCGTCGAAGTTTGACGACTTATTCCCTCGGGTCACGTCGGCTGTTGTTATGGTTGCGGTCGGATTTGGCGCGGTTTGGATCGGGGGCCCGGTATTCCTCGCCCTGATCGGCGTGATTGTTGGCCTGATGGTCTGGGAATTGGCGCGGATGGTAGCGCCGGATGATCCCCAGACTGCCATTGGTTTGGCGGTTTTGGCAGGGACCGCGGTTGTGTGCCTGCGGATCATGCCGCTTGGGCTGGGACTGCCCTTGATCTTTTTGCCTGCCCTGATTGGCGTGGCACGGTTTGAGGTAAATCGTAGGGTCTTTGCGGTCTATTCGGTGTTGATTTCATTGGCAGGTTTTGGCCTTTTTGTATTGCGGATGGATTATGGCTTGATCTGGATGTTGTGGCTGGCGGCTGTTGTTGTTGCGACAGATATTCTGGGCTATTTCGCCGGTCGCATCATCGGCGGGCCGAAGTTTTGGCCCAAAATCAGCCCTAAGAAGACCTGGTCGGGCACAGTGGCAGGCTGGATTGGAGCCACAGTGGTGGCGGTTCTATTTGCGGGCTTTAGCGATGGGATGCTGGGGCTGATCGTAATTTCGGTTGCCCTGTCCATGGCCAGCCAGATGGGCGATATCGCGGAAAGCGCGATGAAGCGGCGGGCAGGGGTGAAGGACAGCTCTGCTTTGATTCCGGGTCACGGCGGGTTGCTGGACCGGTTTGACGGAATGCTGGCGGCCTCGATCCTGTTGCTGGTGATCGAGCAGATCGTCGATTTCCCGCCCTTGCCTGTGGCGGGCCTATGAAGCGGGTTTCTGTCTTTGGGGCGACGGGATCCATCGGCGAAAGCACGATTGATCTGCTGGGCCGGGCCGCGCCGGGCGAATATAAGGTCGTAGCGCTGACCGGCGGGCGCAATATCGCGCGGCTGGCCGAACAGGCGATTGTCCTGGATGCTGACGTTGCCGTGACGGCCTTTGACGCATGTTACGAAGATTTGAAGACGGCGTTAGAGGGCACTGGCGTTCAAGCGGCGGCGGGCACGGCGGCTTTGTGCGAGGCTGCGGACCGGCCCTGTGATTGGACGATGAGTGCGATTGTCGGGGCGGCGGGGCTGTACCCGGGCTTTGCGGCCTTGCGACAGGGCGGGACATTGGCGCTGGCCAACAAGGAATCACTGGTTTGCGCGGGCCCGCTTTTATTGGCCGAGGCCGAGGCCAATGGCGCGCGAATCCTGCCCGTGGACAGCGAGCATTCGGCGATTTTTCAGGCCCTGGTTGGCGAAAAGATCGAGGAGGTCGAGCGGATTGTCATTACGGCGTCTGGCGGGCCATTTCGGACCTGGGATCTGGACGCGATCGCGGCGGCAACACCGGCCCAAGCCGTGGCCCATCCCAACTGGTCCATGGGCCAGCGGATCAGCATCGATTCTGCGTCCATGTTCAATAAAGCCCTTGAAATCATTGAGACACGAGAGTTTTTTGGCGTTGATCCGGCGCAGATCGAAGTGGTCGTGCATCCAGAATCCTTGGTCCATGCGCTGGTCGGGTTTCGCGACGGGGCGGTGATGGCCCATCTGGGCGCGCCGGACATGCGTCATGCGATTGGATATGCGCTGACATGGCCAAATCGTAGGGACATTCCGGTGGCGCGGCTGGATTTGGCCAAGATCGGCCAGCTGAATTTTGAAGCGCCGGACCCGGTACGCTTTCCTGCCCTGCGCCTGGCGCGCGAGGTGATGGAAATCGGCGGGCGGGCAGGGGCTGTGTTTAACGGTGCGAAAGAGGCCGCACTTGATCTGTTTCTGGACCGAAAGATCGGTTTTCTGGATATGGCCCGGGTGGTGGAGCACGCGCTGGAGGCTTGCGACAAAGAGTTGGGCCTTGCAAAACCACTGATTGGCCTTGATTGCGTCACACAAGCGGACCAAATGGCAAGGAAAGCTGCGCTTGCAGCAGCGCGCCAGACGGCCGCCTAAACCAGACCACAAGAGGACGACCCCCTTGGATATAGCCAGCTTGCTTCCGTCATTTGGCGGCTTTTTCTTCACCATCGCGGCTTTTGTTGTCGCCCTATTGGTGATCGTCGCCATTCATGAATACGGCCATTACATTGTGGGCCGCTGGTGCGGGATCCATGCCGAGACGTTCAGTTTGGGGTTTGGGCCGGTGATTTGGGCCAAGGATGACAGGCACGGCACGACCTGGCAGATCGCGGCGCTGCCCTTTGGCGGCTTTGTAAAGTTCATGGGCGACGCGAATGCTGCGTCGGGCAAGGATGGCGAGGGGATGTCCGAGATGTCGGACGAAGACCGCGCCCGCACGATGCATGGGGCCAAGCTGTGGAAACGGGCCGCAACGGTTGCGGCGGGGCCGGTGTTTAACTTTGCCCTGTCGATCCTGGTGTTTGCCGCCGTGATCCTGACCCGTGGCACGGCGACGGAAACGCCGACCATTGGCACTTTGCTGGCGACCCCTGCACCTGGGGTCACGTTGCAAGAAGGCGATGTGATCTCAGAGGTCGCGGGCCAGCCGGTCACCAGCTATGAAGATTTGAACGGAGTTCTGGATGTGATCCCGCCTGCGCCAACCCTCGACTATCTGGTCGAACGGGATGGTGCGCTGGTCGAGGCCACGGGGCCTTATCTGATGCCGCCTTTGGCCGTGGGCGTGCAGCCCCGGTCTGCGGCGATCGAGGCCGGGTTCAAGATCGGCGATGTGGTCGTAACGGTGGACGGCACCTCAATCTACGGGTTCGAGGAGCTGCGCACCATAGTGACCGCATCGGAAGGCACCCCGTTGGCGTTACAAGTTTGGCGCGAAGGCGAAGTCATCGACATGACCCTTTCGCCCCGTAGTGTCGATTTGCCCACCGCCGAGGGCGGGTTTGAGCAGCGCTGGCTGATTGGTGTTTCAGGCGGCATGTTCTTTGAACCTGCAACCAACACGCCGGGTGTATTCCAGGCCCTGGGCGACGGTGTAAACCAGACCATTTTCATTGTGCAATCGTCCTTGTCTGGACTTTTCCACATGGTGACTGGTGCAATTTCAACATGCAATATCTCGGGTCCTATTGGCATTGCGGAGGTGTCAGGCGCCGCTGCAAGCCAGGGGATTGGCAACTTTATATGGTTCATTGCGGTTCTATCTACGGCTGTGGGCCTGCTGAACCTGTTCCCCATTCCGGTGTTGGATGGTGGCCATTTGGTGTTTCACGCCTATGAGGCCGTGACAGGCAAGCCGCCCAGCGACAAAGCCCTGCGGATCATGATGACGGTGGGTCTGACCCTGTTGCTTTCTTTGATGGTCTTCGCCGTCGGGAACGACCTTTTCTGCTAAGAAGCCCCTGTAAAATCGGCAAATTCCCCAATTCAGGCGGGGATTTGCCCCAATCCCGTCACATTCTGCAGCGATATAGCGGCTAGATTGTAGTGGGATTGATATAATGCAGCATGTTCAAAGCGGATTTCAGGGTGTTCGGGTTCTGGCCAACGCCTATGGCGACACGGTTTTGGTGGCGACGCTGATCATAGCTGCAATTTCCTTTGCCGTTTCCATGGCCGATATTTTGAGTGCGTCTCTGTAACCACACTTAGTTGTTTGATAAAATTTTCCGTGGCTCTAGATGTTGTTCGATTTTGACAAGTGACCCCAAGCAGGTTACCAAACGCACAACAGGCAGATCACGGGATAAGTCAAAAATGAACGGTCGTGGAACCATCCTTCGTCAAACCGCGCGCGCAGCGCTTATTGCTGGCCTTGTTGCGGGGGGCGTTGGCTCTTTCGTGCCAGCCGCAGCCTTCGCCCAAGAGTTTCGGTTCAATACCGTTGCTGTTGAGGGTAACGAGCGCGTCGATACAGCCACAATCATTGCCTATGCGGGCATTGGTCAGGGCGAAACAGTTACAGCCGGACAGCTGAATGACGCCTACCAGCGCATTGTCGCCTCTGGCCTGTTTGAAAGCGTCGAGATTGCGCCTTCCGGGTCCCGTCTGAACATCAGCGTTCAGGAATACCCAACGATCAGCCGGATCAATATCGAAGGCAACAAACGCCTGACCGATGAGAACCTGATTACTTTGCTGACGTCGCAGTCTCGTCGGGTTTATAACCCTGCCGACGCCGAAGCCGATGCTGCCGCGATCACAGCCGCCTATGTGGCCCAGGGGCGGCTAAGCGCGTCTGTCGAGCCGCGGATCATCCGCCGGTCTGACAACCGCGTCGATCTGGTGTTCGAAGTGGCCGAGGGCGGGATTGTCGAGGTTCAGCGCATCAGCTTTGTCGGCAACCAAAAATTCAGCGAGCGCCGTTTGCGCAATGCAATCCAGACTTCTCAGGCAGGGCTTTTTCACCGTTTGATCCGGTCTGACACCTTTATCGAAGAGCGTATTGCTTTTGACCGGAGCGTTCTGACCGATTTCTACGCTTCGCGCGGCTATGTCGATTTCCAGGTTCTGTCTGTGAACTCTCAGCTGACGCGCCAGCGTGATGGGGTTTTCCTGACCTTCAACGTTCGCGAAGGTCAGCAGTTCCGCTTGGGCAATGTGACCGCATCGAGCGAGCTGCCAGAGGTCGAAATCGCTGATTTTATCGCTGCCATTAAGGCCGATAGCGGCGATATCTATTCGCCGTCCCTGTTGGAAAATAATATTGCCCGTCTGGAACGTCTGGCTGTTGATCAGCAGCTGAACTTTGTGCGCGTGGTGCCTGTGGTTGAACGGAACAACGCGGCCGGTACGCTGGACGTGAACTTTGTTCTGGAACGTGGCCCCCGTATTTTCGTTGAGCGGATTGATATCGAAGGCAACTCGACCACATTAGACCGGGTTATTCGCCGTCAGTTTGACTCGGCCGAAGGGGATCCGTTTAACCCCCGCGAAATTCGCCAATCGGCTGAACGCATTCGGGCCCTGGGGTTCTTTAGCAACGCCGACGTTTCTACCCGGCAAGGTAGCAATGAAAATCAGGTTATTGTTGATGTGGACGTCGAAGAGGCGCCCACCGGGTCGCTGTCCTTTGGTGGCACCTATTCGGTGCAGGATGGTGTTGGCCTGTCTGTAGATCTGAGCGAGCGGAACTTCTTGGGACGTGGTCAGGCGGTTTCGCTGTCATATTCCGGTGTCGGCGATGACCGATCTGCATTGGCAAGCTTCTCGGATCCCGCATTCTTGGGTCGTGACATTACGTTTTCGCTGTCGGGGGGCTACGATACCTCGATCGGTCCTCATTCGTCTTACAAAACAGAAGTCATTGATTTGCGAATGGGGCTTGAGTTCCCTGTTTCGGAAAATGGACGGCTTGGGTTTGAGGGATCTGTCGGTCAGGCGAATGTAAGAGACGTCAGCACCAGCAGTTCGCCAATTTTGCAGCGTGAAGCGGGCGAGCGGTTCACCCATTCCCTTGGCTACAGCTACACTTATGACACCCGCCGTACGGGGCTGGATCCGAACTCTGGCGTGTTTCTGCGCTTCGATCAGGCCATCTCTGGCATCGGTACATCGAACCAGGTTCTGAAAACAACTGGCCTTGCCTCGGCAGAGACCAAAGTTTGGAACGAGGAAATGACCTTGCGGTTTGACCTGGAAGGCGGGGCAGTGGCCGGCATTTCGGGCGGTTCGCCACGGATCACGGACCGGTTCTTTCCCAGCAATAATCAGTTCCGTGGCTGGAAAGGGTTAGGCGTTGGCCCCCGCGATACAGGGGCGACCAACAACGATGCTTTGGGCGGCAACTACTTTGCCGTTGCCCGGGCTGAGAGCCAGTTCCCGCTTGGCCTGCCAGACGACTACAACATAACCGGCGGTTTGTTCATGGATGTCGGATCGGTCTGGGGGCTGGACGACACCGCAGGCGCGACAGGCACTGTGGACGACGCGATGCATATTCGCGCGACGATTGGTTTCTCGGTCTATTGGACCACGGGTCTGGGCCCGCTGCGGTTCAACTTTTCCAAGCCTTTGGCGCAAGAAACCTATGACCAAGACGCAAACTTCGATCTGACCATTTCCACACGGTTCTGATATGTCGCTTCGAGTTGCGATGGCTTTAGCGCTGTTCGGGGTATTCTCGGGCAGCGCTGCTGTTTCTCAGGACATTGGCAGCGCGCCTGCGGCACCCGGGATTGTGGTGGTCGACCAGGAGGCGTTGTATTCCCAAAGCCTGTTCGGCCAGCGGGTTCAAGCGTCTTATTTGGCTGAATCCTCGGCCCTTGCGGAAGAAAACCGTAGGATGGAGGCAGAGCTGTCTGAAGAAGAGCAGCGCCTGACCGATTTGCGCCCGACGTTAGAACCTTCTGAATTTCGAGAGTTGGCCCAAAGTTTCGACGATCGCGTGAATGAGGCGCGTCAATCCCAAGACCGCAAGGCTCGTTCCTTAAGCGAGCGGCAAAACGCAGAGCGTCAGACATTCTTTGCGGCGGTACTGCCCGTTCTACAACAGCTTATGCAGGAACGAGGCGCCTCGGCTATGTTTGACCGGCGCGCCTTGTTGATATCCTTGGGCAATCTGGACATCACAGCTGATGCGATCAACGAGATTGACACCGTTCTGGGCGATGGGGTCGAGGCGATTTTGGACACCCAGACCACGACCACCGTTCCTGACCAATAAAATTAACCAAAACTTGTTCCCAATGGCTGGCTTTGCTAGGTCCACTAGGAAAACTTGCGCCGGAGATCCCCATGGACACGCCTACCACCGCCGATATCGACCTAATTCAGCGTATCATTCCCCACCGTTACCCGTTTCTTTTGGTCGACAAGGTCCGCGAGATTGAGCCGTTTACCTCGGCCGTGGGCGTTAAGAACGTGACGTTCAATGAGCCACATTTCCAAGGCCATTTCCCAGGCGCACCGATCATGCCCGGTGTGACAATCATCGAGGCTATGGCCCAGACCGCCGCCGTTATGGTGGGGGTTTCCATGGATATGGCCGACAAAAATCTGCTGGTGTATTTCATGTCGATCGACGCTGCGAAATTCCGCCGAAAAGTGGTGCCGGGTGACGTTCTTGAAATGAAGATTGATGTGACACGGGGCAAGCCCGGCGGCAAAGTCTGGAAGTTCCACGGTACTGGAACTGTAGAGGGCGAGCTGGCATGCGAATGCGATTTTACCGCGATGATGGATCTGCCCAAGGAGGCTTGACCGATGGGCATTGATCCAAGCGCCAAGGTCCATGCCTCGGCCGTTGTAGAGCCGGGGGCCGTGATCGGTGCTGGCTGTCAAATTGGCCCGTTTTGTATGGTCGGGCCCGAGGTTGTCTTGGGCCAGGGCGTGGTGCTGAAATCCCATGTTGTGGTGACCGGTAAGACGGTTGTTGGTGAGGCGACCGAGATCTTCTCGTTCTCGGTCATTGGCGAGATCCCGCAGGATAAGAAATTCGACGGCGAAGAAACCCGTCTGGAAATCGGTGCACGCAACCGCATTCGCGAGCATGTGACGATGAATACCGGCACCGCTGGCGGCGGTGGGCTGACCAAGGTTGGCGACGACGGCTTGTTCATGGCAGGCTGTCACATCGCCCATGACGCCTATATCGGCAACAATGTGATTGTGGTGAATTCGGCGGCGATTGCCGGGCATTGTGTGCTGGAAGACGACGTGATCGTTGGGGGCTTGTCCGGCGTCCATCAGTTCGTGCGCATTGGCCGTGGGGCGATCATTGGAGCCGTGACCATGGTGACCAATGACGTGATCCCATACGGGTTGGTGCAGGCCGAGCGTGGCCAGCTGGACGGGTTAAACCTGGTTGGGCTAAAGCGAAGCGGCGTGGCGCGGGCCGATATCACCGCGCTGCGGGCGGCCTATCAGATGTTGGCCCAGGGCGAGGGTGCGTTCCAGGACCGGGCCAAGCGTCTGGGCGAGGATAACGAGAGCGCCTATGTCGACGAGATTGTTAACTTCGTGCTTGGGGCGTCCGACCGGTCGTTCCTGACGCCGAGCTAAGCGATGACCGTTGCGGTTATTGCGGGCTCTGGCGCTTTGCCGGGGTTGGTGCTGGACCACAGTGATGCGCTGTTGGTTGGGCTGGAAGGTGTCGCGCAGGACACTGGGCGAGAACTGGACATTTCCGCGCGATTTGAACAGCTTGGGGGCTTGTTTGAAAGTTTAACCTCAAGGGATGTAACCGAGGTCGTCTTTGCGGGCGCCATGGGGCGTCCGGCGTTGGATCAGACAAAGTTTGATATGGAAACCCTGCAGATGCTGCCGCGTTTGCTGCCCTTGTTGAACCAGGGCGATGATGCGCTGTTGTCTGGGATCATTGCAGAGTTTGAGGCGAAGGGCTTTGCCGTGCGTGGGGCTCATGAATTTGTGCCGGATCTGCTGGTGGGTGAAGGGGTTCTGACCGCGTCAGAGCCCAGTGCCGATGATCTGGCGGATGCGGCGCGTGGCAAGGCTGTTTTGACGGCTTTGGGCGCGCTGGATGTGGGGCAGGGTTGCATTAGCTGTGCCGGGCAAGTGCTTGGGCTGGAAACACTTTATGGCACGGATGCTATGTTGGCTGATGTAGCGGCGCGGCGCGGGGAACGGTTGCCATCGGTGGGTGGTGTGTTCGTGAAACGGGCCAAGGATGGGCAGGACCTGCGGGTCGATCTGCCGACGATTGGGCCGGATACGGTGGCTGCGGCTGTTGAGGCTGATCTAAGCGGGATTTGCCTGCAGGCAGGTCATGTGCAGGTGCTGGACCGGGATGCTGTGGTACAGGCGGCGGATCAGGCTGGATTGGTCATATGGGCCAGCGCCTAAAAGTCTTTTTCATTGCGGGGGAATCCTCGGGCGACCGGCTGGGCGCGTCCTTGATCGAAGGGTTGAAGGCCCTGTCGCCGGATCTGCAGCTGGACGGGATTGGCGGGCCGTTGATGCAGGGACAGGGGCTGACATCCCGGGTCGCGTTGTCGGATCTGGCGGTGATGGGGATTGCCGAGGTTTTGCCCAAGCTTCCCAAACTGTTGCGCCATATTCGCGAAACGTCCGAGGCGATTATTGCGCAGCAGCCGGATGTTTTGATCACCATTGATAGCCCGGATTTCTGCTTGCGTGTGGCGCGCAAAGTGCGGGCCGTGCGGCCCAATCAGCGGGTGGTGCATTATGTAGCGCCTTCGGTCTGGGCCTGGCGGCCCGAGCGGGCGGCGAAGATGGCGAAAACTGTGGATCAGGTGCTGTGTTTGCTGCCGTTTGAGCCGCCCTATATGGAAGCCGAAGGCATGCGGGCGGATTTTGTCGGCCATCCAGTGACCACAGATCCCGTTCCTCCATATGACCACATGTTCAGTTTTCGTGAAAGCCACGGTTTATCAGAGACTTCTCCGTTGATCTTAGCGTTGCCCGGATCCCGTCGAGGCGAGGTGGATCGTTTGATGCCCGTGTTTGGGGCGGCCTTGGATTTGGTGTTGAAAACCTTTCCAGATGCCAGGATCGTGCTGCCCACAGTGGCGCATTTGAAGGATCATGTGGGGGAGTTGGCCAAGGCCTGGGCCGTGCCGCCTTTGATTTTGTCCCAAGGCGATAAGGACGCAGCGGCCACCAAACGGGCGGCATTTGCCGCGGCGGATGTGGCTTTGGCGGCCAGTGGGACGGTGTCGTTGGAACTTGCGGCGGCCGATACGCCGATGGTCATTGCCTATGACATGAACTGGCTAAGCCGCTGGGTCATTGCCCGCAAATTGCAGATCGATACGGTGACTTTGGTCAATCTGGTGTCGGAAACCCGGGATATTCCGGAATTTTTGGGCAAAGATTGCCAGCCGGTGCCGATTGCCGAGGCGCTATGTTCCGTTTTGGACGACCCGTCGCGGCAAAAACACGCGATGGCCCTGACGATGGAGCGGTTGTGGCGCGGACAAACGCCGCCCGGGATGCGGGCGGCGCAAGCTGTTCTTAACGGGTTGAACCGTTATTGAAGGGCTATGATATAGGCCGCGACGGCATTTCGGTCTGCTGCGCTAAGCTTTTGAAAATTCGCAACAACCTCGGCCATGCTGCCGCCTGCGGAATCAAAGGATGGGGTGAAGCCTGATTCCAGGAAGTAGGCGATGTCTTCCGCGCTCCAATCAAAATCATCCCCGTGCAGAGCAGGGATCATGCCGTCGCCTGATGGGTTTGGCGCGCCAGACATCCATTGGTCGCGACGCAACACGCCGGCCAAATCGCGGGGCGTGTGGCATTCGGCGCAATGGCCCAGTGCTTCGACCAGATAGCGTCCGCGTTCTTCCATTTCGCCTTCGGCTGGTTGCTGCCACTCTTCCGACATCGCCAGAAATTTCCAACCGCCCAGGGTCAAACGGATATCGAAGGGAAAGCTAAGCTCGTGGGGTTGGCTTTGCG
>SPJP01000206.1 GCA_006844665.1 Paracoccaceae bacterium
AATTCCCAATGTCGGCACCACCACGTTCCGCCCGCCCTACACGCCGATTTCTTTCGGGGCGATCACCGGTGTTGCCAGCCGAGAGCTGTTCCAACCGATCCGCCAGACCCCGATGCATGACTGGCACGAAGCACAAGGCGCCTATTGGGAACCGGTCGGCCAATGGCGCCGACCTTATTGCTACCCGCGCAACGGCGAAAGCCATGAAGAAGCGGTTCAGCGCGAGGTGTCGAACACCCGCCAAGCGCTCGGGCTGCTGGACGCTTCGACCCTGGGCAAGCTGGTTGTCAAAGGCAAAGACGCAGGAAAATTTCTGGACCTGCTCTATACAAATATGATGAGCAATCTAAAGCCGGGCCGCTGCCGGTACGGCTTGATGTGCAACGAAAACGGTTTTCTGATGGATGACGGTGTTGTCGCCCGGATCGACGAGGATACATGGCTATGCCACACGACCTCGGGCGGGGCGGATCACATCCATTCCCATATGGAAGAATGGCTGCAAACTGAATGGTGGGACTTCAAAGTCCATGTCGCCAACCTGACTGAACACTATGCCCAGATCGCCGTTGTTGGCCCAAATGCCCGTGATGTGCTTGAAAAGATTGGTGGAATGGATGTGTCGAAAGATGCACTCAAGTTCATGGATTGGGCCGAAGGGCATTTGGGCGGCATTCCGGCCCGGGTTTTCCGGATCAGTTTTTCAGGCGAGCTGAGCTATGAAATTGCCGTACCTGCCAGCCGTGGTATGGAATTCTGGACATTGCTTCACGAGGCCGGGGCCGAGTTTGGCGCGATGCCATACGGCACAGAAGCGCTGCATATCATGCGGGCCGAAAAGGGCTTTATCATGATCGGGGACGAAACCGATGGCACCATCATTCCGCAGGATTTGGGGCTGAACTGGGCAATTTCCAAGAAGAAAACCGATTTCCTTGGCAAGCGCGCCCAGGAACGCAGCCATATGACGGACCCCAACCGTTGGAAATTGGTGGGGCTGGAAACTCTGGTTCCGACCGAAGTTCTGCCAGACGGTGCTTTGGCCAGTGCGCCTGGGGTCAATGGCAATGGGCAGGCCAATACTCATGGGCGGGTGACCTCCAGCTATTTCTCGCCCACTTTGCACCGGGGGATCGCCATGGGTTTGGTTCTGAACGGGCCGGACCGGATGGGCGAGACTTTGGATTTCCCAACCCTGGACGGCGGCCGCATTCAGGCGAAAATCGTTGATCCAGTGTTCTTTGACAAAAACGGGGTAAAGCAAGATGGCTAATTCCACCACTGTGACCGTCACGGCCTTGCCACCGCAGGGAATGATCACCTTGCGGGGCGATTTCACTGATCCCGATTTTGCCGCCACTCTGACCGAGGCCACGGGTTGCCCGGTTCCAGACCAACGCGGGATCGTCGCGGCGGGCGACATTTCCATAGGTTGGATGTCCCCGGACGAGCTGTTGATCCTGTGCACCCATTCAGACGCCGACACTTTGGTGGCGAAACTGGCCGCAGCACTGGCCGGTCACCATGCGTTGGCGGTCAATGTGTCGGACGCGCGCGCTGTGTTCGATCTGAACGGGCCCCGGTCCCGAGAGGTGCTGGCAAAATTGGCCCCTGTCGATCTGGCCCCATCTGTTTTCAAGCCCGGAGAGCTGCGCCGCAGCCGTTTGGCCCAGGTGGCAGCTGCATTTTGGATGATGGACGAGCAGAGCTTTCGAATCGTTTGCTTCCGCTCGGTTGGCCAATACGTGAATGATTTATTGACGAAATCGAGCAGCGACAGCGCCGTGGTCGATTATTTTTGATCTATTTTGTTAGTGTTAATGAGCAAAAATCCGGCCCCAAGCAGGCTGGGTTTTTCTTTGCCATAAGGGCCGTTCGATAAAATTCTATTGAATTTACCCATAGCCCGAAGCGCACGCATTAACACTAACGCCAGCTTTCGGTTGAGCCTGCGCCCCTTAAATCGTTAGCAAAGCGTTACCACAACGCAACTGCACACCCCGTTTGATCCCGTAAGCAATCCCGCTTTTGGGCCCGGTCGATCTGTGCGTTTTATTCGGAGCATTCCATGCGCTTTTCAAATTTCATTCTGCCCGCTGTTTTCCTGGCCCTTTCTGGCACGGGTGCCTCTGCCATGGGGTTGTCTTGCACGATGGGCAACGGGGCTCAGTCCTCGGTCCTGCCGCATACGGCTGTTTTCCGGGTGAACGAGGACACATTGGCCGCGACCATGACAAGCAACGGCGCGACCTTGCGCGGGTCTGTAAAGCGGGATGCGCGCCGGGTCATGACCCTGGCGTTTGGGCCGATGTCGCACCAAGATGCCACAGGCAACCACGCCGTCTCGCTGGAACTGGTCTATGTCAAAAGCACCCAGCAGGCGTCGCTGTTTGCCACGGTCGATGGGCAGTCCGCAGGGATGAAGGCATCCGGCTACTGCACGGCTGCGTGAGAGATCGCCAAAAGGTTGATTAGTATTTGGGCAACGAATTGCGTTTAATTGGTTGCCCAAGTATGCCCAACATGTTTTCCTGACTTCATTAACCAAATTTACCTAAGGTGGGTTTCTTATGAAGTCGCTCGTTATAGCAGCTTTCTTGGCAATGGGTGTTGCAATGCCTGTTTCCGCACAAGTTCAATATATTTATTGTGAAATGACGGATCTGGGTAGATCCGGTAACTATATACCGCCGAAATCGCTGATAAAAGTCGATCTGTCTGCAAATACGGCCGAGGTTGTTAATCCACCAATGAGGGATGCGCGAAATCAGCCCTTGGCGGGAACGATAACGTTGAACTCCGACTCTCGGATCGAAATGGAGATGGGGCCTTTTTCTTACAAAAATAGTTCGGGCCAGTTCTCTAACTTTACCTATATTGCGACCTGGATCAAACGGACAGGGCGCGGCACTTTTCAAGCTTTGCCTAGCGGATACCCAAACCGGTGGGTAGCATCCGGTGCGTGTCGTCTGGAACAATAGGCCGGACGCCTAAATTTCACAGGTTTATATGAATATTCGCCCCGCTACGTCTTGACGTCGGCGGGGCGAGCGCTCTTATACAAGGCAACCTTATCACATTGCGAAAGGGGCCCCTTATGGCTTTTGAACTTCCTGATCTTCCTTACGCGCACGACGCGCTGGCCGCCCATGGCATGAGCGCCGAGACGCTGGAATTCCACCACGACCTGCACCACAAGGCCTATGTCGACAACGGCAACAAGCTGATCGCGGGCACCGAGTGGGATGGCAAATCCCTGGAAGAGATCATCGTCGGCACCTATGACGCAAGCTCTGTTGCCCAGAACGGGATCTTCAACAACATCAGCCAGCTGTGGAACCACAACGAGTTCTGGAAGATGATGGGCCCGAACAAAACCGCCATGCCGTCCGAGCTGGAAAAAGCGATCACTGAAAGCTTTGGTTCGGTTGACGATTTCAAAGCGGCGTTCTCGGCTGCGGGCGCGGGCCAGTTCGGTTCCGGCTGGGCCTGGCTGGTGAAAAACGCAGATGGCTCTTTGGCTGTGACAAAGACCGAAAACGGTGTGAACCCGTTGTGCTTTGGCCAAACAGCTCTGCTGGGCTGCGACGTGTGGGAACATTCCTACTACATCGATTTCCGCAACAAGCGCCCAGTTTACCTGTCGAATTTCCTCGACAACCTGGTTGATTGGGAAAACGTCGCGTCGCGCATGTGATGTAGCGGGGGGTCTTGGGGCCCCCAAGCGCCCAAAACAAAACCCGCCTGAAAAGGGCGGGTTTTTTCGTATTTGGAAGGCCTAAGCCGATACTTGCCCGCGCTGTTCCTAGCGGCGCACGGTCCGGCGGTTGCTGGCGCCGATCACGGTGACCCGGCGCACGCCTTGCAATTCGGTCTGGCTTAGATCGGCGGCGACAAAGACATCCCGGGACCGCGCGGTGCTGCTGATCGCTGGGTCCAGCGGCGCGCTTAGGCGGAATTCATAGATAAGCTCGCCATTTTCCAATTCGTTTAGATTGGTCGGCACCAGTTCCGCGTCCCAATAGCCTTGGGTCGGGGGCAGGCCGGTTGCGCGGATGATTGCGCCTGTTGTCACGCGCTCGATCCGCAGCTCGGTCACTTGGGCGACCAGGGGGCGGGCATCTTGGGTAAAGCCAGCGGGCGCTTCGGCCACGGTTTCTTCGCTGCTGCCAAACCAGTTCATCGGGTTCAACCGGGTGCCACATCCCGCAACGATCAATGTTGCGACCAGTCCTGCTGCTACGAAGCTTTTCATCTGAAGCGCCTTTTTTGCCTGTCTGGCTCTTGGCTACCTCAGATCGGGGCGTTTGAAAAGACTGTCTCGCACTGGACCGTTGCTGAACAACGGCTTAACTAGGCCTTAACACAGCAATTGGGGGCCGAAATGGCACAAGACGCGTTTGAAGAGCTGGTCGAGACATTTGAGTTTCTGGACGATTGGGAAGATCGCTATCGTCATGTGATTGATATGGGCAAAGCGATGCCCGATCTGGAAGAGGCCCTGCGCGTTCCGGCCACCAAAGTGGATGGCTGTGCCAGCCAGGTGTGGCTGGTTCCCAAGATCGACGGGCAGGGGCCGGAGGCTGTGTTTACCTTTCGCGGCGAAAGCGACGCGATGATCGTGCGCGGGCTGATCGCGGTGCTGGTGGCTTTGTATGATGGGATCACAGTGGCCGAGATTGCATCGATTGACCCGGTAGAGCAGCTGTCGCGTCTGGGGCTGAACGATCACCTGTCGGCGCAGCGGTCCAACGGCCTGCGGGCCATGGTTCAGCGAATTCGGGAAACGGCAGCAGCAGCGGCTTAGGTTTCGGCGACCGCCTGAACGGTACTCGCCAGATCGCCGTAACCAGTAAAGCGGCGTTCATAGGCTAGGCCTAGCCGTTCGGCGCAGGCTTGGGCCTTTGCGTCCAGCTGAGGGTCGTTCACCTGGGCTTGATAAACCAGTTTTTCGTAATTGCCGAAATACATGTCGCGCAACTGCGGGTGCTTATCCAGACCCAAAGGCTCGATCACGAAAGCGTCGAACTGGCGGACCAGAAAGTCGGTCAGATAAAAGGCGGTCATTTCGTCCATCGCCTCAAACGCGTCATTGCCCTCAAAGAAGCTATAGCAATGGGGGCCTTTGACCATATCCACACCCAAAGCATCGCAGCGGGCCTGCAGCAAGCCGCCGGTGCCGCAATCGGCATAGACGACAAATATGCGCGCATAGGCGTCGCGGTACTTCACAACGGCGGCTTCCACAGCATCAGGGATCTGGTCGGGGCTGTTGTGCAGAATGGCCGGCAGGCAATGCAGATCCAGATGATCCCAGGCCCCGGCTTGACGAATGGCCAATATCTCTCGGGCCAGGGCGCCGCAGGCCAGCAGCAGAACCTTACCCTGGCCTTTGGCGGGCAGTCCTTGGCGGGTCAGGGTTGCGTCATCCATCACAGGGCCTTTGGCAAGCGGGTTACAAAAAAGGCGCTGGATTGCCCCAGCGCCCGGTGTTCTTTGTGGCATGGCCCAAAGGGCGGCTAGGCGCTGGTTGCCATTTGGTTGTGCTTGCGCGCCATAAAGGACTTTGCGGTTTCCACGGCGACAGCAGCGTCGCGGCAATAGGCGTCTGCGCCAATCGCTTTGCCGAATTCTTCGTTCAGCGGCGCGCCGCCGACCAGTACGGTGTAGTCATCCCGTATGCCTTTTTCGACCAATGTGTCGATCACCACCTTCATGTAAGGCATGGTGGTTGTCAGCAGGGCCGACATGCCCAGGATATCAGGCTCTTCCGTTTCCAGCGCGCCCAGATAGCTTTCAACCGCGTTGTTGATGCCCAGATCGACGACCTCGAACCCTGCGCCTTCCATCATCATCGACACCAGGTTTTTGCCAATGTCATGGATGTCGCCTTTGACCGTGCCAATGACCATTTTCCCGACCCGAGGCGCGCCTGTTTCGGCCAGCAAAGGCTTCAGGATGAACATGCCGCCCTTCATGGCGTTGGCGGCCAGCAGAACTTCGGGAACAAACAGGATGCCGTCGCGGAAATCGTTGCCCACGATGGTCATGCCGCCGACCAAAGCCTCGGTCAGGATGCGGTAAGGGGCCCAGTCGCGTTCCAGCAGGATGTTAACGCTTTCTTCGATTTCCTCTTTCAAACCGTCATAGAGGTCATCGAACATCTGCTGCACAAGCTCGTCGTCGGGCAGATCAGCGAGGATGATATCGTCTTCTTCATCGGACATGGGCGCAATCCCTTAGGGGCCGCTGGGGCCATTCGTTATTCTTTAGGCTTCTTTGTCGTCGCTTTGGCGCAAAGCTGCGTGGCAAATTACGACATGCGTTGCGACAAGCGCGACTTGCGGCGACTTAGGCCCGCTTGCGCCGGTTTGCCCGCTTGGCCGAGATCGGACCGCCGCCTTCGGTGCCGTCAACCTCGGACGAAAAGCCGCCCAATACCTGCGTGATTTCTTCCAGCGATGGGCGCGGGCGATTTTCGCCAGTCTCCAAAGCCGCGCGCATGGCTTTTAGATGCTCGGTCGTGGTGCCACAGCAGCCGCCGATGATCGTTGCGCCGCAAGCCTTTGCCATCAAAGCGTATTCGGCCATCAGTGCGGGTGTGCCGTCATAGTGGATATGGCCGTCGACATATTTGGGGATGCCTGCATTGCCCTTGGCAATGATAGGCCGTTCGGTGCCCGAGGCAGCAAAGCCCAGAACTGTGCGCAGCAGATCGGATGCGCCGACGCCGCAGTTGGCGCCAAAAGCCAGGGGGCCGTTGGACATGGTGTCGACGGTAGTGGCGAGCGCGGCCGAAGTCAGACCCATCATGGTGCGGCCCGCCGTGTCAAAGCTCATGGTGCCACACCAGGGCATATCGGCCAGTTTGGCGGCCTCAGCTGCGGCTTTGTATTCTTCGGGCGCGCTGATGGTTTCGACCCACAGCACATCTGCGCCGCCAGCCTTCAGGCCTTCGGCCTGTTCGTGGAACATTTCGACCGCCAGTTCGTGGGTCAGGGGGCCCATGGGGGCCATAATCTCGCCTGTGGGGCCAACGCTGCCTGCGACCACGACGGGACGGCCTGCTTTGTCGGCAACCTCTCGGCCCAGTTCTGCGCCCAAACGCGACAGCTCGTGCACGCGGGATTGGGCGTCGTGCAGTTTCAGGCGGGCTGCGGTGCCGCCGAATGTATTGGTCAGAAAGATGTCAGACCCAGCATCCACAGCGCCTTGATACAGGGCGCGGATGCGGTCGGGGTGATCGACATTCCACAGCTCGGGCGCGTCGCCGGATTGCAGCCCCATATTGAACAAGGTTGTCCCTGTTGCGCCATCGGCAAGCAGCCAGTCACGGGTTTCCATCAGGGCGGTCAGTGCATTTGTCATTCTGGGTCTCTCGCACGTCAAAGGGGCCGAGTCGCGCGACCCAGCATGTTAGGGCCGCCTTGCCATGACCGCTGTGTCTGACGCAAACATATTACGTTCATAATGATCATGAGTTTTGTGCTTAGGTTTTGCGTTGATCGCCCGGGTGATCTGGACCCCGGCGGCGACCAAGCCCAGTGGGGTCGGGGCCACTAGGTATAGGGGCACCCAGCGCGGCCCGAAACTGGCCTTGAACTGGTGCAGGCCGGGATTGCTCAGGCGTTGGCACATTGCCCGGTGCAGGATGCCCGACAGACGTTTTGAACGTGGGATCGGCGCAGGAACTGCGGCAAGGGACAGGCGGGGGATGCCAATGGCGCGGGCAGCTTCGATCGCGGTGTAGATGGCCAAGTGCATAGCGCCGTCGGGCGCGCATGGGATCTGGGGCATCAGGTCCACGGCCCAGGCCTTGTCGGTTTGGTGAAAGCTGCAATAGCCCTGCAGTTTTAAACCACGCCAGATCAGGAACACTTGTTGGCGGTGCAGCGGGGCATCAGACGGGCGGGACATGGAAAAGCCCCGGGGCGTGCCGTGGCGCGCGGCCCATTGGGCGTCGACCTGGGCGATTTGGTGCAGGGGCAGCGGGTGGCCTGCGGGGATATGTTCCACATGCAGGCCTTGGGCATCGACTTTGCGCAGCTTGCGGCGCAATTGACGGCAGGCGGGGCGGCCCAGATCAAAGCGTTGCGGGTCTAGCACCGCGTCCTGGGCGATGCGCAAGGTGGCCCAACCGAATTTCCGTGCAACCAAAGCGGTTTTTGCCGTGCATTTATAAAGTGCTGCGCTGCGATCTTCATGTTGGGCATGGGCTTGTAAGCTGGTCAGCGCAGGGTGGATAGACCCGACGGGATCAAACAGCCCAACCTTGGTCTGGGACAGCTGGGCTATGGCCAGGATACTGTTTTCGCTGCAGGTGATGAACCCTTTGCCACCGGCTTCGGCCAGACGTAGCTCGGCATTGTTGGCATTGCTTAGATCGGGATGGGCCGTGGGGGCCGGCGGGGTCAGATTTGGGCTGGGGGCTGGGCGCAGGATGCGGGCCATCACGGCGGTGCCTGCCAACACAGCGGGCAGGGCGAAATAGACGATGCGGAAGGCGATGCAGCTGGCCAGCAGCTGAGCGTCGGGCACCATTGGCAACAGCAACAAGAGGGTCATGTCGAACGCGCCCAGACCCGAAGGGCTGTTGCTGGCCAATCCCAACAGCACAGCGATGGAAAAGGCCACGACCAGCACTAGGGGTGAAACAAGGTCTGGGTTTGGCAGCAGTTCCCAAAAGGCCAGCGCTGCGCAACCCAGATCTACGGCTGTCAGGGCCAATAGGCGCAGCTGGGCCCGGATGGGCGGGATCGGGGGTAGATGGTTTAGGCGGCCTTTGGGGACCCAGTCGCTAAAGCTCCAAGACGCCCAGATGCAGGCGCATAGCAGGGACATGGCGGCGACGGGTCCCAGATTGGCGTAGGGCACAGAGGTTACGGGAAGAAGCAACAGCACCCAAAAACTGGCACAGATCAGAAAACACGCGCCAACGCAGGCGGTAACCTTGGCGGCCAAAAGGGCTGGAACCGAGCCCTGGCCCCAAACCCAGCGGATGAACGCCCCTGTGATCAGCCCGAATCCGGCGGCCTGGCCGATGGCGATGGCGCAGCGCCCGGCGGAACTGGCCTGATCCGAGCCGTAGCCCGTGCGCAACAGCTTGTGGATCGCCGCATCATAGCGTCCCACGGCCCAAAAGCTGATCCCGCTCAGCAAAGCAGCCGCTGCCCAATTGCTGGCCGGTATCGCAAGGACGATCTGCCAGATCCCGGCAAAATCAATCGGTCCGGCCCGGTTCAGCGCCGCCCAAAGCAGCCCCAAGCAGAGCGCCGTTCCCAAAAGAGGCCGGGTCAGCGGGCGGCGCAAGGCCGCAGCAATCGCAGGCACGAAAATCGCGCCAACGCCTGCGCCCGCAGGGCCGAAATTATCAGAGTTTCGCATTGAACATTCCCACCACAAGACTAAGGGCGCAGCCTATAGCCACGCCCTTAGTTCGGAGTTAACGTCTAAATTTGTAACGACAATCTCGGCCCAGGCCTTGTTTTCTAGGCTTGATCTGTCGGTTAGCCGTCTGACAAAAGCTGCGCTTTGGCTTCGGTCATCAGCTCGGTCATTTTGGCGCGGATTGTGTCTGCATCAGACTTGTCGCCCAGATCACCGGCCACTTTGCGAAGTACGTCATCATCGCCGGCTTCTTCAAAATCAGACTTGATCACTTCGCTGGCATAGGCGGCGGCGTCATCGCCGGATTTGCCCATCAGCTCGGCCGCCCAAAGGCCCAGCAGCTTGTTGCGGCGGGCGGCCGCTTTGAACTGCATATCCGCATCATGGGCGAATTTGGCTTCAAACGCGTTTTCGCGGTCGTCAAAAGTGCTCATCAGAGTGCTCCGTGCTAAATGTTTCCCCAGATATGGTCTGCGCGGCACCGTACCGCAAGGGGCAACAGCGCGGAACGCTTGCGGCAGACAAGGGCTTGGCCTATAGCGCGAAGGAATATTCACGGGTGCCGCGGGCATCCGGTTCCCATTTGTTGGAGACCCCCCATGGCGCGTCGCAAACTTGTCTATGAAGGCAAAGCCAAGATTCTGTACGAAGGCCCAGAGCCCGGCACAATGGTGCAGTACTTTAAAGATGACGCGACGGCCTTTAACGCCGAGAAGAAAGACGTGATCGAAGGCAAAGGCGTTTTGAACAATCGCCTGTCTGAATATTTCATGACCGGTCTGAACGGGATTGGCGTTCCGACCCATTTCATCAAGCGTCTGAACATGCGCGAGCAGCTGATCCGCGCGGTCGAGATTATCCCGCTGGAAGTTGTCGTGCGCAATGTGGCGGCTGGATCAATGTCCAAGCGTTTGGGGATTGAAGAGGGCACAAAGCTGCCCCGTCCGATCATCGAGTTCTATTATAAGGACGACGCTTTGGGCGACCCTTTGGTCACCGAAGATCAGATCCTGGCGTTCAACTGGGCGTCCCATCAGGATCTGGACGATATGGTTGGTCTGGCGATCCGGGTGAACGATTATATGTCTGGTTTGATGTATGCGGTCGGGATCACTCTGGTTGATTTCAAGATCGAGATCGGGCGTCTGTTCGACAATGATTTCCAGCGCTTGATTGTGGCCGATGAAATCAGCCCCGATTCCTGCCGTCTGTGGGATATTGAGACCGGTCAGAAACTGGACAAGGACGTGTTCCGCCGCGACCTGGGCAGCCTGACCGATGCCTATACCGAGGTCGCAAAGCGCTTGGGCGTTATGCCCACCAACGCGACCCAGATCACCAAGCCGACACTGATCAACTGATCTGTTGGCCCTGCGAATTGAAAGACTGATAAAGGGGTAAACCATGCGCGCGACTGTGACCGTGATGCTGAAAGAGGGCGTTCTGGACCCACAAGGCGAGGCTGTGCGCCACGCGCTGGGGTCTTTGGGGTTTGAAGGTGTGGGCGGTGTGCGCCAGGGCAAAGTGATCGAACTGGATCTGGCCGACGGCACCACCGAGGACGCCGTCAAAGACATGTGCGAAAAGCTGTTGGCCAACACGGTGATCGAAAGCTACCAGGTCGAGCTGGCCTGATGCGCGCGGCGGTTCTTACTTTTCCGGGCTCTAACTGCGACCGCGATCTGGCTGTTGCGTTTGAACAGGCCGGGTTCGATGTGACGCGGGTTTGGCACAAAGACAGCAGCCTGCCCGAAGGGGTGGATGTTGTGGGCGTGCCGGGCGGGTTCTCGTTCGGCGATTACCTGCGCTGCGGCGCGATTGCCGCCCGCGCGCCGATCATGTCGGCTGTGGCTGATCACGCGGGCCGGGGTGGCTATGTTCTGGGTATCTGCAACGGGTTTCAGGTTTTGGCCGAAACCGGGTTGTTGCCGGGCGCTTTGATGCGCAATGCCAACCTGAAGTTCGTTTGCAAACCTGTTGAAATGACAGTGGAAAGCAACGAATCTGCGTTTCTGTCTGGCTACGATCAAGGCGCGCAGGTGGTCTATCCGGTTGCCCATCACGATGGCAATTACTCGGCCGATGCGGACGTTCTGGACCGGTTGGACGGCGAAGGCCGCGTGGCCCTGCGCTATGTGTCCAATCCTAACGGGTCTGACCGGGACATCGCAGGTATCCTGTCGGAAAACCGCCGGGTTCTGGGCATGATGCCCCATCCGGAACGGGTTGTGGACCCGGCCCATGGCGGAACAGACGGCGCGACCTTGTTTTCCAGCCTGCTGGACAGCTTCGCTGTGGCGTGATCCTGCCGATGGGGGCCTTGTCCCGCTTGAGAACGGCGCGCGCTGGACCTACTGTTAAGGGATGAGCGTCAAAATCCCCTCTGGCCTGGCGAAGGCCCCAGTCATTACGATCTGGCGCGCCCATTGGGTTGTGCGGGCCAGTATCTTGTTTTTGCTGGCGATTGCGGGTGGGGTGATCTGGGTGACCAATGGGTTGCTGATCGAACGCTACACCGAACGCACCCGCAGCCAGGGCGAGCTGCGCCAAACCTTATACACCAACGCGATTGTCAGCGAAGTTCAGCGGAACTCTACCGTGCCTTTGCTGCTCAGCCGGGACCCGATCATGATCGGGGCGTTGAACTCCGGTGATTTCCAAGCGACCTCCACGCGGCTGATTTCGCTGCGCGATGAAATCGGGGCGGCGTCTTTGTCGTTGCTGGATGAAACCGGCCGGATTGTTGCTGCGACCGAGCGGACCTCGCTTGGGGCGAATTACCGAAGCCACAACTTTTATATAGATGCGCTGCGCAGTTCCGGCACGGTATTTACGGTTTCTCAGAACGAAAACGGCGCGTTCAGTTTTCAATATTCCCGCCGGATCGAGTTTGAATCCCGCGGCATTGGTGTGATCGCGGTCGAGGTTGACTTGGCCAAGCTGGAAAACCGTTGGCGCAGTACGGCGGATGCGATCCTTGTGACCGATAGCGAAGGGCTGGTGATCCTGTCATCAGAGCCGCGCTGGCGGGGGCGCACGGTGGCCGATGCTTTGGCCGCGCAATCGCCGCCTTCGGCCATCGTCAAAGCGCTGCAAGCCACAGGCGATTGGGCGCGGATCGGCAATGGCACCTACCTGGAAGGCGAGGCCGTGATGCGGCTGGACGCTGGGGTGCCGCACCGGGGCTGGCGGATGACCAGCTTTGTCACCTATTCCAGCGTGCGCGAACGGGTGAACGCGGTGATCGCGCTGGAAATCATGGGTTTTGCGATATTACTGGCCTTGGGGTTCTATTTGATCACCCGCCGCGCGGTACAGGAAACCGTGTTCTTTCAACGGGAATCGGCCGAGCTGCGGGATCTGAACGACCGCCTGCAACGCGAAATCGCTGAACGAGAAGAGGCCGAGCGCAATTTGGCGGTGGCCGAACAGACCATCGCGCAATCGCAAAAACTGGCCGCTTTGGGGGAAATGTCCGCCGCTGTCAGTCACGAGCTGAACCAGCCGCTGGCCGCGATGAAGACCTATCTGGCGGGGGCCAAGCTGTTGTTGCAGCGGGGCCGGACCGAGGAATCTGCGTCTTCGTTCAGCCGGATCGATGATTTGATCGACCGTATGGGCGCGATCACCAAGCAGTTGAAATCCTATGCCCGCAAAGGCGAGGACGCGTTCGAGCCTGTGGATCTGCGCGACGCGATGTCGGGCGCGTTGGCGATGATGGAGCCGCAGCTAAAGCAGCGCAAAGTGCATATCGCGCGCTCGGTCCCGAAAACGCCGGTGTTGGTGCTGGGGGATCGGATCCGGTTGGAACAGGTGATCGTGAACCTGCTGCGCAACGCGCTGGATGCGACCCAAGGGGAGCGGAATCCGGAAATTGAAATGTTGCTAAGTGTTGGGGAAACAACGGCTTTATCTGTGCGTGACAATGGTCAGGGCATTGATGAATTGGACCAATTGTTTGAACCATTCTATACTACCAAGCGACCTGGCGAAGGGGTGGGCCTGGGGCTTGCGATCTCGTCCACCATTGTGAATGACCACGGCGGGCGCTTGACCGCCCGCAATGCAGGTGACCGCGGGGCGGTGTTTGAAATGCGCCTGCCGCAGTTGAATTCTGACATCCGGGCAGCGGAATAATTATTAACGCAAGGAGCCACCTAAATGGCCCAAACCAATAAAATCGCGATTGTCGATGACGAACAGGATATGCGCCAATCCATCAGCCAATGGCTGGCGCTGTCGGGGTTTGAAACCGAAACCTTCGCCACGGCGGAAGAGGCATTGGAGGTCATCTCGGCCGGGTATCCGGGGATTGTGGTGTCTGATTGCCGGATGCCCGGGATGGACGGGATGACCTTTCTGCGCCGCCTGATGGGGATCGATTCCGGACTGCCAGTGATCATGATAACCGGGCATGGCGATGTGCCCATGGCGGTCGAGGCGATGCAGATCGGGGCCTATGATTTCATGGAAAAGCCGTTCAACCCGGACCGGATGACCGATCTGGCGCGGCGGGCGTCCGAAACCCGGCGGCTGACCTTGGACAACCGGGCGCTGCGGCGAGAACTGTCTGATGGCACGGTGCTGATGCGCAAGCTGATCGGGGCCAGCCCAGTGATGGAGCGCCTGCGCGAAGATATCTTGGATCTGGGCCAGGCCGACGGTCACGTGCTGATCGAAGGCGAAACCGGATCCGGGAAGACTCTGGTTGCACACGCTCTGCATGCCGTCGGGCCGCGTCAGGGTAAGAAGTTTATCCTGCACAGCTGCGCGTCCAGCGACGACGCGGAACTGGAGGCCAAGCTGTTCGGCCCGGTGCCCGATGGGGCCGAGCGGCCTTTGGTGGAACAGGCGCGGGGGGGCACCTTGTGTCTGGAAGATATCGAAGCGCTGCCCAGCGGATTGCAGGCGCGTCTGCTGACGTTTCTGAATGATCCTAGCTGCGACACCCATATTCTGGCCGTGTCCAACCCGCCGGAACCGGGCAAATCGGCCGAAGACAGCCTGCGCCCGGATCTTTTCTACCGGTTGGCGGCCATGCGGATCGCCGTGCCGCCCTTGCGCCAGCGGGGCGAGGATATCTTGACCCTGTTCACCCATATGGCCGACCAGTTTGCCGAAGAATACGGCTGTGACGCGCCCAACGTGACGGCGCAAGAGGCCGCGCAATTGTTGCAAGCCAGCTGGCCGGGCAATGTGCGACAGTTGATTAACATTGCCGAACGCGCCGTGCTGCAGAACCGTCGCGGCACCGGCACCATTGCGGGCCTGCTAAGCGAAGAAAGCACTGAGATCACGCCAACACTGGTGACCGAAGGCAAGCCGTTGAAGGAATATGTGGAAGCGTTTGAACGAATGCTAATCGACAACACGATGCGGCGGCACAAAGGGTCTATTTCCAGCGTGATGGAGGAGCTGTGTCTGCCGCGTCGGACCTTGAACGAAAAGATGGCGAAATACGGGTTGAGTCGGGCCAACTATTTGTAAAGACATGAAGAACTGACCTGCCGGACGGGCTGTCTGGCAAGTTGGATGCGTTCTGCGGCTTGTTTAAGCAGGAATGAAGTGGCGCCACCTCGACGGCAGAGCGGTTCTTGCCCGGACCCGGTGATGGCGGGTCTGGTCCCATAGATGCGCGGTTCGGGATAAGGGGGTGATGGCCCCTTTAGTGAACCTGATGTCTGCATGAAAGGGCGGGTTTTGACCGCCCCTTGGATCCGCGCACAGGTATACCGAAACTGGGTTAATGGGACGTAAGGGATGCGTTCGGTGGGGCGCGACGCGGGGGCGTATCAGCGCGGTGCGCGGCTGTCGGGCAAGGTGATCTGGGCCACTTGTTCGGCGATTGGGTCCACATGCATCGGGTTTTGTTCGGCGCTGTGATCTTCGGGCTCGCCCAGTTCGACCCATTTGCCGCCTTTGAAGATCTCGAGCGCGGAAAACCCGGCTTTGTAGCCCATCTTGTCGCTGCCGGGGACCCAGTAGCCCAGGTAGACATAAGGCAGGCCAGCCTCGCGGGCGATATCGATATGGTCCAGGATGATATGGGTGCCCAAGGACAGGCGGGCCATGTCGGGGTCGTAAAAGCTGTAGACCATGCTTAGCCCGTCATCGAGCACATCTGTCAGGCACACGGCGATCAGTTCCCGTTGCCTTGCTTGCGGCGATAACGGCGCTGTGTATTCGATCAGGCGCGAGCGGACCGGGGTTTCTTCCACCATGGCGGCGAATTCGAAAATATCCATGTCGGCCATACCGCCATCGGCGTGGCGCTGATCCAGATATTTGCGAAACAGGGCATATTGATCCTCGGTCGCCCAAGGGCTGGTGGCGTTGCGGACCAGATGGCTGTTGCGGTTCTTGGTGCGGCGCTGGCTGCGGGTGGGTTTGAAATCGGCCACGCGGATGCGGGCGGACAGGCAGGCGGCGCAATCGGCGCAAGACGGCCGGTAGAGCACGTTTTGGGACCGGCGGAATCCTTGCTTGGACAAGGCGTCATTCAGCAGCCCGGCGGAATCCCCTTGCAAGGCGGTGAACAGTTTTCGTTCGACCCGTCCGTCCAGATAGGGGCAGGCTTGAGGGGCAGTGACATAAAACTGCGGGGCAAGGGGCAGGGTATGGCGCAACAGAAAGCTCGGATTGGATGTGATAAAGGCGAGCCTATCAAGCTCGCCTCAAATCGCAACGTAGTTTCTGAGATTATTCCCGATTTGATTAATCCTGAACGGGCGCAAGTATTACCATTGGGACGCGCGGTTCAGCACTGCTGTGCCCATGACATGGTCGGTCAGGCCCTGCTTGCGGTCTGTGATCAGCATCAAAACGATCGAAATCAGCTGCAGTGGGAACACTGCGAAAGACAGGAAATAACCCAAAGTGTGGAAAAACGCCTGCCCGCTGTCCATTGGGCCGCCATCGACGTCCCGCAGCTCGATCGCGGCAAAGCGCATACCCCAGGTGGCCGAGCGGTTGGCGATTGTCATCCAGCGATAGATGAACCCGACGACCAGCCACAGAAACGGAAAGATGAACAGGCCGATGAACAGGGTCAGGGGGATGATAACGATGCACATCGCCAGTGTGACGACCAGATCAACGCCCCAGGCCAGCAAACGTTTGCTGGGCACACCGGCATAAAGCGCGGGGTTATAACTCGGATCGGGATGGGCGGTCATGGCGGGTTGGCCTTGGCTATAAGTGGCGTGGGTCATGGGATCGAGGTCTATCTTTCAGAACTTACGGGAAAATAGGGATGAAGATCCACCCCCGGCGATCACAGATGCAATTGCCGGGGGGGACGGGCAGGGCGCGAAACACCGCTGCCCCGTGGGGTTAAAGCTCGACCGTTTGGGTCGGTGCGGGGGCAGCAGGGGCTGTGGGCGCAGGGGCCTGGGCTTGCTTGCCACGTTCGTCCATGAACTGGTCGAACTCGGTCTTGTCTTTGGCTTCGCGCAGACGGTCGAGGAAGCTTTCAAACGCTTCTTGCTCGGTCTGCAGGCGGTTCAGCGTTTCGGCTTTGTAGGCGTCAAAGGCTGTGTTGCCCGAAGATTTGAACCCGATATGGGCGTTGCGGTGCGCACATCCTGCGCGTTTTCCTTTAAACATACGTTTGCTCCAGATCATGTAGGCAAGTAGGGCCAGGCCAACAGGCCAGAAGAAGATAAAGCCCAGAACCATCGCTGCGATCCAGGCGCCTTTGCCTTTGGAATCCAGCCAGGTTTCTGCTTGGGTCGGCCAGGTGGCTACGGTGCTCATTTTATGCGGTCCTTTGTGTTTGGTGTATGTGAATGTTTATCACATTAACACAGATGGGGTATCGGCCCTGAGCTTGCAAGGGAAAATGTAAATGTTTTTTACTTTTACACTGAATTTTCTTTCATATATCTGATTTTGCACGATAAAAATAGTGGAACCTTGTAAATTGAGATTTGTACGGGGGGTTGTAGCCGGCCTGAAAACGAAGAAAACGGGGGCTAAATCTTCGAGCTTGCTTGGATATTGACTTCTGCTTGCAAAAAACGCTCTGGCAAATCGTCCCGCCTGCCTTGACGCCGGAGGCAGGACGGGCACAGCTATTGTGTATGAGCCTGTCAGATTTGATCACCCGCACCGCCTTGCCGTTTGACCATGCCAAAGGGGATGAAATTGCAGCACCTTTTGGGCTGCAGGCGGGGCCCGTGCGGGATCTTTTGACCGGTGTGGCCGGGTCCAGCCCCTATCTGGCGGGGCTGATGGGGCGGGAACAGGCCTGGCTGGCAGGGGCCTTGCAGCACGATCCAAATCAGGTGTTGAACGATCTGCTGGGCAGGATCCAAGCCATCCCTTTGGCAGATCTGAAACCAGGGCTACGGGGGCTAAAGCGTAAACTGGCATTGTGGACAGCATTGATGGATTTGGGGGGTGTGTGGTCATTGATGCAGGTGACAACGGCCCTGACCTTGTTTGCCGAACAAGCCTTGGACCATACGATGCAGCTGCTGGTGGGGGCCGAGGCCGAACGGGGCAAGATCCCCGGCCATAGCGAAGGCGGGCCGGGCAGTGCGGGCATGGTGATGCTGGCCATGGGAAAAATGGGCGCGTATGAGCTGAACTATTCGTCCGACATTGATCTGATCTGCCTGTTTGACCAAGACCGCTTTGCCCCCAGTGATTACGCCGAGGCGCGGGCCGCATTCGTCAAGATCACGCGGCGGGCTATGGGGGTGATGTCTGACATCACCTCGGACGGGTATGTGTTTCGCACGGATTTGCGGCTGCGCCCGGATCCCAGTGTCACCCCGGTCTGTATCGCGATTGAAGCGGCCGAGCGGTATTATGAAAGCGTCGGGCGCGGCTGGGAACGGGCTGCCCATATCAAGGCGCGGGCCTGCGCGGGGGATATCGTGGCCGGAGAGGCTTACCTGGATCGCCTGACCCCGTTCATCTGGCGCAAGCATCTGGATTACGTGGCCTTGCGCGACAATGACGAGATGCGCCAGCGGATCCGCGAACATAAGGGCCTGACGGGCAGCTTTGCGCTGGAAGGTCACAATATAAAGCTGGGCGCTGGTGGGATCCGAGAGATCGAGTTTTATACCCAGACCCATCAGATGATCCTTGGGGGGCGCGCGCCGGGCCTGCGCCAAAAGGGGACGGTGGCGGCTTTGGCGGCATTGGCGGGTGACAACCGGGTCGGGCGGGATGTGGCCGAAGCGTTGACGGATCACTACCAAGCCCACCGCCGGGTCGAACATGGCATCCAGATGATCAATGATGCCCAGACCCATGACGTGCCAAAGGATGCGGACGGGCTAAAACGCCTGTCCTATCTGATGGGCGAGGGGGATGTAGACAGGTTTTGCACCGATCTGTCGGACCGTTTGCGCCATGTCACC
>SPJP01000207.1 GCA_006844665.1 Paracoccaceae bacterium
GGCTGACCGTTTCATCGTTCTTGAACGGGGAATGAAAGCGTTGGATGGCCCAAAAGCTGATGTGATGGCACAGTTAAAAAGCGGCGCGACAGTCAAAGTAGAGGTCACCTGATGTTTGGGACCCGCGAAGAAGACAGCTTTGCCACTACGGCCACTACAGCAGCTATGCGGAACAAAGGTGCGTGGCGGCTGTTATCATTGATCGTGCTGGCCATATGCGCATTCGTTCTGTGGGCCGCTAACTTTGAGATTGAGGAGGTCACCCGTGGCGTCGGTCGGGTTGTGCCGTCGTCTGACACTCAGATCGTTCAAAGCCTAGAAGGCGGGTTGGTCCGATCGGTCGCTGTTTCTGAAGGGGACGAGGTCCAAAAGGGCGACTTGTTGCTGGTGATCGATGACGCGGCAGTTGTTTCGCAAGAGCGAGAGTTGTTAGAGCGCGAAGGCGCTTTGCTGGCAGAGCAGTTTCGGCTGAACGCCGAAGCTAGCGGTGCCACCAGCTTGGAATTTCCCGAAGACTTGGGCGAAAGCGCGTCTAAGGCAAGCTTGGCCGAGCAGGCCGTTTTTCTTTCGCGTCAAACTCAGCTGCGTGGTGAATTGCAGATCTTGGCCGACCAGAAATCTCAGCGAGAGGCCGAGTTGGCCGAACTACAAGCCCAAGAAACAAAGCTATCTGCTGTTATCGCGCCATTGACCGAAGAGGCCGCGTTGACCGAAGACTTGGCCGCTCGCGGCGCCGTTCCGCAGATCGAGCTTTTGCGCCTAAGATCCCGGGTGGCCGAAATGGCTGGGGATCTGGCCGTTGTGCGGGCGCGCATCCCCCGAATGGAGGCTGCCGTCAGCGAAGCCGAAGCCCAGATGCAAGCCGCCTTGTCCGCATTCCAATTGTCAGCAAGTGAACGTCTGGCCCGTTTACAAGTGGAACTGGCCGTCGTTCGCGAAACATTGGGGGCGGTGCAAGGCCGGGTCGCGCAAACCGAGCTCCGCGCGCCAGCCCGAGGGATTGTTAACCAATTGATTAGCAGTTCCCCTGGAGTCGTTGTGGCACCTGGGGCGACTGTAGCAGCCGTCGTTCCCTTGGACGATGGATTGCTGATAGAAGCGCAGATTAATCCCCAAGACGTGGCCTTCGTTCAAGAAGGCGAACGGGTATCGGTGAAAATCACAGCCTATGATTACCTGATCTATGGCACATTGCAGGGAGAGGTCCTGCGCGTTGGTGCGGACTCCATCGAATCTGCAGATGGCGAACCGATCTTTCGCGTGATCGTGCGGACAGACCGGACGTATCTGGGTGACCCTGATCAGCCTAATCCAATTATCCCCGGGATGATCGCAAGTATCGACATACAAACCGGGACGAACTCGGTCCTTAACTACCTTGCCAAACCTTTGCTTCGGGCCCGGTCAGAGGCCTTCCGGGAACGGTGATCCTACTTAGAGGTTGCTGTATAAACGCCGTCCCAATCAGCGCCAGGAGGGTTTTCTTGCGCTTGTCGAATACGATCCTGCCACAACGAGGCATAGCCGGTTAAGGGTTGCGCAAAATCAGACCGTGACAATTCTTCAGCACGTGCAGCAGCTGTCGCCCAATCCCGGCTGCGATACGCTTCCAGCATAGCCTGGTTTGCGCCGGCAACAGACTTGAACTCGGGATCATTCGCAACGGTTTCGTCGCCGAACAGCCCAAAGATACGCTCGGGCTCTGATTTTCCTTTCACGCGGATCAGGTCGAGCTCTAGCAGCGCAAAGCTCGTTTCCACGGCACTTGCGGTTGCGTTGCCGATAACAATCCCGACGCTGTAGGTCTTTGATTGGCCTTCTAGTCGAGCGGCCAGATTGACAGGGTCGCCCAATGCCGAATAGTCAAACCGCGCGTCTGTCCCCATGTTCCCTACGACACAAGTGCCAGAGTTCACGCCGATGCCGACGTCAATGCTTGGCACGCTGTCACCATTCGCTTCGTTCAAAAGTTTGGTTTCTTTCTGCATTTCAAGTGCTGCGATACAGGCGGATCTTGCGTGGTCCTTGATATCCAAGGGGGCATTCCAAAACGCCATCACGGCGTCACCCATGAACTTGTCGATTGTACCATTCTGAGACAGGATTGCGTTGCTAAGCACGGTCAGGAATTGGTTCATCAGCCGCGTCAGACCCTGGGGATCTGACTTGTAGCTTTCTGAAATCGTTGTGAACCCGCGAACGTCGCTGAACAATAGCGTTAGCTCTTTCGTCTCTCCCCCCAAAGCCAAAGCGCCGGGTTCGTTGGACAGCTGTTCGACCAAGTCGGGGGAAACATATTGGCCAAAGGCTGTACGAATTTCCTGCCTTTGTCGTTCTTCCCGAAGGTAGTTGGCAAGGATCAGTGCCAGAACAATCACAGCAGTTGCCAGCAGCGGAAAAGATGGGTCCAGTAGCAATTGATGTGTGTCAAAGGCCCACCACGCCCCATATGCGACGCCCGTCAACAGAACCCCGGAACAGATAATCGCCCATCGTGCGCCTAAGGCGGGTGTCAGCGCGATAGCTATCAAGCCTAGAACGACCGTAAGGACCAGCTCGGCCCCGATGGCGTAGTTGGGGCGCAACAGCAGTGTTTGAGTTAAGATGTTTTCCAGTACTTGTGCGTGAATTTCGACCCCTGCCATTCGAGTCCCCAAGGGGGTGGCGCGAAAGTCTTCTAACCCGATAGCTGATGTACCAACCAGTACCAGATGGCCTGCCAAGCGCCCATCTGGCAATCGATCATTCAGCAAATCTGCCGCCGAGACATAGCGCCCGCGTTGGCTGGGGCTGAAATGAGGCCAGACCGAACCGTCCGCGTCGGTTGTCACCAGTTGACGTGCTACCACCAGTCCTTCGATCCCTGCTTCATTGGAGCGTATGGCAAAGGCATCCCCACCTGTAGCAATCCGCAAAAGTTCTGGCGCCAGACCAAGCCGCACTGCGCCTTGCACCTTCATCACAAGCGGCACGCGCCGAAAAACACCGTCTACGTCCGGCCGAACGGTGAAAACCCCAAAGCCGGATGCGTGTTCCTCTAACTGAGGCAGGTTCTGCAGGATATCTGGAAATTTCTGCAGATATGGATCGGGGTCGAGGCCCAGGAATGCATGAGGCACCGGGATGACACTGGCCTTTTCATCTTGGTTGAAAACGCTGCTGCGAATGCTGGTCTGGCCCACGACGACGCGGGCGCTGGAAATGGCACGGGACAGGACGTCTTCGTTGCTAGGAAGCGCCGCCAAAGCGTCCCGAATTTCATTCGGAAGGTTCGGGTTGTCTGTTGCGACCAAGGCAGGGGACAATCGATCAGGCTCGGAAAATATCATGTCGAAGCCGATTGCGACCGCGCCCTGCTCGGCCGCCTTGTGAATGACATCGGCGATAATCGTTCGGGGCCATGGCCATTGGCCGATTTCTGTCAATGACGGGTCGTCAATATCAATGATTGCGACTGGTAGCTGAGTGTATGTACGTGGTTTTAGCTGCTGGAAAAGATCAAATGATTTCAGACGTGCTGTTTCAATGGGCGATGGGTCGCCTGCGCGAAGAATTAGCAAAAGGGTTAACAACCCAAGTGCCAAAACGCGGCTGCGACGAAAACTTCTGATCAAGGCTTTGATAAACTTGTACAAATACTTCACTTTCCGCGCTTCAAAAAGGTTTCACCTTGGTCGCAATCAACTTTTCGGCGTGGATCGCGCTTCAATGATTAGAATCCGGAATCGACGGCAGGTCAAATTGAGACTATTTATTTGTGATCGGGGTTGCTCTTTGGCTGACCTCGACTTTTTGGGTGAAAGATTCTGTAAATGTCGCGCGAAGACGTCAGTCATTTAAACATTTCGCAAACGCCGGCTGCGTCTAGCCAGGGCGAGGGCGTAGTTAACTTGCCTGAAGGGATTTCCGCGTTCAAAGCAGATTTAGAACGCGACGGCAGCGACCTTATTTTGACAGCGCCCGATGGCGAAAGCTTTCTGATCACGAACTATTTTGATGGCAGCCCGGCTGATCTGATTGGCCACAATGGTGGCGTGATGACCGGCCAAGTGGTCGAACGTCTTGCCGGGCCTTTGGCCCCGGGGCAGTTCGCTCAAGCCGGTGGATCAGTTGGAGTCTTGCCAATTGGCCAAGTGGAGACCTTAAATGGGGTCGCAACGGCGCAACGCGCTGACGGAACACTTGTTACGCTGCAAGTGGGCAGCAAGGTTTTCGAAGACGATGTGATCACCACGCAAGACGGCGCTGCGGCATCGCTTACATTTGTGGATGGCACGATCTTCACTATGGCTTCTGCATCGCGGATGATCCTGGATGAGCTGATCTACGACCCTGACAGCAATTCTAATTCGGGCGCGTTCAATCTGGTAGAAGGGGGCTTTGTCTTTATCGCAGGCAAGGTGGCCGGAAGCGGCGGTATGAATGTGACGACCCCGACCGCCACCATGGGTATTCGCGGAACGACCGTCAGCGTCGATATCCAGACCCAAGATGGCATTACCACTGTCCAAGTTTCGCTGAACATCGACCCTGATGGTGGCATCGGCAAGATCGAACTGCGCGATCTTGATGGCAATTTGCTAAGCACTATCGAGAGCACTGATGTCGCCTGGATCGTGTCCCCGCGCGACGGCGAAACCCGAGAGATCGCCCGCGTTCTGACAGACGATGCCCCAGAATTTGCGCTGCTGTCCGAAGCTTTCGCGGCCTTTCAAAGCGCGGTGTCGCGGGTCGACGAAGGCGGGACCTTTGTCGAGCTGGGCGAAACGGAGGGTGGCCCGTCGGATCCCGGCACGCCAGAAATCGAAGAAAATCTTCCGGGCGAGTTCGATACAGAGACCGAGGAACTGAATGAACCTGATCCGGTTTTGCCGAAAGAAGATACGACAAAGAACAAAGTTGAAAATGATTTAGAAGAACCCAAAGACACGACGGTCGCTGTGAATGAGGCACCGACCGCAGGTGATCTTTCGTTGTCTACTTCGGAAGACACCAGCAAGGCCGGCCAGGTGAACGGTTCCGATCCCGAAGGCGAGGCGGTTTTCTATGCAATAGGTACAGCGCCAAGCCAAGGTGCTGTTGTTCTGCAAAGCGATGGCAGTTTCGATTACACACCAAACACCGACTTCAACGGCATCGATAGCTTCACAATTGTTCTAAGCGATGCGGATGGCAATTCGTCTGTGACGCAAGTTGTGGTCAATGTTGATCCGGTCAATGATGCGCCCAAATTAAGTGATGCCGGGTTTACGATGTTGGAAGATGGGTCTTTGACCGATCAACTAGCTGCAACCGATCCCGACGGCGAAGCGGTAAGCTTGTCGCTGGCGTCTGGCGCACAAAACGGAAATGTTGTCCTACTAAGCAACGGCACTTTCACTTACACGCCGAGCGCCAACTTCAATGGCGTCGATTCCTTTTTCGTGGATGCGCAGGATGCCGCAGGCGAGACTGTTCGCGCGAAAGTTCAGGTAACCGTTACCGCTGTTGATGATGCTCCTGAAATTGCAGGCCAAACAACAGGCGATTTAACGGACACAGGATCTTCAGGGGCTTCGGTCGGGGGGACACTAACTGCAAATGATCCTGACGTTGGGGCGACGGCCACCTGGTCAGGCAACGCGCCAGGTGTTTACGGAAATTTCAGCATTGACCCGAACTCAGGCGCTTGGACCTACACAGTATCCAGTACGACGAACGGGGGATCGTCAGTATTGGACTCGTCGCTGAAAGTGCTAAAGGCGAACGAAACCGCGACCGAGCAGTTTACCGTGACAGCGACCGACAACACGGGCGAAACTGGCACTAAAACAATCGAGATTACGGTGAAGGGCATCAATGATGTGCCGGTAATTACTGGAACCTCTACTGGAAACGTTACCGATACTGGCAGCTCGGGTGTCACGGCGCAAGGCACCCTTATCGCCAGCGACCCTGACAATGACGCTACAGCGACGTGGTCGACGACATCGGCGGGCGTGTACGGCAGTTTTGCGATCGATGCGGCCAGCGGCAAGTGGACCTACACCCTAGACGAAGCAGACACCGACACACGGGGTTTGAAGGCCGGGGAAACGAAGACCGAAACTTTCACAGTCACGGTGACCGACGATCAAGGAGCAGTTGACACGCAAACCGTGTCGATCGTCGTCACAGGCAGCAACGATGCACCAACAGTCACGGCGATCACAGGCGGAACGGTGCAAGAAACTGATGCGCCGGTGGTACTGAACTTGCTGGCCGGTGGGCAGAATGACGTGGATGGCGACAGCCTAAGTGCCGTCGATGTCAGCGCTGCAGATGACTTGGGCGGCTCCGTTACCTTTACCGATCAGGGGTCGGGTCAAATTTCGGTCGATCTTGCCCAGTTCGCAGCACTTGGCGCGGGCGAGTCCAGAACCGTTACAGTTAGTTACAAGGTTTCTGACGGAACGGTTTCGGTTGCCAACACAGCAAGTTTTGTCGTGCAAGGTGTTTCGTCTAATGCCAATCCTGTCGCGACAAATGACGTTCTTCAAACGGCGGCAAGCAAGGTTCTTGTTGTTGCGACCCAAATCTCAGAGGCGTCTGTTGCGGAAGCAGGTTTGGAAGCATTAAACCGGTTCTCACAGGTTGATACTTTTGGACAGACGAACGGGATAACGACGAGTATCCTTGCGACCTATGACGCGGTTCTGACGTTTAGCAATCACGCCTATAACAATTCGGAAGCATATGGCAATCTACTGGCTGAGTTTGTCGCCAATGGGGGTGGTGTTGTCGCTGCAACTTACTCCTTTTCGGACGGAACTGGCGCTAACAGTAGTTTGCCGGACGGAACAATCGGTGGAGGTTTTGTAGGCCTATCTCCCTTTACTGGAACAAACACACTCGCGACACCTGAAGGGAATCTTAGGATTGTTGCTGGTGCTGCTGGCGATAGTATTTTTAGTGGCGTGGATGTGAACGGCCTATCTGGCAGCTATTCCATCAATCAAAATTATGCGAACACAACACTAACCCCGAATTCGAGTTCGACCCTGCTGGCCCGGTACGACCCGAATAACGACGGCACGGGAAACGACGGATTGTTGGGAATTGCGCGGAATGCAGATGGGTCGGTGATTGGCGCAAACCTGTACCCGGGCGCGTCGGCATCGACTGAAACAAACTTTTGGACCTTATTCGCAAACATGCTGGACAACGTCGCCAGTCAGAACCAACCTCAGTTTTCGGAAAATTCCGCGACGACCATCGCCAGTTCTGTTTTGTTGGCGAATGATACAGATTCAGACGGCGGTTCGCTTAGCATTGTCGGTGTCGCATCCCAAAGCACAAATGGCGCGGCACTGTCGTTGGTAAATGGCGATATCGTTTACGATCCTACAGGATCCTCGACGATCAATGCTTTGAACACTGGCCAAACGTTAACGGACGTCTTCACCTATACAGTCAGTGATGGACAAGGCGGCACATCCACTGCATCGGTCACTGTGACCGTGTCGGGCGCAGATGAAACCGTTGCAGAATTGGTGAACTTGGATGTCTTGGACCTGACAAACAACGCGTCTGATACAATGACAGTGACCTTGTCAGACGTGCTGGATTTGCCTGCTGGCACCGCGAGTGAGTTGGAAACTCTGCTAGATGCAAGGACCCCACCACCCGGTTCTAGTGTAGAGTTTTTGACAATTCTTGGCGACACCAGTCAGGATATAACTGGATTGCAAGATCGGATCAATCTGGACGGAAATGTTGTTGCCACGGCGGATACGGTCACGTTGACAGACGGATCGGTCTTGAACCTCTACTCCTACCAAAACCCAGCAGGTGGCGATCCACTGGCGATCCTTGGCATTGATCAAGATATTCAGGTCAACTTGCTAACTGTGTCGTCGTAGTTCGATCTTGCATACAATCATCATATAGATATTTCTTTTCGGATTTGACTATATTTCGCGACACGCTCATCCTATAGCTAGTTTGGGGATAACGGCTACGAGCACTGCCATGCGCGCGCTTTCTTTCATTTATGCTGGGCTGATTTCGGCCTGCGCAACAGGTGCGTCGGCCCAAGATCCCGTTGGGGCGCTGTCTTTCGGCTTGGGCGTAGACGAAAAAGGCGAAGCCGTTGCGCAAGCCTTTTTGCAAACCCGTCGCGCATTTGGCCAAGACGTATTTGCGACCGTTAGGCTAGATGCAAGCCAATCAACCCGGCAAGCGGAGGCCTCTTTGTCGGTGCCGGGGATGTTCGGCCAGAACCCGTCGATTGGGTTCGACCTTGGAATTACGTCCACCAAAGGGCTGGGAACATTTGCGTTCGACCAGACCCGTGCCAAAGCCGAGATAGTGGCAACTTTCCCCGAAACGGGTTTTGGTCAGTTCGAGGCGTTCTATGCGCTTCATTATGCTGACATTTCCGGCCTTTCGGCGTCAGATTCCGCTTTGCTAAAGGTTGATGCTGGCAGCCGGACCAATCATGGTGTTGGCTATCGATGGGCGCTGGATGTGGGTGATGACGATCGGGCGCAGGCACGGGTGACCCTTTCCCAAGAAGCGATGCTCAGTTCCGATGATAGGTCGATTTTTCGATCCGAGCTTGGGTTTTCCGCACGCTCAGCACCGATAGGGCCTGCACGATTGTCTTTCGGGTTGCGCGCAGGGGCTGTTTCATCCTCGGGAACGGGCACAAGGGTAGAAGATCGCTTCTTCTTGGGCCCCTCGGATATCCGTGGTTTTGCACTTGCGGGGATAGGCCCGCGTGACCTTGCAGCCAACGACGCTGCCCTAGGGGGCAATCTGTTTTCCACCGCCCGTCTGGATCTGAAATTTCCCGGCGTTGTTACCGTGGCAAGCCAGATCACACCGGGTCTTTTCGTGGATGCAGGCAGCTTATGGAGCCTTGATAGTGTTGCAGGGGGCCCCGCTGGCGCAAATCCCGTCGATGATGGGTCTGCGATCAGGTCTTCGGCCGGAATTTCCGTTGCATGGGAGCTGCGGGCAGGAAGCTTGCGGATGGATCTGTCACAGCCCATTCAATCCCAAAGTTACGATAATACGCAGAATTTCCAACTGGCGTTTCAGACCACTTTCTAAAGGTCAATTGCAACCACCCCACCTGCCTTGGCCGCCCGGCTTTGGCATAGGATAATAGTGGTTTCGCGCTGGGCTTTTGACAGAACGAAGTCGCGATGTTCGACCTCACCGGCGATCAGACCGCATTTGCAAACGCCGCAAATCCCGTCAGAGCATTTAACGTCGACCGCGATGCCATGGTCTTGCAAAACGTCTGTGGCGGACTTGTCGGCTGGCACCAACAGCTCGTCGCCGTTTCTAAGCCGTAGCATAAAGTCGTGATTTTCGTATTCGGGCGTTTCGGGGACCGAGAAATACTCAAGATGCCGCGCGTCTTCGGGAAAGCCTTGGCGCTCGGCTGCTTCGATTACGCTGTTCATATAAATATCTGGGCCGCATGTATAGACGTGTTGGCCAGGTTCGTACCCTGCAAAAATGGCGTCTAGATCCGCACGGTTGCCTTCCTGTGATATGTGAAGATGAACTTTGTCGGCCCAAGGCATTGCAGCAAGGTCATCCAGAAACCCAGCCGTTTCGCGGGACCTGGCGGAATAATGTAGGGCAAAATCCTGACTATTTGCGTGCAAGCTATGGGCCATTGCGATCATCGGCGTGATGCCAATACCACCGCCCATCAGAAATGACTTGGTAACTGAAGGAACTAGCGGGAAATGGTTGATGGGTTTAGAGATAAAGACTTTGCGACCTTCGGTGAAAATGCGGTGCATCAGCTTTGATCCACCGCGGCCGTCGTCTTCGCGCAATACGCCGATTTGGTATTTCGACCGGTCTGCGGGGTCGCCCGACATGGAATATTGGCGCAAAAACTCTGGTGCGACGACAATGTCCAAATGCGCGCCAGCGGTCCATTCGGGCAAATCAATTCCTGAAGGGTCTCGAAGTTCGAACTTGGTGATCCCGTCGGCCATCTGTTCGACTTTGGTCACCACGACTTGCAGCACAGGGCTGTCTGTCAAAGGGGCGGGGCGATGGAAATGGCTTTGGTCACCTGTTTCGGCCCGCTTTTGATATTCCTCGACCGTGATCATGGCTTGGTAGGCGCTGATCCCGGCTTCGCGGTCCATTGGAAACGGATAGGGGTAGGGGTGCGGTGCCAATGGCGCGGGATAGACGGCCAAGGTTTGGTCCTCGTATTTCAAATCCAGATCGGTTTGCAGGCCCCTTGCGTTCACCGGGTGTCGTGTGGGTCGGTAGCCACCGTCTTCTTCCAGCTCTAGATCCCACCACCACTTCTTTGTCGGGTTCAACCCGCCGTTTCCGACCGCGTCGTCAAGCTTGGCAAGCAACGGGGCCGTTCGCGGCAGGTTCATGGCGGCCCAGCGAAACGGGGCTTCGGTGAACAGGCCTTCAAGGTTCCAGGGGCATGTCTTCATGCACCGACCACACATTGCGCCACCATCTGTGCCGATTCGGTAGGTCGCACATTTTTGGCTGTCTGATTTCCAGATCTCATACCCATTGAACATCAGTTTTGGGCCTGCGGTGATGGCCCCCGATGGGCATTCCCGGGCGCATTTATTGCAGCTTTCGCAAAAGCTTTGCAGGCCGAAATCAATGGGCTGATCATGGGCCAGGGGCATATCGGTTGTGACGACGCCGGACTTTAGCCGAGGGCCCAGGAAGGGGTTCAAGATTACTTCGCCGATACGAGAAACCTCGCCCAACCCCGACAGCAGTAACAGCGGAGGCTGCAGGACTTCGCCATCCATAACGGTGTGGGCTTTGGCTGAGTATCCAAGATTGCGGATCTGTTGGGCAATGATGCCCCCCAGCAAAGAGAAACGCAAATAGGCCCGCATGGATTGTGCAACGCTGATCCAATCGTCGCCGCTTGCGCCTTCCATAGTCTCGAACCCTTGGTCGATGATCATGCTGATCGCTTGATCATGAGGGGGATCAATCGGCTCGCCCCGCGCATCATGGGAATACCATGCCCAATCCGGGCAGCGTGAAATGCCAACGGCATCGACACCCAGAAAATAGCTGGTGGCCTTGATCGCATCCGCCATGGCTTGTGGGTCGGGCTTTGTCTTGGCGGTGTTTGGTGCCCCGTCTTGCAGCAGTACGAAAGCCCCAAGCAGACGCCGTTGCGCCATGGAAGGGGCAGCTTTGCGTGCGTAATAGCCGCCGGCGGCTTTTTGTTGGTTCGTTTTGCCCATGTCCCCGAACTGTGCACGGGCAAACATATCAGCGCGTTTTGGCACGCGCGCGACATTGGGCTCATCAATATACGTCGTAGGGGTCTCTGTGCGTTTTAAGGTTTCAAACGGGTGAGGCCCGTCCTTGAAATGGCGCTTTGCAAAGGGATCGATGTTCAACGCAGATTTGCGAGTGCCTGCCCCGACCCACCAAGCGAGGCCTTTGGTTTGCAGCCAGGGTTGCGTGGCGGTCAAGGGTTGGTCTGGGGTGAAATCAAAGCTGGTTGTAATGGCGGCAACGCCGAACCGGTTACCCAAATAGGGGTTGACCAATGCACCGTCTTCCAAGGTGGCAAGGCCCGCAGCTACCGTCAGCTGGTTCAAACATACGTCCGAACTGGTGGCTGTATGGGCCTTGGCGTCCCAACCCAGCAAACGAATGTAGTTGGCCAGGATAACAGCGGTTTCCGTGGCGCGCAGGGCGGCGCGTTGGGCTTGCGCATCTTCTATCCAGTCGCATCCGGGCTCGGCCTGCGCTGGGTCGCGGGGCATCTCGTACAGAAAGACCATTGCGTGGGTGTGGCCGACGATGGTGCTGGGCGGCGCGTCCATGGCATCGCGCAGATCGGCCATGATCATGTCGATCCCAGCGGCCAATGTCTTGGTTTGCCGCGTGCGCAGGTCTTCGGCCAGCCTTTCGATGTCGGGATTGTGGAAGGGTGTTTCCAACACGGCGGTTTTCGGCAGCAGGCAGGCCCCAACCATCGAAGCATCACTGAAATAGCCAAAGCTTTTCAGGTGATTTGCCCGTTCGGTTGGATCATTTGGCGGCTCCGACCGGGTTTTGTTGATCAAACCATCCCGGATCGCATCCATCATCGCCTGAAACTCGCCCATCGCATTGACGATGTTCAGGGGGATCTGCGGGCGCCGAAAGTCTAATTGTTGAAAGGTCGGAACCTTGGACAGGTCAGGCAATTCGCCCCGTGCAAGGCGTTCCAGAGGGTAAGGCCCAAGATGGACCGGGCGGTTCTTGTCAGAAAAAAAGCGCGTGTTCATAGCTTAGTTAGCCAGATCACGCGCTGATTTCGCAAGGGTTTTTATCGTTGCTCGGTTTCCCAGTTCGGATGAATCCACGCTTGTGCGTTTTCACGCGGCAGCTTTTTGCCCAAAATGTGGTCCGATGCCTTTTCACCGACCAAGATCGAGGGTCCGTTCAAGTTGCCATTGGTGATCCGCGGAAAGATCGAGCTGTCGGCAACCCGAAGCCCTTCGACACCGATGACATTACATTCAGGGTCAACCACAGCCATGGGGTCATCAACACTTCCCATTTTGCAGGTGCCGCATGGATGATAGGCGCTTTCGGCGTGCTCGCGGATGAAGGCGTCCAGATCTTCATCCGACTGCATGTCGATACCGGGTTGAATCTCGTGCTTGGAATACGGTTTGAAGGCATCTTGGGCAAAGATCTCTCGGGTCAGGCGGATGCATTTACGGAAATCAATCCAGTCCTGCTCTTCGCTCATGTAATTGAACCGAATGACAGGGGCGCTGGTGGGATTCGCATCACGCAAAGTTACGGCACCACGTGACGGGCTGCGCATTGGTCCGACATGGGCCTGATAGCCGTGACCTTCGGCAGACGCCTGACCGTCATAACGTACTGCAATCGGAAGAAAGTGCAGCTGAATGTCAGGATAATCGAGCCCGGCCTTGGACCGGATGAAGCCGCAGGTCTCAAACTGGTTCGAAGCGCCTAGGCCGGTTTTGGTGAACAGCCACTGAGCGCCGATCAAAGCTTTGCCAAAGATGTTCCAGTATTTGTAAAGGCTGACCGGCAGCTTGGACGCCATCTGCAGGTAAAGCTCTAGATGGTCCTGCAAGTTCTGCCCAACGCCAGGTCTGTCGGCGACAACGTCGATGCCATTTTCTGCCAAATGGGCGGCGGGACCAATGCCAGACAACATCAAAAGCTTGGGCGAGTTCAGGGAAGACGCGGCTAAGATCACCTCGGAATTGGCATGAATGGTTTCAGACTTGCCCTTCCGTTCGATCTGAACACCGGTTGCGCGGCCATCTTTGATGACGATGCGTTGGGCCAGACCGGTGACCAAAGTGCAGTTTTCACGCTTTAGGGCTGGTTTTAGGTAAGCATTCGCGGCCGACCAACGCTGGCCTTTGTAGATCGTCGCATCAAATGGGCCGAAACCTTCCTGCTTTTCGCCGTTATAGTCGGCGGTTGTTTCATATCCCGCCTGTGCGCCGGCCTCGACAAAGGCTTTGACCAAAGGGTTGGTTCTGGGTCCGCGCGACACATGCAAAGGCCCGTCTTTCCCGCGCCAGCTGGCATCACCTTGGCCGTGCCAAGTTTCCATGCGTTTGAAGTAGGGCAAGACGTCCGCATAGGCCCAGCCATCGGCGCCACTTTCGGACCAATGGTCATAGTCCCGGGCGTGGCCGCGCACATAGACCATCCCGTTGATCGACGAGCTGCCCCCGATAACTTTGCCGCGTGGGCAGGCCAAGCGGCGGTTGTCCAAATGCGGTTCAGGTTCAGACTGATAACCCCAATCATAGCGCGCCATGTTCATTGGGTAGGACAGAGCGGCAGGCATTTGGATGAACGGCCCAAAATCGGTTCCGCCATGTTCGATCACGATAACAGATTTACCAGCCTCGGAAAGGCGGTAAGCCATGGCGCAACCCGCAGAACCCGCCCCGACAATTACATAATCAGCGCGCATCTTAGAACGGAGCCTCTACATCACCCATGCGGACATAGACGGATTTCACCTGGCTGTAGTGATGGATCGCTTCTTTGGAGTTTTCGCGTCCAACACCGCTGGCTTTCACGCCGCCAAAGGGGGCTTCGACCGGCGCGTCGTTGTAGGAATTGATAAAGCAAGATCCAGCCTCTAGCCGGCCAATCACACGGTGAGCCCGGGTCATGTCATTGGTGAAAACACCAGCGGACAGGCCGAACTCTGTCTCGTTCGCGCGGGCGATGGCTTCGTCTTCATCTTTGAAGGTCAGAACAGACATTACAGGGCCGAAGATTTCCTCCTTTGCGATGGTCATGTCGTCGGTCACATCGGCGAAAACAGTAGGTTCCAGGAAAAAGCCTTCGCGGTCCATGCGTTTGCCGCCAGCGACCAAGTTTGCACCTTCATCTTGGCCGATTTGAATATAGCGCTGAACGATGGCCATCTGGTTTTGGCTGACCATTGGGCCAAAATTTGTCGCTTCGTCCATCGGGTCGCCGATTTGGGCCGTGGCCAATCGCTCGGACAAACGCTTCAGGAAGGCGTCCTTCAGGCCTTCTTGCACAAAGACACGGGTGCTGTTCGAACAGACCTGGCCCGAGGAATAGAAGTTACCCAAAATTGCGCCGCCGACGGCGTTTTCCAGATCGGCGTCGTCAAAGATGATCAAGGGGGATTTCCCACCTAGTTCCATAGTGACGTGCTTCATGTCGGCCGCAGCGCTTGCATAGATCTTTTTGCCCGTCGGCACCGATCCAGTCAGGCTGACCTTGTCGACCCGGGTGTCAGACACCAAGGCTGCGCCGACCGACCCCGTCCCTTGAATGACGTTGTAAACCCCTGCAGGAAGGCCTGCTTCGTGCAGGATTTCAGCCACTTTCAAAGCGCAAAGTGGCGTGGTTTCCGACGGCTTGAACACCATCGAGTTGCCACAGGCCAAGGCGGGCGCGCCCTTCCAGCAGGCGATTTGCGTTGGGTAGTTCCATGCGCCAATGCCGACGCACAGGCCGAGGGCTTCGCGTATAGTGTAGACCCAGTCTTGGCCCAAGGGGATATGCTCACCCGTCAAGCTGCCTGCTAAACCACCGAAATATTCCAACGCGTCGGCACCTGACGTTGCATCAACGTATAGCGTTTCGGACAAAGGCTTGCCGGTGTCATAGGTTTCGAGAACTGACAATTCGCGATTCCGTTCGCGGATGATGTCAGCTGCGCGGCGCAGAACGCGGCCGCGTTCCGTGCCAGAGCGTTGGGCCCATTCTTTCTGGGCGGCTTGCGCGGTTGAAAGCGCCTGCTCGATGATTTCAGGCGTCGCCTCGTACATCTGGGCGACAGTTTCGCCAGTTGCTGGGTAAATCACCGGCAGCGGGGTGCCGTTTGTGTCTTCGACATATTGGCCATTGATAAAATGGCTTGCGGTTGGTTGGGCGAGCATTGATGCCTCCGGTCCGGGTGAATTCGAAATAAGAATGGCTAGTCTTTTGGTGCGCGGGCGTTGTCTTCGACGACGTTCAGATCCATGTGGTTGCGCATGTATCGTTCAGACGCTTTTTGCAGGGGCTGGTAGTCCCATGGGTAGTAACTCCCGTTGCGAAGCGCGTCATAGACGATCCAGCGGCGGGCTTGGCTTTCGCGCACCTGGGCGTCGAACAGATCCAGATCCCAGCGTTCGGCCGCCATCGCTTGAAACTTGGCTATAGTGCCTTGGTGCTGGGGATCTTGGGCCAAGTTTGTTATCTCGTGCGGGTCGTTTTCCAGATCGAACAGCTGTTCCGGATCCAAAGAACAGGACGTGTATTTCCACTGGTCCTGGCGCAGACACACCAAGGGTGCGTAGGACGCTTCTGCCGCGTATTCGATCGCCACTGGTGTGGTTCGCGCGACGCCATTGGTCATTGGGACGACGCTTTGCCCTGTTGTCCATGGCTCGATCTCGTCCATCAAGATTCCGGCCAGGTCGCACAAGGTTGGGGTCACATCGATGTTGGACACCGGGGTTTCGATCAACTGTGGTTCCAATTCAGGGGCGCTGATCATCATGGGTACGCGAGATGAGCCCTCAAAGAAGCTCATCTTGAACCAAAGGCCGCGGTCGCCCAGCATGTCGCCGTGATCGGATACAAACAGGATCATTGCTTCTTGGTTGGTCGTTTCCAGTGCTTCCAGAACTTCGCCGATTTTGTCGTCCAGATAGCTGATATTGGCAAAATAGGCGCGGCGGGATTGCTTGATTTGTTCTTCCTGAATGTCAAAACTGCGCCAGTCATTCGCGTCGAAAATCCGCTTGGAATGGGGATCTTGGTCCTCGTACGGGATCGCGGGAACTTCGGGCAGAAGATGGTCGCAGTCCTCGTACAGATCCCAGTATTTCTTGCGTGCTACATAAGGATCATGAGGGTGCGTAAAGCTGACGGTCAGACACCAAGGCCGGTCATCTTTTTCCCGCGCCAAATCGTAAACCTTGCGGATCGCGTTGTAGGCGACCTCGTCATCATATTCCAATTGGTTGGTAATCTCGGCAACGCCTGCGCCGGTGACACTGCCCATGTTGTGGTACCACCAGTCAATCCGCTCGCCCGGTTTGCGATAGTCCGGAGTCCACCCAAAATCGGCGGGGTAAATATCCGTGGTTAGCCGTTCTTCAAACCCGTGCATTTGGTCTGGACCGACAAAGTGCATTTTGCCAGACAGACAAGTCTGATACCCGGCCCGGCGTAAATGGTGGGCATAGGTTGGAATGTCGGACGCGAACTCTGCAGCGTTGTCGTAAACGCGGGTCCTCGATGGCAAAAGGCCGGACATAAAGCTGGCCCTGCCCGGCGCACATAAAGGCGATGCTGTGTAGCAATTGGCGAAACGTACGGATCGTTTGGCCAGCGCTTTCAGGTTAGGCGCGTGAAGCCACTCAGCAGGACCATCGGGAAACAAAGTTCCGTTCAGCTGGTCTACCATAATGATAAGAATGTTCGGCTTGGTCATCGATCTGTTCCAATCAAGGTATCAAGCGTGGAAATAACTCGTGCAGCCGCCTGTGGTCCGCCCAACGCGCCTTCTTTCAGGGCTTGGCGGATGTACACACCGTCAATCATCGCGGCGATGATTTCAGCGTGTTCGTGGGGCTGTTGGCTAATGGGCGTCAGAGCTGCAGCTAAATTGCTGTGCAACCGGCGTTGATAAATACGCAAAAGGCGCTGAGCCTCGGGGTCCTTTTGGGCAAGGACGTAGAAGTTCAACCAAGCCGAGATGATCTGCGGCTCGAAGCAAGTGTTGTCGAAGGATGCGTTGATAATTGCATCGATACGTGCGCGTGGGGTTCGGGCCTGGGCCACGTGTGTTTTGACTTGCGCCGTAAATGACCGCAGCAGGCCGCGCATCCCAGCATGCAGCATCTGGTCTTTGCCGCCAAAATAATGGTGAGCCAGTGCAGAAGACATACCCGCGCGTTTTGCGATCTGCCCGACTGTAACAGACAAGCTACCTGCGGCCCCAATCTCGGCGATTGTTGCTTGGATCAGGGCTTCGCGCCGGATGGGTTCTTGGCCGATTTTGGGCATCAGACATCGATTCGGTAATTTTGATTGACTCATCAATCAATAAAAATCTGCCCGTTGTAAATCTAAATTTGATCTTCTTTGTACCGGTGCGGTTAAACATTCTGCACTGCGGGGCCAAAGGCCGGATTCGATGTTTACCTATGGTCAGAATGCGTTGTAGGCCTTCGAAGCAATTGAAGTTGGGGGCTTCATGGACTGGCAAACAGACGCAAATCTACCCGTGGGTGAACAGGGCGCGGCGCTAATCGCGTGGGTTCAAACCCATGGTTTCTTTTCCTTTTCTCAGAGCGAGTGGCTATTGGAGAAGATCAGTGGATTCTTAAGCAGCGTGCATCCATCGGTCCCGGTTTTGGGCATTTGTGTGATCGCATTTATACTGCATCGCAACCTGGTTCGTGTCGTCATTCTGGTCGTCGCAATGCTGTTCGTTCTGAACCAAGGCTATTGGAGCGAATTGGTCGAAAGTCTTGTGCTTGTCGCTGTTGCAAGTGGCCTCGCCGCATTGATCGGCTTCCCAGCTGCCTATTGGATGGCCCGGTTTTCTAAGAATGTGCGCGCCACGCCAGCGTTTCTGGTGATCTGGCAGAGTATCCCTTCTTTGGTGTTCTTGGTTCCTATTGCCGCCGGGGTTGGGGCCGGGCTTTCGTCGGTGTTTGGGGCTGCATTGATATGTGCTTTGCCCCATGCTGTGGCGCACAGTTTGCGGGGGCTTCAAGAGCCGCCAGCAGCTTTGTTGCTGGCTGCGCGTAGCCATGGCGCGACCCACGCGCAGATCTTTCGGGAAATTCAGCTGCCCCACGCCGTACCGCATGTTCTGCGTGCCCTGCACCAAGTCGCGATGGCAGGTTTTTCAGTATCGCTGTTGGCAGGTTTGATGGGCGCGCCAGGTCTTGGCGCTGCATTGATCGACGCTTTGGACACGCGGAACATTTCGCTGGCTGTAGAAGTAGGCATGGTTGTTTTGGCTGTGACGCTTGTTCTTGATCAATCCCTCCGGGTGGTGAAATCATGAGTATTTGCATAAAGTTAGATCAGATATCCGTTGCCTTTGGAAAAAACCCAGATGTTTCCTTAATGTTGTTGGACAATGGCCGGACACGTGAAGAAGCGTTCGAAAGAACCAAGCAATCCGTTGCCTTGTACAATTGCTCGGCCGAGTTGCCCGGAGGAAAAATCACCGTAGT
>SPJP01000204.1 GCA_006844665.1 Paracoccaceae bacterium
CGGATGCTCCTTGCTCAATTCTTTGACATAGACACATAGCAGCTGGGCAATGCGCAGGGCCTCATCGGGTTCCTCCCGCGCCAGCCCTTCCAGCCGGTCAATGGCTACGGCCCGGCGGACCAGATCATCGGTCCAGTCGGTCAGTTCCTTTTTATCCTCACCCTCGCCGAAAACTCGGATCACCTGTTTGCGCGCCGCCAGCTCTTCGGTCGCGGCGTTGATCTTGTCGTTGAACAGGGCCTTCGCCTGCAACTCGGCTTGTTTCGACGCGACCAAGGTGCGCCAGATGATGAACGGCGCGCCAAAGGCCGCCGTGACGAAAATCGATATCCCGCGCAGGTCTGTAACAGGACCGCCAAACATCGCCCCGGTCATCGCAACCAACGCGCCGATCACCAGCACAAAGACCCAGAACAGCAGCAGGCAGATCACCACCGCAACGAAACCACCGAACCATTTGCCCGCCGTCCAATCCAGCTTCTCTCGCACCCCCAGCCAGTTCAAAAAATTATCGTCCCGGTTGCTCATCACACACTCGATTCCCGCGTTTTACCCGGCTTCACTCTACACAGACAAAATACCGACGCGATACCGACGTTTTACAGACCGCCAAAATCGGGGTTTAAATCCGCCGCGCGCCCCCCTATTTGCCCATTAAGCCCGCGCCGCCTTGCGCCTGATCCGTGTCAGGCATAGGGTGCGCGCCAACCCCGTCTCGGGCCCACGGGCCTGCCAGTTACAAGGACCAAACCATGTTCGTCACACCAGCCTATGCACAAGCGGCCGGCGCCGGCTCTGCCATCACCTCTTTCATTCCTCTGCTGCTGATCTTCGCGATCATGTACTTCCTGTTGATCCGTCCCCAGCAGAAGAAATTGAAAGAGCACCGCGCCATGGTCGAGGCTCTGCGCAAGGGCGATCAAGTGGTCACTCAGGGCGGTGTTTTCGGCAAAGTCACCAAGGTGAAAGAGGGCGACGAGGTCGAAGTCGAGATCGCATCCGGCGTTGTCGTCAAGGTTGTTCGGTCGACGATTGCTCAGGTAATCACCAAGACAGAACCTGCGAAGTAACTTTAACAACGGCCCGTAAGGCTTTACAATCATGCTGCAAATTACTTTTTGGCAACGAGTCACGATTTTTGGGCTCGTCGCCCTCGGTCTGATCTTTGCGCTTCCCAATGCCTTTTATAACCGGGTCGAGGTTCACAACGACGCCCTTCTAGCGGTCGAAGCCGGGCAATCCCCGGACGAACTGACCGAGCAGCTGTCAGGCTGGCCGGGTTTCCTACCTTCGGGTCTGGTGAATCTTGGTCTGGACCTGCGAGGCGGGGCGCATTTGCTGGCCGAAGTGCAGCTTGAACAAGTCTATATCAGCCGCATGGACAGCCTCTGGCCGTCCGTGCGCGATGCCCTTCGCGACGTCCGCGATAGCGCCGGAACCGTCCGCCGAGTGGACGCCCCCGACGGCGAATTGCGGGTCCGCATCAGCCAGCCCGCAGGCATGGATCAGGCCCTTGTCGCCGTCCGCGCGCTCAGCCAACCCCTGACCACCCTAACCGGCGTCGGCCAATCCACCCTAGACGTCACATCCACCGACGACATCATAACCATCCAATTGTCCGAGGCCGAACAGCTCGCCACCAACGACCGCACCATGGCGCAAAGCCTTGAAATCATTCGCCGTCGTGTGGATGAAGCAGGCACGCGGGAGCCGACAATTCAGCGCCAGGGTGACGACCGGATCCTTATTCAGGTGCCCGGAATCGGCTCTGCGACCGAGCTGAAGGAGCTGATCGGCACCACCGCCCAGCTAAGCTTTAACGCCGTTGTGGGCCGGACAAGCGATGCTGACGATCCCCCCGGCGCCCGGAACTTTGTCGCCCCATCCGTGGATGAAGACGGCGTCTACTACATCTTGCAAAAGACCCCCGTTGTCACGGGCGAGGAGCTGACCGACGCCCAGCCCGCCTTTGACCGGAACGGGCGGCCTGCGGTGAGTTTCCGCTTTAACCCCACCGGCGCACGCCAGTTCGGGGATTATACGGCGGAAAACATCGGTTCCCCCTTCGCGATCGTGCTGGATAGCGAGGTTATCAGCGCCCCGGTGATCCAAGCCCACATCCCCGGCGGGTCCGGCATTATCACCGGCAGCTTCTCGGTCGAGGAATCGACCCATCTGGCGGTTCTGCTGCGCGCAGGTGCTTTGCCGGCCGAGGTCACTTACTTAGAAGAACGCACCATCGGCCCGGAACTGGGTCAGGACAGCATCGATGCGGGGTCCATCGCGGCCACCGTGGCCTTTATCGCGGTGCTGGTGTTCATGGTGCTAAGCTACGGAACTTTCGGCATTTTCGCCAATATTGCCCTGATCATCAACGTCGGTTTGATCTTTGGCTTGCTTAGCATGATCGGGGCCACCCTGACCTTGCCCGGCATTGCGGGGATCGTGTTGACCATCGGTATGGCGGTGGATGCCAACGTGCTGGTGTTCGAACGGATCCGAGAGGAGCTGAAGACCGCCAAAGGCCCGTCCCGCGCGATTCAGCTGGGTTACGAAAAGGCCCTGTCGGCGATCATCGACGCCAATATCACGACCTTCCTGACCGCTTTGATCCTATATGTCATGGGCTCTGGCCCAGTGCGGGGCTTTGCGATCACGCTGGGCCTTGGGATTGTCACCTCGGTCTTTACGGCCATCTATGTCACGCGCCTGTTGATCGTCATCTGGTTCGATCGCCGCCGCCCCAAAACGATCGAGGTGTAACCGATGCGTTTGAAACTTGTCCCATCCGATACCAATCTGGATTTCTTCAAGTCTTGGAAAATTACCTTTGGCGGGTCCATGGTTGCGGTGCTGCTGTCGATTGTGGTCTTCGCAATTGTTGGGCTGAACTTTGGCATCGATTTCCGGGGCGGGACCACGATCCGCACCCAGTCTTCGGCGTCGGTTGATGTGTCGGCTTACCGCGATGTGATCGCCCCGCTGGATCTGGGCGACGTGACGATAACCGAGGTCTTCGATCCCAGCTTTGCCGATGACGAACATGTCGCCATGATCCGCATTCAGGCCCAGGATGATCAAGAGGCCGTCACGCCCGAGGTTATCCAAGCGGTCGAGGCTGCTTTGCAGACGATCGACCCTAGCCTGACCTTCCCGGCGGTCGAATCTGTTGGCCCCAAAGTGTCGGGTGAGCTGGTTCAAACCGCTGTTTTGGCTGTAGTTTTGGCGATTGCAGCGGTTCTGGCCTATATTTGGTTGCGCTTTGAATGGCAGTTTTCAGTTGGCGCGGTTGCGGCCCTTGTCCATGACGTTCTAATCACGATTGGCTTGTTTTCCATCCTGCAGATCAAGTTCGATCTGGCCATCATCGCGGCCCTGCTTACAATCGTGGGCTATTCGCTGAACGACACCGTGGTGGTGTTTGACCGGGTTCGCGAGAACCTGCGCAAATACAAAAAGAAGGACCTGAAAGAAGTCCTGAACCTGTCGATCAACGAAACACTGTCGCGGACGGTCATGACCTCGGTCACAACCTTGCTGGCGCTGATTTCGTTGTTCGTTTTGGGCGGCGACGTGATCCGGGGCTTTGTCTTTGCGATGATCCTTGGGGTTGTCGTGGGTACCTATTCTTCGGTGTTCGTTGCCTCGACCGTGCTGCTGTATTTCGGGGTCACGCGGGACTGGTCCAAAAAGGACAATAACGCAGGCAACCAATACGCCAATATCGATGCCTGAGGGTCTGGCCCTGGCGCTCCAAACGCCGGGGCTGGTTGAATTAATCGCAATTACGATCCTGGCGGGGTTGGTCTACGGCTTTGCCGGGTTTGGGGCAGCCCTAATCTACGTGCCCCTTGCCAGCGCGGTCGTGCCTCCCAGTGTGGCGATCCCGGCATTTCAGTTATCGGCCCTTATTTCATTGGTCACTGTGGTGCCTCCGGCCTTGGGAAAAATTCAGATCAAACCAGTTGCTACCATGATCATTGGGTCGCTGATTGGCGGCCCGATTGGCGTTTGGATGCTGTCTGTTGGCCAACCGCAGGCGCTGCGATGGGGCGCGGTGGCCATCGTTAGCCTGACCTTGCTGGCGCTGATCCTGGGCTGGCGCTACCGGACCACGCCGGGCTGGCGCACCAATGGCGCGATGGGGCTTGGGGCAGGGGCCATGGGCGGGGCCACGGGGCTGAACGGGCCCTTGGTGGTGATCTTTCAGCTGGGCGGTCCGAACCAGGCTGACCAGATCCGCGCCAATATGCTGGTCTTTCTGACCGGCAGCAGCATGGTTTTGCTGCCGATCATGGCGTTTCAGGGTCTTCTTCCACCGCCGACCTTGTGGTTGGGCAGCTTGATGCTGATCCCCTATGGCGGCGGTTCTTTGATCGGGCAGGCCTTGTTCACGCCCGGGCGGCAAGGCATATATCGCAATGTGGCCCTGGTTCTGATCGCCGTTTCTGTTGTGATGGGCTTGCCGGTTTGGGACTGACCTGTGAAGGGGATCTGACATGCAGATAAGCGAAGTGCAGTTTGAAGGCGCCGTGCCGATCACGGGCTATGGCCCCAATTTCTTTCGCGTCGGCGAAGAGGTGATCGAGGGCGCCGCCCTTGTCGCCCCCGGCCTTGCGGCCCCTTGGGGCGGGCCAGCGGATCTGGATGCGATCCTGGCCCTGGCTGACCAGATCGACGTGTTGTTGATGGGCACAGGGGCGGAAATCGCTCATGCCCCGGCCCAGATGCGCGACACGCTGGAAGCTGCAGGCATCGGGGTCGAGGTCATGGCCTCGACCGCCGCATGCCGGACCTATAACATCCTGCTGGGCGAAGGCCGCCGGGTTGCAGCAGCCTTGTTGCCGGTTGGCTAAGCGGGTTTCGGGCTTGGCGCTGCATGGTTTGGTAAGGTAGGTCTGAACCATGGAGATTTCGGTCACAGATCTTAGCTGCGCCCGGGGCGGTTTGCCGGTTTTGTCAGGCGTGTCGTTTCAGCTGCAAGCAGGTCAAGCCTTGGTGCTGCGCGGGCCCAATGGCATTGGCAAAACCACCTTGCTGCGCACCATCGCGGGGCTGCAGCCAGCCACCGCAGGTCAGGTGCAGATGCCCGAGGATTGCGTTGCCTATGCAGGCCACGCCGACGGGTTAAAGGCGGGGCTGAGCGTGGAACAAAACCTGCGCTTCTGGGCTTCGGTCTACGGGCAGCGCGAAATCTCGGCCGCTGTTGGAGCATTCGCCCTGACCCCTTTGCTGGACCGGCTGGCCCATGATCTGTCGGCGGGCCAAAAGCGCCGCTTGGGTTTGGCGCGGTTGCTTGTCACAGGCCGTCCCTTATGGATATTTGATGAACCAACCGTCAGCTTGGATGCTGAAAACACACGGCTTTTTGCGGAAATGGTAGACCGGCATCTGCAGGGCGGTGGGATGGCTTTGATGGCGACCCATATTGATATGGGCCTGTCCCAGGCGCGGGTTTTGGACCTGACCCTGTTCAAGGCGGATCTGACAGCTTTGGCCCAAGATTCCTTTCTGGACGAAGGGGTCTGACCATGTGGGCGTTGCTGATCCGTGACCTGACCTTGGCCGTCCGCGCAGGCGGCGGGTTTGGTCTAAGCCTTGCTTTTTTCCTTATCGTGGTGGTCTTGGTGCCCTTTGGTGTCGGGCCCCAAAGCGATGTGCTGGCCCGGATCGCGCCGGGTATCTTGTGGGTTGGCGCATTGCTTGCCTGCCTGTTGTCCCTAGACCGTGTGTTTCATCTTGATTTCGAGGACGGATCTCTGGACCTACTGGCAACCTCCCCCTTGCCGCTGGAAGGGGTCGTGGTGATCAAGGCGTTGGCCCATTGGCTGACCACGGGATTGCCCTTGGCCCTGATCGCGCCTGCATTGGCGGTTTTGCTGAATTTGCCGGGGCCGGGGTATTTGTGGCTGTTTGTTAGCTTGGCCTTGGGCACCCCGGCGCTGAGCATGATTGGCGCGTTCGGTGCGGGCCTGACTGTTGGGTTGAAACGAGGTGGTTTGCTGTTGTCGCTATTGGTGCTGCCGCTATACGTCCCGACCCTTATTTTCGGGGCTGAAATCGTGCGCCGCGCGGTGGACGCTCAGGCAATTGGCACCCCGCTGGCCATGCTGGCAGGGTTAACTTTGGCGGCTTGGGCCTGTTTGCCCTTTGCCACGGCTGCGGCAATCCGTATCAACTTGCGCTAAGCTTTGGCGAGTATGGCATGTTGCACCATGGGGGCGGGCTGCCTAGGTTCCACGCATGTCGATTTGGGAATATGCAAACCCCGCGCGCTTTATGCGCTTTTCTCGGACTGTGCTGCCTTGGGTCAGCGCGGCCGCCGCTTTGTTGATTTTGGTTGGTTTGATCTGGGGTTTTTTCTTTACCCCGGATGATTTCCGCCAAGGGTCGACCGTGAAAATCATCTATCTGCACGTGCCCTCGGCCACGATGGCGATCAATATCTGGGTGATGATGCTGGTGACCTCGATGATCTGGGTTGTGCGGCGGCACCATGTCAGCGTGTTGGCCGCCAAGGCTGCTGCCCCGATTGGGGCGACCATGACCTTGATCGCCTTGGCGACAGGCGCGATCTGGGGCCAGCCGATGTGGGGCACCTATTGGGAATGGGACCCGCGTCTGACCGCGTTCCTGATCCTGTTTCTGTTCTATCTGGGCTATATGGCCCTGTGGGCCGCGATCGAAGATCCTGACGTCGCCGCAGATTTGACCTCGATCCTGTGTCTTGTTGGATCGGTCTTTGCGGTGATCTCTCGCTACGCGATTAATTTCTGGAACCAGGGCCTGCATCAGGGCGCCAGCCTGTCCTTGGACCAGGAAGAAAACGTGTCAGACGTGTTCTGGCAACCCCTGGTGCTAAGCCTTGTGGGCTTTGGCTTTTTGTTCCTGACACTGGTTCTGCTGCGCACCCGGACCGAGATCCGCGCCCGCCGTCTGGCAGCCCTGAAGCAACGCGAAAGGGTGTCTTGATGCCTGATCTAGGGAAATACGCGGTCGAGGTGCTAAGCGCCTATGCCGTCAGCCTGTCTTTGCTGGCGCTGTTGATCGGAACCACCCTGCACCGCAGCCGTTCCGTGCGCCGCGCGTTGAAACAGGTCGAAGCCCGGCGCGACGACCAAAAGCCCGCGGCAGATAAGGCCACCAAAGATGCCTAAGATCCCCCCTTTGATGCTGGTCCCGCCGGTGATCTTTCTGGTGATTGCGGGCCTGTTCGGCTTTGGCATGTTGCGCGATGATCCCGATGCTTTGCCATCGGCCCGCGCAGGCAAACTCGCCCCGGCCCTGACGGTCGAGGCGATGGACGGCTATCCAAGCTTTACCGATGCTGATCTGCAATCTGGCGGCGTGAAACTGGTGAATTACTGGGCCAGCTGGTGCGCGCCTTGCCGGGCCGAGCACCGGTTTCTAAAGCAATTGCAGGACGAAGGCGTGGTGATCTACGGGATCAACTACAAGGACGATCCCGAAAAGGCCGACGGCTTTCTGGCCGAGCTGGGCAATCCATACACGGCCATGGTCGCCGATATCGGGGGGCGCACGGCGCTGGATTGGGGCCTGTACGGGGTGCCTGAAACCTATGTGTTGGATGCAAACGGCGTGGTGATTTTGCGATTTGCCGGCCCCGTGAACGAAAGCATTCTGACCAGCACCATTCGCCCCGCCATGGCTGAGGCCGCAGCGCGTTAAATACGCGCTGCAAGCCGTTGTGATTTAGCCGAAAATCGAAAGATTCAGCGCCAGTCCGGTGCCCAGCCAAATGCCGTGGTCCCGGTGGTCTGCCAGATCATCGCCGGTTTCGGGATGGGCAAACACGATTAGCCCGTCGCGGTTCAGCGCCAGCCAAGGCAGCAAGCCTGCGAACTGATCCGGGGTGGCGGCCAATTGGCACGACCACATCGGATGAGGCCCGACGGGGCGTTCATGGACCCGCCCCATCACAACGCCGAACGTGTCGGCTGCAGATTGGCAAAGCTCGGTTGCCCGAGCGACGGTGGTTTCATCGAAATAGATATGGGCGTGATAGCCAGAGATGTTTTGTGTCATGGCCCCAATATGGGCAGTGGCCCGGCGCAGAACAATGCCGTTCATTCCATAGAGTTTGTGCACCGGCGCACATACCAGGGTGGTTTAAACGAAAACGGCCCGCCCCGAAGGGCAGGCCGCATCCAAAATCTAGAAGGCTTGCTTAGGCCGATTTGGCCAGGTTGCGCAGCACGTAATGCAGCACGCCGCCATTTTCGATATACTCGATCTCGACCCCAGTATCGATCCGGCACTTGACGGTGATCGTCTTCTCAGAGCCGTCGGCATAGGTGATGGACAAAGGCACTTCCTGCAAAGGCTCGATCGTGTCCAGACCGGAAATTGCGATGGTTTCATCGCCGGTCAGACCCAAGGATTTGCGGGTATCGCCTGCTGTGAATTCGAACGGGATAACGCCCATACCAACCAGGTTGGACCGGTGAATACGCTCGAAGCTTTCGGCGATCACGGCCTTGACGCCCAGCAGGGCTGTGCCCTTGGCCGCCCAGTCACGGGACGAACCCGCACCGTATTGTTCACCGCCAAAGATCACCAATGGTGTGCCTGCATCCTGATGGGCCATGGCCGCATCAAAGATAGAGGTTTCCGCACCATCGGGGCCCTTGGTGTAGCCGCCTTCAACACCGTCCAGCATCTCGTTCTTGATGCGGATGTTGGCGAAGGTGCCGCGCATCATGATCTCGTGGTTGCCGCGACGAGAGCCGTAGCTGTTGAATTCCCGTGGGGACACCTGACGTTCGACCAGATACTGACCGGCAGGGGTGGTTTCTTTGAACGACCCCGCAGGCGAAATGTGGTCGGTTGTGATCATATCGCCCAGCAAAGCCAGCACTTTCGCGCCGTCGATATTGGTGATCTTCTTGGTGTCCATAGTGATGCCCTGGAAGTAAGGCGGGTTCTGGACATAGGTCGAGGCTGGCGGCCAGTCATAGGTTTTTTCAGACGTGGTTTCCACGCCCTGCCATTTTTCGTCGCCTTTGAACACATCGGCGTATTTTTCGATAAAGGCAGACCGGGTCACGGTCTTTTCGACCATTTCCGCGACCTCTTGGGTCGTTGGCCAGATGTCTTTCAGGTAGACGTCGTTGCCGTCTTTGTCCTGACCGATCACGTCTGTGGCCAGATCGATATCCATGGTGCCAGCCAAAGCGTAGGCCACAACCAGGGGCGGCGAGGCCAGGTAGTTCGCACGCACGTCTGGCGAAATCCGGCCTTCAAAGTTCCGGTTACCCGACAGGACCGAGGTCGCAACCAGATCGCCTTCGCTGATCGCTTCAGAAATCTCTTTCTGCAGCGGGCCAGAGTTACCGATACAAGTCGTGCAGCCGTAGCCAACCAGGTTAAAGCCAACCGCATCCAGATCTTTTTGCAGATCGGCGGCTTCCAGATAGGCGCTAACGACCTGAGAACCCGGCGCAAGCGAGGTTTTGACCCAAGGCTTGCGATCCATGCCCAAGGCGGCCGCTTTGCGTGCCACAAGGCCCGCGCCGATCATCACGTAAGGGTTGGAAGTGTTGGTGCAAGACGTGATCGAGGCGATCACAACCTTGCCGCTTTCCATGGTGTAGTCTTCGCCCGCGACGGCAACTTCTTTGCCCATGGGGCGTTTGAAGGTGTTTTCCATCTCGTTCAGGAAGGCGGCTTTCGCACCGGTCAGGGCAACGTAATCCTGCGGACGCTTGGGGCCGGAAATCGCTGGAACGATTGTGCCCATGTCCAGGTGCAGTGTGTCAGTGTAGACAGGTGCGTAGTCGTCTCCGCGCCAGAAGCCGTTTTCCTTGGCATAGGCTTCGACCAGTGCGATGCGGTCTTCGTCCCGGCCAGTGGTGCGCAGGTAGCGCAGAGTTTCGTTGTCGATTGGGAAGAAGCCACATGTCGCGCCATATTCAGGCGCCATGTTGGCGATAGTTGCCCGGTCAGCCAGTGGCAGCGTGTCCAGACCCGCGCCGTAGAATTCCACGAACTTGCCGACAACGCCTTTTGCGCGCAGCATTTCAACCACTTTTAGAACCAGGTCGGTGCCGGTGGTGCCTTCCATCATCGCGCCTGTCAGCTCGAACCCGATAACCTCGGGGATCAGCATCGAAATCGGCTGACCCAGCATCGCGGCCTCGGCCTCGATCCCGCCAACGCCCCAACCCAGAACAGCCGCGCCGTTCACCATGGTTGTGTGGCTGTCGGTGCCGACCAGCGTGTCAGGATAGGCAACCTGGTCGCCGTTTTGGTCCGCATCGGTCCAAACGGTTTGCGACAGGTATTCCAGGTTCACCTGGTGGCAGATACCCGTTCCCGGAGGCACAACGCGGAAGTTGTTAAACGCGTTCTGGCCCCATTTCAGGAAGGTGTAGCGTTCCATGTTGCGTTCGTATTCGCGGTCCACGTTCAACTGGAACGCGCGCGGGTTGCCGAATTCGTCGATCATGACCGAGTGGTCGATGACCAGATCAACAGGGTTCAGTGGGTTGATCTTTTCAGGATCGCCGCCCAGGGCAACAATACCGTCGCGCATAGCGGCCAGGTCAACAACAGCCGGAACGCCGGTAAAGTCCTGCATCAGAACTCGGGCCGGGCGATAGGCGATTTCGCGGGGGTTCTTGCCACCCTTAGCGCCCCATTCGGCAAAGGCTTTGATGTCGTCAACCGAAACAGTGCGGCCGCCGTCTTCAAAGCGCAGCATGTTTTCCAGAACCACTTTCAAAGCAGCTGGCAGATTGGCAAAATCACCCAAACCCGCAGCGGTCGCCGCTGGGATCGAATAGTAAGCGATGCTTTCATCGCCGACCTTCAGGGTCTTTCGGGTGTTGGAACTGTCGATACCGACGGTAATGGTCATTGTGGCTGTCCCTATGATGTGCAGAATGGCGTTTGAGCACTCTCTACGCCCATTGTGTGCAATGGTATACAGTATTTTTTGCCGCAGTCACGTGCCGATCACGCGGTGTTGCAGACTGCTCGCGAAGGGTTGATTGGCATTGCCCGGGCCGGGTGACTAGGTCATCTATAGCGACATACTATTCGACCCGCCGAGGAAATACATGAAAAAAATAAGCGCAATGATAGCAGCTTTGGTTTTTGCGACCCTTGCTTTCGTGGCCGCCGGATCTGCCAAGGCGCAGGACCGCCTGGTTGTGGTCGAGATGTTCACCGCCCAAGGCTGCAACCTGTGCCCCCCCGTGGACCAGATGATGCAAGAGCTGGCGGAATGGCCTGATGTGCTGCCTTTGTCTTTGCATGTGGATTACTGGGATTTCATCGGCTGGGCGGATACGTTTGCGCTAAAATCCAACACTGAGCGCCAGACCTTTTACGCGCCCCGGACCTCTCGGGGTCGGTTGTTCACGCCGCTGGTGGTGATTGGTGGCATGCATATGGTCGAAGGCTATGTCCCGATGCAGACCGTTGACTATATCAAAGCCCATGAAGGGGTCGAAACAGGCGTGTCGATCAATGTGGATGCGTCGGATGATGGCTTTGCAGTACATGCCTTGTCCGACATGGCGTTCCGCGATCCGGCCGTTGTGACGGTTGTGACCTATACCCCGTCTGAAGCCGTGGCGATCCGACGGGGCGATAATGCAGGTCGCAATGCGGAATATACCAATGTTGTCACCGGCTGGCAGGTCTTGGGCACGTGGGACGGGACAGAGCCGTTGCAGCTACAGATCCCATCCCCCAGCCAGAACGCGGCCGTATTGGTGCAGATGGCCGGTCAGGGCATGATCATGGCGGCGGCGCGGCTGCAGTAGCGGCCCGTTTCGCATTGGCCCGCTCGCGCGCCCAAATAAACAGACCCGCCCCCACGATAACCGCTGATCCCAACAGGGTCGCCCCATCAGGGGTTGCGTTAAACAAAACCATGCCCCAGATCGGTGCGAAAATAACCCCCGCATAGCCAAAGGGCGCGACCAGACCGGCCTCGGACACGGTCAGGGCTTTGATCAGCAGGATTTGCGCGGCAGCCCCAACACAGCCCAGCAGCAACATCAGCCCCCAATCGCTGGCCGAGGGCGGCGTCCAAACGCTTGGCGCCAGAAAGCTTGCGCCCAAAGTGCCGACCAGGGCGGTGTATAGGAACGAGGTCCAAACGCTTTCGTCCCGGCCCAGGAACCGCGTCGTCAGGGAATAGGCTGCATAAAAACTGCCCGCTACCAAAGGCAGCAGAGACACCCAGCTAAAGACCGCGCTGCCCGGACGAATGACGATCAACGCACCTGTCAAAGCAACAGCAATTCCGATGATCCGAAACGGCCCCAACTTTTCCCCCAGAATGGCAGCGGCCCCCAAGGTCAGCAAGATCGGGTTTAAGTTCATCACCGCTGTTGCCTCGGCCAGGCCCATGAAGGACAGGCTATAGAAAAAGCACATGGTGGCCAGGAACAGAAAAGCCGATCGCAGCAATTGCAGGCCCAGATGTTTGGTGCGCAGAAGGGACAGAAGGCGCGGGGCCAGCAGAACGACAGCAACAAGGGTTTGCCCGGCATAGCGGGCCCAAACGACTTGGAATACGTCAAAGCGGGTGGTCAGAAGCTTGGCCAGCGCATCCATGGTAGACAACAAGACAACCGCTGCCAGCATCAACAATATGCCCTGGGTTGCGTTGGAACTGGCCTTCATGATCGGCTCAGTAAGGGCAGGGGCCTTGCGGCAAAATTTGGGGAGTGGGTCATCGCGCCAGCCTAGTGGCAAAACCCATGGCGTCTAGCGCTAAGGTCAAGTGACGCGGCGTCCTTGAGGTGTAAACGCGAGAAGGCCCGCTGCTCGAATTATTGTGAGCAGAGGGTTCGCGCCAGAGTATTGGATCAAAGAGGTCTAGCCTTTGTGCTTTAGGTCTTAGGGTCAGGACCCATTAATCTTGCGTCCTTACGGATTTTCCGCCCGGCAGCGTCACAGAGCCTTGAAATTGAACCACCGTTGCCCGGCAGGGTATCGCACAGCGATACACGAGAGGGTATTCCCGCGTCTCCGTTCCTTCCCTCTCATGCATCTTTGCGATGCATTGTCGGGCAACGGCCAGACAAAAAATCTGTCAAACCAGCGGTGCAGGATTAATGGGTCCTGACCCTAGACCCGCTATGCGCCGAAGTTCGGACTGGCCTATTGTTTTGCATGGATGAAGATAGATCTGGGCAACTGGCAGATAACAGTCCCATGCACGATGGACGGCAAGCTAAGAAAAGTACGGGTAATTCCTATCCTTGATCTTTGCGTAGCACTAAAACGCTTTGGTATTTTGCCTACCGCATCCACTTCTTTCTAAGCTATGCAGCCCTGAGCCTAAGGTCCCAGACGCCCCATTCCCAAGACAACCACTGGCCTCAAGTCGGCGAGTCCCGAGGGGTGGGTGCTGCGCTGCAAACCCTTAATCTGCCGGGGCTTCGGGTTCTGGGGCCAGCAACATCAGCTCTCCTGCGGTTTCCATACGGCGGATGGCGGCAATGATTTCCGTCATAGCGGCTTCGGCATCCCGTTCATTGATGTTTTCCCGTTCGCCAATGGCCACGCGCAGCTGGTCAGCCATGCGGCGCGACAGGCTTTCAAGGATAAATTCGACGACCGGTTCCATTGTTGTCTTAGCGCCTGCCAGGGCCAGAATAAGCGTGTCTTCTTCGATTTCACGCAGGACGCGGGGGATATCGCGGGCGGCAACGCGGGTTTGGATATTAGCGAAGGTAAAGATAGCTTTGCGCACTTCTTCGGCAAAATTGCGGTCCTCGTTGTCCAGACCTTCCAGAACATCTTCGCGGGTGGCCGTGGTCGAGGAATTCAGGATCGCGCCAACGCGCTTTACCGGCCCGTCGGAGAAGGCCGACAGAGGTTCGGATTCTTGCGCGTCCACAAGGGCCCGGCCAATGGCCAGCACAGTTTCCGGTGCGATCTCTGATGTGCGTGAGATCGCAAAAGTGATCCGCCGTGCTTCGGGGCCAGGTAGCATTTCAAGCAGTTCGGCTGCGCGGGCCACAGGGATCTTGGACAGGGCGATCCCGGCGATTTCCGGTGTTTCGGCCTGCAACATCGACAGCAGCCGGTCATTATTCAGGGTCCCCAACCGCGCCCAAGGATCACCGCCCACGCCAAAGCCCGCTTCGCGGCGCAGGGCATTGGTGGCATTGGTCGATAGATGGCTTTCCAGGGCTGACAGGGTGTCATCCATGGAATCGGGGAAGGTCAGGGCGATCGTGTTCAGTTCGTGCGAAAAATCGTCGATAATCCCAGTCAGGGTCTGACGATCAATGCGGCGCATGTTGGAAATATCCCGGGCAAGCGCGGTTTGGTGGTCTTCTGACAAGGCGGTCAGATCGGGCAGGGCGTCGTAATCGATCATCAACCGCACAATCACAGCCGCCTTTTGGCGCTGCGTCAAGGCAACGGGAAATCCGGCCTCGGCACGGGGTTTGGGAAGGGACGAATCTAAAGCCACCCGGACATCTCCTCTCGGTTCTGTCCGTGGTAGCAAGCCTTCGTTAAGGCCCCCTAAACGCAGGGCGCATTTGTCGGATTAATCTGGTCTTAAAAGCCAGGATCAATATGCGGGGGAAGGTCCGTCGCGCAGCGCCATGTTAAGGGCGAGCTCTGGCCAGGTCTGGCGGCCACCCCGGGCCCGGATCTGGGTCAACTGCGCCAGCGCGCCGGCACGGTCGCCCTGTTCAAGCAGCGCCTGGCCCATGTAAGAGCGCGCCAGCAGATTATCAGGGTTGATCTGCAGGGCTTCGGAATACCACCGCATCCCTTCATCCACATTGCCCATCTTGCGGTTCACAAAGCCCAGATAGGTCAATCGGCGGTCATCCTGAGCATTCTGAAACCCTGCCAAAATGCCCATGGCGCGGCCGTATTTGCCTGCATAGGCCAGCTCGCGCACCGCGCGGTAGCGGGCGTCGTCATCCAGACGGCTTTCTTCAACCGCATCCACGCATTCTTCGGTTTCCTCGTCCCAGACCTGGGTGCCTTCGCATTCGGTCGTGGTTTCGGTTTCTTCAGGCGGGGTGTTAACATGGCTGCCCGCAGCGAAGCTTTGGATCGGGGCAAAAGCGGTGGCCACAAACAGGGCCGAGGTCATAAGGGCAAGGCGGGTCATGGTCTGCGTCCTTTGGCAAAAACGATTTCCATCACGATAGCGCAAAAATGGGGTCTGACCAGCTAAAGTTCCGCAAAAACCTGTGACCAGAACCAAACCGCCTGTTCCTGACCTTGAATATGACAGTGCCATTCTTGGAGGCTGCCCAATAGAAAACAGCCCGTACCATAGGGCACAGGCTGTTTTGGATTTCACATGAGCTGCGGTCTGTTAGTCTTTGAAAACCCGCGCAAAGATCGTGTCGACATGTTTGGTGTGGTAGCCAAGGTCGAACTTTTCTTCGATCTCTTCAGCACTTAGGGCTGCACGGACGTCTTCATCGGCAAGCAGTTCAGTTTTGAAGTCAGCGTCATTGTCCCAGACCTTCATGGCGTTGCGCTGAACCAGCTTGTAGCTGTCTTCGCGGCTGACACCGGCTTGGGTCAGGGCCAGCAATACGCGCTGAGACATGATCAAACCCCGGAACTGGTGCATGTTTTTCAGCATGTTTTCCGGATAGATAATCATCTTCTCGATCACGCCGGCCAAACGGTGCAGGGCGAAATCCAGGGTGATTGTGGTGTCAGGGCCAATCGCACGCTCGACCGAGGAATGGCTGATATCCCGTTCGTGCCAAAGGGCCACGTTTTCCATCGCAGGGATCACGGACATGCGAACCAAACGGGCCAGGCCGGTCAGGTTTTCGGTCAGGATTGGGTTCTTTTTATGGGGCATCGCAGACGAGCCCTTTTGCCCGACCGAGAAATACTCGGCCCCTTCCAGAACCTCGGTGCGCTGCATGTGGCGAACTTCGATGGCGATGTTTTCGATGCTGGACGCGATGACGCCCAAAGTTGCAAAGAACATCGCATGACGGTCGCGGGGGATCACTTGGGTGCTGATCGGTTCTGGCGACAGGCCCAGCTGGGCGCAGACATGTTCTTCAACCCGCGGGTCGATATTGGCGAAGGTGCCAACAGCGCCCGAGATCGCACCGGTTGCGATTTCTGCGCGTGCATTGGCCAGACGGGTGCGGTTGCGGTCCATTTCAGCGTAGAACCGGGCGAAGGTCAGACCCATTGTGGTGGGTTCTGCATGGATGCCGTGGCTGCGCCCGATCCGAGGCGTGTCTTTGTGTTCCATCGCGCGGGTTTTTAAGGCGGCCAGAACCCGGTCCATCCCGGTCAGCAGCAGATCGGCGGCGCGGACAAATTGTAGGTTGGTGCAGGTGTCCAGCACATCGGACGAGGTCATGCCCTGATGGACAAAGCGGGCCTCTTCACTGCCAACATGTTCAGCCAGATGGGTTAGAAAGGCGATGACGTCATGCTTGGTGACAGCCTCGATTTCGTCAATGCGGGCGACATCGAATTCCACGTCCTTGGCTTTCCAAACCGCGTCTGCGTTTTCGCGCGGGATCACCCCCAGATCGGCCATGGCGTCACAGGCATGGGCCTCGATCTCGTACCAGATGCGGAACTTGGTTTCTGGGGACCAAATGGCAACCATTTCAGGGCGGGAATAGCGCGGGATCATTGGCAGGGCTTTCGTTGGTAAAGGTTGCGGGCGGTCTAGGCCAGCCAGCGCCCCGTGCCAAGGGGGCGGCCCGTCGCATCACCTATCTGCACGCGTTGGTCGCGGTGTTCGCCCGATAATCAGGGGGTTCAGAGCGTTTTCGTGTCGCAATCCCCATGGCAGAGGCTTAATCAAGGCACGAGGATAAAGGATAAGGAACCGGTCTGCTGACGGATAAAGGGATTTCTGACGCGCCAGACTTGCCCCGGGGTTTGCCTGATTTCGAAGGGGTCTGGCAGGTTAGCCGCACTATTGCGGACGCGCGCGGCCCAGACGGGCGATTTGCTGGCACGGCGACGCTGCTGCCCAATGCCGAAGGGCTGCGCTATACCGAAACCGGCCAGCTGACCCTGGGCGAGGCCAGCTTCACGGCCGAGCGCAGCTATCAATGGAGTGTCGCTGGGCCAAATCAGATCGCGATCGCGTTCGCCGACGGCAGGCCGTTTCACCAGTTCGACCTGTCCCGCACCCCCAACGCCCTGCACGACTGCCCGCCCGATATCTACCGGGTTCACTACGATTTCAGCCCCTGGCCCAGCTGGACCTGCGTCTGGCGCGTCACCGGCCCACGCAAAGACTACGTGATGACCAGCACCTATTCGCGCTTGGGTGTTGATCCTTAGACAGGCCTGAACCCTTAAGCCCGCTTTTGCCGAGCGAGAACGTAAGGTAAAATAGAGGCCATGACTGCTGTGCGAACAGTACGGCCGCTGGCCATATTTGCACAATCGATATCTGTGCAGATGATCCCGGCGCCGCGTGCATGCGCATTACACGGTCAACGCGGGCGCGGTTGACCCGGCTGAGTGTGAATGTTCCCGAGCTGCGCGGGCATGCCTGCACCTGTGCCCATGGCAGAGTACCGGATCATAAGGCCCCGGCGATTTGCGGCAAGGGCGGTGGAATATGTAAAAGGGCGCAACCGATTACCGGCGCGCCCTTCATAGCATCTTTGCCAGCCGGTCATGACCGGTCTGAACCCTGCGCATTTGCGGCCCGCGCGTTTGCAGCGGGCGCGCAAGGCGTAGCATCAGAACAGGAAATCGTCCACGTCTGTGCCCAGGCCCGTCACGTCTTCGAACGTGAGCGACTGTTGTCCAAAGGCGGATCCGGCGGTAAACACCGTGTCGGTGCCGTTGTCGACGCCGGTCCAGATGAGGGGGTCAACCACGTCGACAAGCGCGTCCTCGCCCGCGACCCAGTTCTGGATCGAGGCGTTGTAGACAGGGCCTGTAAAGATCAGTTCGTCCGCCGCGCCATCGCTGAAGCCAAGATCGATTGAAAAGGTACTACTGCCAATCCCAGCGTATTCATCAAAGCTGATCGTGTCGCTACCTGCACCCCCATCGACAAAAAGAATGCCGCCCTCGAACGCGGTGGAAGTACCAAAGCTGATCGTGTCGTTGCCGTCTAGTCCATTGACATAAGCAGCCCCATAAATAGAGGCGGTACCACTCCCAAAGCTGATCGTGTCGTCGCCTGAGCTGCCGGAGGCGGTCAAATAATACAGATCAAAAGCACTAAAATAATCGCCAAAGTCGAGCGTCAGGCCGGGCGTCGCCTCGTCCACATCCGCGACCGTCACCGCGATGTCCTGGCTGTCGGTCTGCGCACCATCCGAGACTGTGACCGTCACGTCGTAGATGTTGTCGCCCCCGGCATCGGCAGGTGCCTCGTAGTCCGGCGCGTCGATAAAGGACAATGCGCCGTTCTCGTCGATCTGGAACAGAAATGCATCGGCCCCGCTAAGTGTATAATCCAGAGCGTCACCTTGCGGATCGCTGGCTGCGATCGTCGCCACGTCGGTGGTGTTCTCGTCAACGCTGAACGCTGCTGTGTCTCCGCCGTCGATGACCGGAGAATTCTCGACGATCAGCGCCTCGATTTCGGTCAGGATGTCGGTCTGAAGCGTGGCAAAGTTGCTGCTGGCGTTGTAGTGGAACCCGTCTACGGCAGCATAAACGTCCGCCAAG
>SPJP01000205.1 GCA_006844665.1 Paracoccaceae bacterium
CCCAGCAGGCCGCATCACCAGCGAGGCCGCGAAATTGCCCTTGGGTGACACCCAAGGCCGACCGCGACGCCCCCGCGCCCCGGTTTGATCCAGCGCCAAAAGCCATGTGGGAACAGAAATCGAGGCCGCAACACGTGCGGCCTCGGAATTCGTGCTGTCGAGTTGTGCGTAGGTTTTGACGTCTACGCCATCCGGCCAGTTAATTGACAAGGGCTTCCGCCGCTGCCAGGGCCGCGCCCTCAACCCCGAACAGGTTGATCACACCCAGCACCAGAATAAGGGCAACGCCCATCAAACCGACCCACTGAAGCGTGCCGCCATTGACGTCCGAGACTTCTTCCGCGCTGCCGAAATACATGTAGAACACGATCCGGATATAATAGAACGCGCCGATGACCGAGGCGATGACACCCGCAACCGCCAGCCAGGCCAGACCTGCATCAACCGCAGCGGTCAACACGTAGAACTTGCCGAAGAAGCCCAGCAGCGGTGGCACACCGGCCAAGCTGAACATGATGACCAGCAGCGCCATGGCCTTCAAAGGCTCGCGCGTGGACAGCATCGACATGGCACGGATATCTGTGATCGGCTGGCCGTCTTTTTCCATGGTCACGATAAAGGCGAAAGCGCCGATATTCATGGTCACGTAGATGGTCATGTAGATCAGCATCGCCTGGACGCCGACAACCGTGCCGGATGCCAGACCCATAAGGGCAAAGCCCATATGAGCGATCGAGGAATAGGCCATCAGACGTTTGATATCGCGCTGACCAATCGCAGCGATCGACCCCAAGAACATAGAGATCACCGCCAGGAAGGCCACGATCTGCTGCCATTCCACGACCGAGTCGCCGAACGCATCATGTACAACCCGCGCAAACAGCGCCATGGCCGCAACCTTGGGGGCTGTTGCAAAGAACGCGGTCACAGGGGTGGGAGAGCCTTCGTAAACATCAGGGGTCCACATGTGGAACGGTGCGGCAGATACTTTGAACGCGAGGCCCGAGATCAGGAAGATCAGGCCAAAGAGCAGACCCATGGGCATATGCTCGCCCTGGCTTGCAGCCTCGATAATGCCGGTGAACAGGGTTGTGCCTGCGAAACCGTAGACCAAAGATGCACCGTATAGCAGCATGCCCGAGGACAAAGCGCCCAACACGAAGTATTTCAAACCGGCCTCGGTCGATTTGGCATTGTCGCGGTGCAGGGCTGCGACGACGTATAGCGCCAGCGATTGCAGTTCCAACCCCATATACAGGGCCATCAGATCCCCGGCCGATACCATCATCATCATGCCGACAGCGGACAGGCTGATCAGGATTGGGAATTCGAATTTCAGGATGCCCAGCTTGGCCATGTGGTCCTTGCTGATCAGCAGGATTGCAGCCGCGCTGAACAGGATGACGACCTTGGCAAAGCGCGCGAACCCGTCTTCGATGAACATGCCGCCAAAGGCGATCTGGGTGCCTTCACCGTTCAGGCCAATCCAAGCGCCCAGCACGAAGAACACGCAAGCCGTGACCCATGTCAGGGTCGGTGCAAGACGATCCTTGCTGGTGTAGACCCCGTAAATCAGGGCTGCCATCGCGTAGATGGCCAGCGCGATCTCGGGCAGAACGGCGGAAATATCTGGGCCGATCATATCAGTGGTCCCCTTCGGCAGTATGGGTAGCGAGTTCAGTCATTGGCTCGTACGCGTCAACGGCGATGTGGTAGCCCTCGACCAGATTGGCCACCGAGGGGCCGATCACATCCAGGACTGGCGCAGGATACACGCCCAACAACAATGTCATGAAGATAAGCGGCGCGAAGATCGCACGCTCGCGGGTGGTCATGTCGGTGATGGTGCGCAGGCTTTCCTTGATCAGGTCACCCATGACGACGCGGCGGTACAGCCACAGCGCATAGGAGGCCGACAAGATCACGCCCGAGGTCGCGACCAGCGCCACCCAGGTATTCACCTGGAAAATGCCAACCAAGGTCAGGAATTCGCCGACAAAGCCACTCGTGCCCGGCAGGCCGACATTGGCCATGGTAAAGAACATGAACACCAGCGCATAGGCAGGCATCCGGTTCACCAGACCGCCGTAAGCGTCGATTTCACGAGTGTGCATCCGGTCGTAGATCACGCCGACACACAGGAACAATGCGCCCGAGATAAAGCCGTGGCTGATCATCTGGAAAATCGCACCGTCCACGCCTTGCTGGTTGGCGGTAAAGATACCCATGGTGACATAGCCCATATGGGCGACGGACGAATAGGCGATCAGCTTTTTCATGTCGTGCTGGGCCAGGGCCACCAGCGATGTGTAGACAATCGCAATCGCGCTAAGCCAGAACACCAGCGGCGCCAACAAATCGGACGCTACAGGGAACATCGGCAAGCTGAACCGCAAGAAGCCATATCCGCCCATTTTCAGCAAGATCGCCGCCAGAACCACAGAACCGGCCGTCGGGGCCTGAACGTGGGCGTCAGGCAACCAGGTGTGCACAGGCCACATCGGCATTTTCACCGCAAAGCTGGCAAAGAAGGCGATCCACAGCAGGGTTTGCACGCCGCCCACGATCTGGAAGCCCGCAACGCTCAGCGTGCCAGAGCTGAAATTGTGGTTCAGCAAGGTCGGGATATCGGTTGTGCCCGCATCCACATACATCGCGATCATCGCAACCAGCATCAGGACCGAGCCGAGGAAAGTATAGAGGAAGAACTTGAAGCTGGCATAGATCCGGTTCGCCCCGCCCCAGATACCAATGATCAGGAACATCGGGATCAGGCCTGCCTCGAAGAACAGGTAGAACAGGATCAGATCCAGCGCGCAGAACACGCCCAGCATCAGGCTTTCAAGAACCAACAGCGCGATCATGTATTCTTTGACCCGGTCGGTGACGTTCCAGCAGGACAGGATAACCAAAGGCATCAAGAAGGTCGTCAGCATGACAAACAGAACCGAGATCCCGTCGACGCCCATTTTGTAGGTCAGACCCAGCAGCCAGGCCCGTTCTTCCACGAACTGGAAGTCAGTGTTGCTGGGGTCAAATCCGGTGATCAGGAACAACGAGAATAGAAACGTTGCCGAGGTGGCCACAAGGGCGACCCATTTGGCGTTTTTCTTGGCGACCTCGTCCTGGCCACGCAGGAACACGGCCAGAATAAGCGCCGCAAACAAGGGCAGGAAGGTGATGATGGAAAGTAGGTTTTGCATTATTCGGCTCCGGATCCGATCATCATCCAGGTGATCAACACTGTGATCCCCAGTACCATCGCAAAGGCATAGTGGAACATGTAGCCCGACTGGGCGCGACCAGCCAGACGGGTCAGGAAGGGGATGATCCCCATCGCCAGCCCATTGATACCGCCGTCAATGATATTTCCGTCGCCCCGCTTCCAAAGGAACCGGCCAAGCCACAACGCGGGCTTGATGATCAGGAAATCGTAGATCTCGTCGAAATACCATTTGTTCAGCAAGAAGTTATGGACCGGCCACAGGGTTTCGGCAAAGGACTTGGGCAGGCTAGGCACGCGGATGTAGAACAGCCATGCGCCGATGAAGCCCAGCAGCATCGCGATGAACGGGCTGACCTTGACCCATTTAGGAACCGCGTGGGCGTCTTCCATAACGTGGTTGTCAGGGGCCATATAGATCGCGCCCTCGCCCGGTGCGCCGGTCAGCATATAGTGGTGCTCGGCCATTGCGCCATGGTCGTCTTCGCCATGGGCCATTTCTTCGCCGTGAGAAGCTTCCTCGCCATGGCCATCCTCGGCCCCGTGCGCGGTATCTTCGCCGTGGCCGCCTTCGGTGGCTTCAGCGTAAGGGATGCCAAAGAACTTGGCGACCTGATCGGTGTGACCAAAGAAGCTGTTGAACCACAGCATGCCCGAGAACACAGCGCCAAGGGCCAGAACGCCCAGCGGGATCAACATGACCTTGGGGCTTTCATGGGCGTGATCATGGGTGTGCTGATCGCCGCGCGGTGTGCCGTAGAAGGTCAGGAACATCAGACGCCAGCTGTAAAAGCTGGTGAACAGTGCCGCGACAACCAGCATCCAGAAGGCGTATTGCGCCACCCCAGTGCCGCCCGCAAAGGCGCTTTCGATGATCGCGTCCTTGGACAGAAAACCTGCAAAGCCAATATGGGTCAGCGGGATGCCGACACCGGTGATCGCCAAAGTGCCGATCATCATCGCCGCAAAGGTATAAGGGATTTTCTTGCGCAGACCGCCATAGTTCCGCATGTCTTGTTCATGGTGCATCGCGTGGATGACCGAACCCGCGCCCAAGAACAACATCGCCTTGAAGAACGCGTGGGTCAGCAGGTGGAACATCGCGGCCGAATAGACGCCGACGCCAGCAGCCACGAACATATAGCCCAGCTGGGAACAGGTTGAATAAGCGATCACGCGCTTGATGTCGTTCTGCACCAGGCCAACCGTGGCCGCAAAGAACGCGGTGGTCGCGCCCAGGAATACGATGAAGCTGGTTGCATAAGGCGCGAATTCCATGATCGGCGACATGCGGCAGACCAGGAAGACACCGGCTGTAACCATGGTCGCGGCGTGGATCAGAGCCGACACTGGGGTCGGGCCTTCCATCGCATCAGGCAACCAAGTGTGCAGGAACAATTGCGCCGATTTACCCATCGCGCCGATGAACAGCAGCAGGGCGATCACCTCGACCGCGTCCCAGTCACGCCACAGGAAGGTTAGCTTTTGTTCGGCCAAATCGGGGGCGGCCGCGAAAATCTGCGAAAAGCTGATCGAGTCGACCATAAAGAACAGTGCGAAGATGCCCAAAGCGAAGCCAAGGTCGCCCACCCGGTTGACCACAAAGGCCTTGATGGCGGCCGCATTGGCGCTGGGTTTGCGGTAGTAGAAGCCGATCAACAGGTAGGAGGCAACGCCCACGCCTTCCCAGCCAAAGAACATCTGGACCAGGTTGTCCGAGGTCACCAGCATCAGCATCGCGAAGGTAAAGAACGACAGATAGGCAAAGAAGCGCGGCTTATAAACCTCGCCTTCGCGCCACTGGGGGTCGTGATCCATGTAGCCGAAGGAATAGAGGTGCACCAATGCAGACACCGTGGTCACAACGATCAGCATCGTCGCCGTCAAACGGTCCAGACGGATCGCCCAATCGGTGGACAGGGATCCGCTTTCGATCCAGCGCAGGATCTGGATCTGCTGGGTCACGCCATCAAAGGACAGGAACACGATCCAGGACAGGAACGCCGCCAGGAACAACAGCCCGGTCGCCACCCACATGGCAGCGGTTTCGCCGATAAACTTCCAGCCAAAGCCGCAGATCAATGCACCAACAAGCGGGGCGAAGAGGATAATGGTTTCCATGTCCTCAGCCTTTCATATTCGAGACGTCTTCCACCGCGATGGTACCGCGGGTTCGGAAGAAGCAAACAAGGATGGCCAGGCCAATCGCGGCCTCGGCGGCGGCGACGGTCAGCACAAACAACGTGAACACCTGGCCCGTCAGATCCCCAAGGAAACTGGAAAACGCAACGAGGTTGATATTCACCGCAAGCAGCATCAATTCGATCGACATCAAGATGATGATGACGTTCTTTCGGTTCAAAAAGATGCCGAAAATGCCGATGACAAACAGCGTTGCTGCCACGATCAAATAATGTTCTAGGCCGATCATAGGGCTTCCATCTCGTATGCTGGGCTTACTGCCCGGTGGTCATGTCAGGTCTAAGGGCCGTCAGGCCCAAAGCGGCAGGTCACTTACAGCCCCTGCCCCGGCTTTACGTCTTTCAATTCCATTGCCTTTGCGGGGTCGCGGAACATCTGGGCCAAAGGATCTTGGCGTTTGACATCCACACGGTGGCGCAAGGTCAGAACAATCGCGCCGATCATCGCAACCAGCAGGATCAGGCCCGCAGCTTGGAACAGCAGGATGTATTTGTCATACACCAGCTGGCCCAAGGCAGCCGTGTTTTGAATCTGGGTCAGATCAGGTGTGGGCGAGTTCAGGCGTGTTTCATACCCGTCAGAAAACTGCCACGTTCCGTAGACCATGGCGAATTGCATCAGCAAGATCACCCCGATCAGCCCGGCAAGGGGAATGTATTTCGCCATCTCGGCCTTTAGCCCGGCGAAATCCACATCCAGCATCATCACGACGAACAGGAACAGAACCGCCACCGCGCCGACATAGACAATGACCAGCAACATGGCGACGAATTCCGCGCCCAGCAGAACGAACATCCCCGCCGAAGACAGAAACGCCAGGATCAGCCACAGGACCGAATGGACCGGGCTGCGGGACACAACCACCAACAGGCCCGACAGGACCACGGTGACTGCAAAAAGGTAGAAGGTGATATCTGCGAGGCCCATTAGCTTTCCTCTCCGGCATCGGAAATCGTGCCGCGCACAATCTCCATGGCTTTCATCATGCCGGGCACGCCAACGAACACAGACATCTGCGCGACGACCTCGGCCAGTTCTTTTTCAGTGGCGCCTGCTTCAATCGCGTGGCGCACTGTCATACGGATTTGTGGTTCTGCGGTGGCGCCTTGGGCAACCAATGCGGCCAGCGTCACAAACATCCGCGTCTTTGTATCCAGCCCCCCGACGTTGAACGTGTCACCAAAGAGCATATCCATCATCTCTTTGGGCATCGTCGGCATCGCTTTGTCAAAGCCCGGCATTTCAAAGCTTTCAAGCGCAGGGTTCAGCTGTTTTGCCAGCTGCATTCCTTGCGCCATCATAGCTTCAAACGGGTTTTGCGGGGTGTCATTCATCGGTAAGGCGCATCCATTTCAAGGTTACGCGCGATCTCTGCTTCCCAACGGGCGCCGTTTTCCAGCAATTTGTCCTTGTCGTAGAACAGCTCTTCGCGGGTTTCGGTCGCGAATTCGAAATTCGGGCCTTCGACAATCGCATCCACTGGGCAGGCTTCTTGGCAGAAGCCGCAATAGATGCATTTGGTCATGTCGATGTCATAGCGCGTGGTGCGGCGAGAGCCGTCATCGCGGGGTTCGGCGTCGATGGTGATCGCCTGGGCGGGGCAGACGGCCTCGCACAGTTTACACGCGATGCAGCGTTCTTCGCCGTTTGGATAGCGGCGCAGCGCATGTTCGCCCCGGAAACGCGGGGAAAGCGGGCCCTTTTCGTGGGGGTAGTTGATGGTGGCCTTGGGGGCGAAGAAATACTTCAGGCCCAGTCGCAGGCCTTTGAAGAAATCCATCAGCAAAAAGTATTTTGCCGCGCGGGTATAATCCATCTTGGTCATATCAGCCTCCAATCGCCCAGCGGGCATAGGCGCCGCCGAACAGCTCGAATTTTGCCGCGAAGGCCACCAGAACAACCCAGACAAGGCTGAATGGCAGGAACACTTTCCACCCCAGACGCATCAGCTGGTCATAGCGGTAGCGCGGGACGATGGCTTTAACCATCGCGAAGAAGAAGAAGAACACGCCCATCTTGGCAACCATCCAAAGCGCACCGTCCGGCAGGCCAGGGATCGGGGACAACCAGCCGCCAAAGAACAGCAGGGTCATCAGCGCACACATCAGGAAGATGGCGATATACTCGCCCGCCATGAACAGCAGGAACGGGGTCGAGGAATATTCAACCTGATACCCCGCCACCAGTTCAGATTCCGCTTCTGGCAGGTCGAACGGCGGACGGTTGGTTTCCGCCAAGGCCGAGATAAAGAACAAGAAGACCATCGGGAAGTGGGGCAACCAGTACCAGTTAAACAGGCCCATATCACCATCCTGGGCGCGCACGATGTCGCCAAAATTCAGCGACCCCGTGGTCAGGATCACACCGATGATAATCAAACCGATAGAAACCTCGTAAGAAATCATCTGCGCGGCAGAGCGCAAGGATCCAAGGAATGGGTATTTAGAGTTCGACGCCCAACCGCCCATGATCACGCCGTAGACCTCGAGCGAGCCGATCGCGAAGACATACAGAATAGCCACGTTGATATCGGCCAGAACCCAAGTATCGTTGAACGGGATCACCGCCCAAGCGCCCACGGCCAGCACAAAGCTGGTCAGCGGGGCCAGCAGAAACACCGTGCGGTCCGCGCCCGCGGGGATAACGATTTCTTTGACGATGTATTTCAGCGCGTCGGCAATGGTTTGCAGCAGGCCAAAGACACCCACAACGTTCGGACCACGGCGCATCTGAACAGCGGCCCAGATCTTTCGGTCACCGTAAACCAGAAACAAAAGCGAGATCATCACAAACCCGACCACCAACAGGCACTGTGCCAAGATGATCAGGGCTATGCCCGGTGCAGTGGTAAAGAATTCACTCATAGGTCCAATCGCCGTCCTTGTTCCTGTCGTCCCTACAGCCCGTATCTAGACTGTCGGTATGCCTTTTTCCGCGCAATCTTCGACCACCACCTCGGCGTCCAAAGTCTGCAAGCCCTGAGGGAGAGCCGGCGAGATGGTGTAAACCGCATCCCCGCGCCAAAGGCTACCCTCTTTGTAAACTGTTGTGCGCACGTGTCGCGCAAAACCATACCCTCGGATCAAGGCGTATTGCGCTGCAGCGCATTCACCGTAATCCCCTACATCTGCATTGTCCCGCGCACCATGCATTTTCACATGGAAGTTGACCAGTGAGTCGTCCAGCAATTGCGTGGTTATCCCCTGATATAGCGGGTTGAACGGCGCCGAGGTCACTTGCTGGTCAGACTGCGTTTCTGCAGTGCACGAAACCAACGCGAAACCGGCCAACGCAGCAAAGGCGCAAACCGGTGTCTTTTTCGTCAACTGGGTGCAGTTCAGCGGCATTGGATTACTCCGCCGCCATTGGTGCTTTCTCTGCCCGCGCCTTCGCGTTGGCGCTGAGTTCCCCCATCAAGGCACTGGCCCGTGCGATTGGGTTGGTCAGGTAGAAATCCTTGACCGCCAGATGGAAATCACCCGAAGCCATAGCGCCTACGTCTGGAATGACCCATTCATTGGCAGGCACGTCGTCGATTTGCGCAAGATGCGGAACTGCTGCCACCAAGGCCTGGCGCAGCTGCGCCAGCGAATCGTAACCAAGTGTGGCGCCGATCTGGCCCGCCAAGGCCCGCAGGATCGCCCAGTTTTCCTTGGCCTCGCCCGGTGCGAACCCCGCGCGCAGCGCCAACTGAGGCCGCCCTTCGGTGTTCACGAACATACCTTGTTCTTCGGTATAGGCCGCCCCCGGCAGGATGATGTCGGCGCGGTGTGCGCCGCTGTCGCCGTGGCTGCCTTGATAGATCACGGTCGCGCCCGCAGGAATGTCGCCTTCGTCCGCGCCCAGATTGTAGACCACATCGGCCCCGTCCAATGCGGCCATCACGCCGCCTTCGGTCACAGCACCGATGTCCATCGCGCCCACACGGGATGCCGCCGTGTGCAGCACCATGAATTTCGCGTTGCCCGACTGGGCGGTGCGCATGGCAGCGGCCAGAACCGCTTCGCCGTCTTCGGCCATCAAAGCGCCCTGACCGATGATCACGACGCCTTCTTTGCCAGAGTGATCTTCCTTGGACAGCGCGTCCAATGCGGCACGGTCGGTGCCCAGATGGGTGTAATCAAAGCTCAGATCAATTTTCGGGCCCAGAACAGCGATCTTTGAGCCTTTGGACCACGCCTTGCGCAGCCGTGCGTTCAGAACCGGCGATTCGATGCTTGGGTCGGTGCCGATCAGCAGGATCATCTTGGCATCGTCGATGTCTTCGATCAACGCGGTGCCAACGTAACCCGCACGGTTGCCCGCAGGCAGTTTCGCCCCGTCCGTGCGGCATTCAACAGACCCGCCTTGGCCTTCGACCAGTTGCTTCAGGGCAAAGGCAGCCTCGACTGGGGCCAGATCGCCCACAAGGCCTGCCAATTTGGTCGCACCGGAAATGGCAGCGCCCGCAGCTGTCAGGGCTTCGTCCCAGCCTGCTTTGCGCAGCTTGCCGTTTTCGCGGATATAGGGCGTGTCCAGACGCTGGCGGCGCAGGCCGTCCCAAACAAAGCGTGTTTTGTCGGAAATCCATTCCTCGTTCACGCCGTCATGGTTGCGCGGCAGGATCCGCATCACTTCGCGGCCCTTGGTGTCTACCCGGATATTGGCGCCCAAAGCGTCCATCACGTCGATGGTTTCGGTCTTTGTCAGCTCCCACGGGCGAGCGGTGAAGGCATAGGGTTTCGAGGTCAGCGCCCCAACCGGGCACAGGTCAATGATATTGCCCTGCATGTTGGAATTCAGCGTTTCGCCCAGATAAGATGTGATTTCTGCGTCTTCGCCCCGGCCCGTCTGGCCCATCTGGTGGATGCCTGCGACCTCGGTCGTGAAGCGCACGCAGCGGGTGCAGGAAATGCAGCGGGTCATGTGGGTTTCGACCAAAGGGCCCAGATCCAAATCGTCTGTGGCGCGCTTTGGTTCGCGGTAGCGGCTGAAATCAACGCCGTAGGCCATGGCCTGGTCTTGCAAGTCACACTCGCCACCCTGGTCGCAGATCGGGCAATCCAGCGGGTGGTTGATCAGCAAAAATTCCATCACGCCTTCACGGGCCTTTTTGACCATGGGCGAGTTTGTTTTGACAACGGGGGGCGCACCTTCGGGACCAGGGCGCAGGTCTTTGACTTGCATCGCGCAGGAAGCTGCGGGCTTGGGCGGGCCGCCGACGACCTCGACCAGACACATGCGGCAGTTGCCCGCGATGGTCAGACGCTCGTGATAGCAAAAGCGCGGCACTTCCACCCCGGCTTGTTCACAGGCCTGGATCAGCGTCATCGCCGGATCAACTTCGATCTCGTTCTCATCAATGATGATCTTGCGTAGGTCGCTCATGTCATTCTCCCGTCAAAGGGACCCGTTATCAGGGCCCCCGGTCGCTTCGCTTCTTGATCAATAGAAGCGTTTTCGTAATGCGGGCAAACCAAAGGTTTGCCCATGCGTTCATTCGTCCCGTCAGCGCAACAAAACACCGATTTGGGTTTTGCGCGCGATATGGTTCCGGCCAACAGCGCAATAACTTGATGCGTCGCCGGGAACCACCCCTTCCGAACGCAAATATTGCAGTGCTTCGCCTTCAACCCGTGCCTTTTCGGTCGGGTCATCCACATAGGCCTTAATCATGTCGTTGCTGTAGCCCAAACCCCGGGCATGGCTGCGCAAGGAATTCAGAAAACCCAGCCCCCGCAGCATCCGGGCCGAGATATCGGGGCATGTGTCCTGGATCATGAGGGCCGCAGACACCCAGCGCAGCCCGTTGGCCAGCTTGGGGTCATTGCGCAACCCGTCGTAATTATTGGCAAAACTGGCAGTGCCCGCGGATATAAGCGTGGCCACCAAAACAGAAGAAAGCAGAATACGAGCCATGGTAATCGTCCTTGTTACAGCCTGAAACTGCTGTGCACTTGGTCCTTGGGCCCTGTGCTATGCAATATCATCAGGGTCATTCAGCGTCCTTCGTCAATAATTTGCCGATCTGGGTCGCTTCTGCCATTTCCGAATGGGCCGCCGCGCAAATCGATTCCGAGGTCGGGTCCGCCAGATCATACTTTTCCGTGAACGCGTCCTGTAAACCCCGGATCTGCGGCGCAAAATCTATCATTTGCGCGAAAGGCTGATCCAAATCGAATCCCTCTTGGTCCAACTGCGCGTTCATCGCGTCCACTTGGGTTTGGGTTGCCGCGAAATCGACCTGAATATCGGGGCAATCCAGCGCCAAGGCATCGGCCATCCGAATTGCAAAAATCGCTTCTGTGTAAAACGCAGGCGCAGGGCGCAATTCTTGGGCCGATAGCGAAGTTCCAAGCAGCGGCAAGATCAGAGCCAAAGCAGCTAGGCGCATTACGCGGCCCCCTTGGCATAGGTCCAGTCAAATGCGTGATCCGACGGCCCATGGGTGTTCAGATGGTCCAGCCGGGCCAAAGCCTCGTCCAGACTTGGCTGATGGCCAATGGGCACCCACCACATCACAAAATGCATCTTGCCCAGCACCTGAAACCATTCAGCGCGGCGGTCGAAGAATTGCTTGTGCAGGGTGCCAAAGACGAACGTGTCCAAGCTGGCCAGATCTTCCCAAACCGTCAGGTTAGACACAAAGCGCGGATCGCCGTCGATCTTGGCTTCGGTATTGCCCGTGTTTGGCTCGCCAGAGCCTTCCATCATCCACACAAAGCCCGGCATCCTTTTGCCCAGCCCATTGATCCTGTCGATATTGCTCATGAACTCATGGACCAGCGGATCTTCGGGATCAGCCAACAACCGTCCAACGTTCAATTCTGCCAGATGGTGGTTTTCCATATCGTTACCCGGTTATTGCCGAAATGAGCGCGATCAGGCCAAGGGCCAGCATGCACAGCCAGCCAATCCCATATGCGCCAGAACGCGCGGCCTGATTTTCTGTGGCGATATGGATATAGGCCATCGCAATGCGCGACAGAATAAACACAGCCGCCAGCCCGTTCACCCAAAAGGGCGCTGCCCCCAACATAATGCAGGCCAAAAGCCCGGCCATAAAGGGGGGCGAGCTTTCCATGGCGTTGGCATAGGCGCGATAGGCGCGGTAGCTGGGTTCCGCGTAGTTGCGCTTGGGCAGGCCGGATTCAGTGCGGTTTTCCGGGGTGCGGCCGCGAAGCGACAGGCCAGACAGCGCCAACACCAAAAGACCCCAACATGCCAGTGCCGCCAAAGCGAGAGTGTAGTCGCTGAACATAGGCCTAACCTTCCCGTGTTATCGTAAACCGCCGGGCCAGACGCAGAATATGCGGGGCCCAACGGCAGTTTTTATCAGATCACTCAGCCGCGACGGCGCTGACGCGGCCGGTGCGCTTGGCTTTGATACGATCTTCAATCTCGTCGCGGAAATGCCGGACCAGGCCTTGGATCGGCCAGGCCGCCGCATCGCCCAAGGCACAGATTGTGTGGCCTTCGACCTGCTTGGTGACGTCCAGCAGCATGTCGATTTCTTCGACCTCGGCCTCGCCCTTCACCAGACGGTCCATAACCCGCATCATCCAGCCGGTGCCTTCGCGGCACGGTGTACACTGGCCGCAGCTTTCATGCTTGTAGAACTTGGACAGACGCCAGATCGCTTTGATGATGTCGGTGCTTTCGTCCATGACGATCACAGCCGCTGTCCCAAGGCCCGATCGTTGTTCGCGCAGCCAGTCAAAATCCATGATCGCGTCTTTCATCACGTCGCGCGGCAACATGGGAACAGACGAGCCCCCCGGGATAACAGCCTTTAGGTTGTCCCAGCCGCCCCGGATCCCGCCGCAATGACGGTCGATCAGTTCCTCAAAACCGATGCTCATGGCTTCTTCAACAACGCAAGGGTTATTCACGTGGCCACTGATGGCGAACAGTTTGGTGCCTGCGTTATTTGGGCGGCCAAACTGGCTGAACCAGTCGGCACCGCGGCGCAGGATTGTGGGAACCACGGCGATGGATTCCACGTTGTTCACGGTTGTGGGGCAACCATACAGGCCCGCACCCGCCGGGAAAGGCGGCTTCATCCGGGGCATGCCCTTTTTGCCTTCCAGGCTTTCCAGCAGCGCAGTTTCTTCGCCGCAGATATATGCGCCCGCACCGTGGTGGACATAGATGTCGAAATCCCAACCCGATTTGCAGGCGTTTTTGCCAACAAGACCAGCGGCATAGGCTTCGTCAATCGCGTTTTGCAGCGCCTCTTTTTCGCGGATATATTCACCGCGAATATAGATGTAGCAAGCATGAGCCTTCATCGCGAAGGAGGCAATCAGGCAGCCTTCGATCAGAGTGTGGGGATCATGGCGCATGATCTCGCGGTCTTTACAGGTGCCGGGTTCGGATTCGTCGGCATTAACCACCAGATAGGACGGGCGACCGTCGCTTTCCTTAGGCATAAAGGACCATTTCAGGCCGGTTGGGAAACCCGCACCGCCCCGACCGCGCAGGCCAGAACCTTTCATGATCTCGATGATCTTGTCGCGGCCCAGCCCGATCAGATCCTTGGTGCCATCCCAATGGCCCCGTTGTTGAGCGCCGGCCAAAGTGCGGTCGCGCATCCCGTAGATATTGGTAAAGATCCGGTCCTGATCTTGCAGCATTGTCATTCTCCTGTCCGCTGGCGTGCCCGCCAGACGCGATATATAATCACCAGAGCGAAAAAGAACGCCGCCAGTGCCGCGAGATCGATGAGGACCGCAAACTTAATCGGAAGGCCCAGATAGCCCCCAAGATTGACCGCCACAATCCAGGCAACCCCAGCGACAACGATCACGATCGCTGCCAGTCGGGCCTGCTTGGCTTGGGCTAGTTGGTCGTCTTTGTCAGTCATTCATCTTAGTAGACGTCGCCGTCTTCCACGCGTTTTGAAAATTCAGTCTCGCCCCCAGAGGCAAGGATTTTAGCCTGCTCCACCCATTTGTCGCGGGTGACGCGGCCCTTGAAGCCTTTGATGTTCTGGTCAACCCAGGCGACCTCGTCTGCGGACCAACCCGCGATCTGGTCAAAGTGATAAAAGCCAAGCTCGTTGCACATGGCTTCCAATTTCGGGCCGACGCCCTTGATCTGTTTCAGATCATCGCCTTTGCCGCCCCGCGCGGCTTTCAACGCTTCGGGCTGGGTACCCTCAGCCGAGGCTGCGGCCGGTTTCGGCGCTGCTGCGGGCTTTGGTTTGGCCGTTGCAGGCTTTGCTGCTTTTGCAGGGGCTTTTGCTGGTGCTTCGGCCTTTGGTGCGACTGCTACCGGTTCAGCCATTACGGGCGCTGCGGACGCGATAGGCGCGGGTGCAGGGGTATCTTCGACTGCAGGTGCTGTGGCTGTTGCAGCGGTGTCAGACACGTCGCGACAGACGAAATACAACAGTACAACGGTACCAATGGCCCACAATACGGCGGAAGCGAAAAATGCTGCGAAAAAGCCCCAATCGGCCACAACCATCAGCAAAATCAAAATGACCAAACTGACCAAAAACGCCACAAATGTGCAGACGTTCGAGCAGTTTCGTTTATCAGAAAACGTATTCATCACTTCCTATTCCCCTACATTGTTTAAGACACTAGTCGTCGTATACCTCGCCCTTTTTAACGCGACGTGCGAATTCTGTCTCGCCTCCTGATGCAAGAAGCTTGGCTTGTGCGACCCATTCGTCGCGGGTGACGCGGCCTTTGAACCCTTCTAGGTTCTGATCGACCCACGCGATTTCGTCTGCAGACCAGTCGGCGATTTGGTCGAAATGGTAGAAACCAAGGCGGTTGCACAGGGTTTCTAAGGCCGGACCAATGCCCTTGATCATCTTCAAATCATCGGCTTGGCCATCGCGGGCGCGGTCCAGGCCTGCAGGCTGGATACCTGGTGCTTCTGCAGCGGTTTCTTCTGCAGCTTTGGCCGGCGCTGAGGCCCCGTCGCGCCAGGGGGTCAGCAGGGGCACTTCGGTGCCATCGATGCGTTTGACCGTGTCGCCGATATCGACCGCCAAACGGGCCGAGGCGTTATAGGTGTCGCGGCCCTTTTCGTAGTCTTTTAAAGTGGTTACACCGCCCAGAGGCTCGGCGGCATAGCGGCCGTTTTGGGGGCCGGGAACTGGGGTTTCGCCTGCGGCAAGCTTGTCCAGAAGGCCGGTGAAGCTGTCTGCGGTCAGGTCTTCGTAATAGTCTTTGCCGATCTGGGCCATGGGTGCGTTGGAGCACGAGCCGAGGCATTCGACCTCTTCCCAGCTGAACTTGCCATCGGCGCTGAGCTGGTGGGGTTTTTCGGCGATCTTTTCTTTGCAGATGGCCATCAGGTCTTCGGCGCCGCAGATCATGCAGGAGGTGGTGCCGCAGATCTGGATATGGGCAACAGATCCAACGGGTTGCAGCTGGAACATGAAGTAGAATGTCGCCACTTCCAACGCGCGGATATAGGCCAGATCCAGCATGGCGGCCACATATTCAATCGCCGGGCGGGTCAGCCAGCCATGCTGTTCCTGGGCGCGCCAGAGCAGCGGGATGATTGCGCTGGCCTGACGGCCCTCGGGGTATTTGCTGATCTGGCCTTCGGCCCACGCAAGGTTGGCGGGAGTGAATTCAAAGCTGTCAGGCTGGTCAGGATGGAGGCGGCGGAGCATATCAGATCGCTTTCGGTTTCACGTCGGTATTTCGTCGGTATTGCGTCGGTTTTCCTGGACGCCTCCGGCGGGAGTATTTTTGGCCAGATGAAGGCCTGTCGGGCGGTGGGAGGGCGGGCCCCCTACCTGTCAATTTCCCCGAACACCACATCCATGGTGCCGATGATGGCGGCGACATCGGCCAGCTGGTGACCGGTGGCGACGTAATCCATGGCTTGCAGGTGCAAAAAGCCCGGGGCGCGCAGCTTGGCGCGGTAGGGGCGGTTTGTGCTATCGGCCACGAGATAGACGCCGAATTCGCCTTTGGGGGCTTCGACGCAGGCATAAACCTCGCCTGCTGGGACGTGGAAGCCTTCGGTGTAGAGCTTGAAATGGTGGATCAAGGCTTCCATCGAGGTTTTCATATCCGCGCGCTTGGGCGGGGTAAGTTTGCCCCTTGCCATCACATCGCCTTTGCCTTCGGGGGCGCGCAGTTTTGCGATGGCCTGGTGAATGATGCGGATGCTTTCACGCATTTCGGCCATGCGGCACAGATAGCGGTCGTAGCAATCGCCGTTCTTGCCGACGGGGATGTCGAATTCGAACTCGTCATAGCATTCGTAGGGCTGGGCGCGGCGCAGATCCCAGGCCATGCCGGAGCCGCGCACCATCACACCAGAGAAGCCCCAATCCAGAGCGTCTTGCTGGCTGATCACACCGATATCGGCGTTGCGCTGTTTGAAGATCCGGTTTTCGGTCAGAAGACCGTCGATATCGTCGAGCACGCCCAGGAACGGGGTGCACCATTCTTCGATGTCATCGAGCAGGTCGTCGGGCAGATCCTGGTGGACGCCGCCGGGGCGGAAATAGGCGGCGTGCAGACGGGCGCCGCAGGCGCGTTCGTAAAACACCATCAGCTTTTCGCGTTCTTCAAAGCCCCAGAGCGGCGGGGTCAGAGCGCCCACATCCATAGCTTGGGTGGTCACGTTCAGCAGGTGGTTCAGGATCCGGCCGATTTCCGAGTAAAGAACCCGGATCAGCGAGGCACGGCGGGGAACCTCGACCCCTGTCAGCTTTTCGATCGCCAGACACCAGGCATGTTCCTGGTTCATCGGGGCGACGTAGTCGAGCCGGTCGAAATAGGGCAGGTTCTGCAGATAGGTCCGAGTTTCCATCAGCTTTTCGGTGCCACGGTGCAGCAGGCCGATATGGGGATCGCACCGTTCGACAATCTCGCCGTCCAGTTCCAGCACAAGGCGAAGCACCCCGTGCGCCGCAGGGTGCTGCGGCCCGAAGTTGATGTTGAAGTTCCGGATCTTTTGTTCGCCGGTCAATGTGTCGTTGAACTGCGTTCCGTCCATGTCTCGACCCTCCTTTAAGCGGGGTTCCAACGGTTCGGGAGAGCCCCGAACATGGTTTCAACAAATTGGTATTGCGGGGCCAGCCTGTCGGCGGCAATGGCGCGGCGCGCCGGATCGAATGTCAGGCGCACGGATTCGTGGACCTTTTGTTCCAGGGGCGCGTCGACCGTATCGATGCCGATGAAACCGCAGATCTTGGCGACCGAGGCTTTAGAGAACAGGTCTTCGTAAAAGCCGATATGGCGGTCTTGTTCTGGCACGGCGTTGGTCAGCCGGGTCAGGGGGCCGGAATAATCGCAGCGCGCGGCCAGTGCGTCTTCGTCGCCTTTTGTCCAGCGGTCAAAGATCCAGTTGGCCCGGTCTTGCATATCCTTGGCGCTGCCGCCGCCCCAGCTGGCCATCATGCGGATGTTGGACCAGAGCCGAGAGATCGGATCGCGCAGCAGGTAGATGAATTTGGTCACAGGGTTGAGCCCGTGCATCATTTTCAGACGCTCTTCGCTGAGCAACGCGTAGGCCGGGGTGATATCGCCCACGACCGGCTTGCCCGCCCTGCCCTGACGCAGAAACGACATATAGGCGCTGGGGGATTCTTTGCCCCGGCACAGCACGCCCAGCCAGCGGTCGATTTCCTGAACCTCGAACCGCAGGCGGTTTTTGTCCGCGCCATGGGCCTCGTTCATCTTGCGGCGCAGGGTCATGCGTTTTTCGCACAATTGGTCGACCTGCCACATGGCGTTGTTTTCGTCCAACGCGTCGAAGTAATGGAGTTCCTTATGGACCCATAGATGCACCTGATGATGGCGTTCCAGAAAATACTGGAGCCATGAGGTGCCTGCCTTGGTTGCACCGATCCCGAAAAGGAGCGTGACGTCGGCCATATATTAGCCCTTGGCCTCCGCCTTGTCGTCGCCGGGCAGGATGTATTCAGCGCCTTCCCATGGGGACATGAAGTCGAACTGGCGGTATTCCTGCACCAGCTTGACCGGTTCGTAGACAACGCGCTTTTGGGCTTCGTCGTAGCGGACCTC